>NZ_WVUG01000139.1 GCF_017614965.1 Streptomyces griseorubiginosus | reverse complement strand
CCCCTCCACCATGCGGAGGCGGGGAGGAGTGGCCGCCGTACGGGGGCGGGGTGTGGTTCCCTCCACCATGCGGCGGCGGGGAGTGGTGACCGCCACCGGGCGGGGGCGTGTGGTCGCCGTGTCCGGGGGGCGGCGTGTGGTCGACATGCACGGGTGGCTGGGTGTGGTCGCCGTATCCGCCGCCACCGTTGTGGCCGCCCCCGTGGCCGCCGTACCCCGTCTCGCCGTAACCGGAGTCCTCGTCGCCGTACCCGGTGTCGTCGCCGAAGCCCTCGTGCGACCTCTGGTGTGCGCGGCGCTTGTGCGAACCCGAGTCGTTCGCGCAGTGGTTGCCGAACGCCGGGTCGAGTCCGGCGACCACGTTGACGGAGTCGCCGCAGGCGTTGACGGGCACCTCGACGGGGGCCTCGACGTTGTTGCCGGACAGGACGCCCGGCGAACCCTTGGCGGCCCCACCCGTGTGCGAGTCGGCGAGGGCGGGGCTGCCGTACAGGGACAGGATGCTCGTCGCGGCGGCGGCCGCGACCATTCCCTTGCTCAGGGTCTGTCGCACTCTCGTTGTCTTCCTGCTGGGAGAAGTGGGAAAAGCCGGCCCTGGAACGGAGACAAGGCGTCCAGGGCCGGCCATGACACAGCCGCGAGGCTGGTGCTTCGAGCGTTACGTCGTCAGTCGTTGCTGCACGAGTTGCCGATGGCGGGGTTCAGCAGACCGATGACGTTGACGGTGTTGCCGCACACGTTGATCGGAACGTGGATCGGGACCTGGACCACGTTGCCCGAGAGGAACCCCGGGGAACCGATCGCGGCACCCTCGGCCTCGGCGTCCGCGAAGGCCGGGGCGGCCATGCCGAGAGCCATGATCACGCCGGCGACGACAGCGGCGGTCTTCTTCATGAGCTTTCCCTTCTCTGCGGTCATGTCCTGGTGACGGCCGAAACCGAGCGAGCACAGCTTGAACGGCTCGCACCATGACCTGCAGGCTGCAAAACGAGGAATAGACAGCGGAAGAAACTGCGGAACGTGGGGTGCGGCACAATTCACTCGAACGCCCCGTGTTGAATCGCCGGTTTGACCCAAGAGGAGCAGAAAACCCCTCTCCCAGGGCGTACCCACAATAGGAAAAGCGGCCCGGTCGGCTCGCCCGGAAGAGGGCGGGCCGACCGGGCCGCTCCGGTGGTGCCGCGATCAGCTGTTGCTGGCGCCGTTGCCGGACAGGACCGGGATGTTGTCGACGATGTGCGACAGCGGCTCGTCGCCCTTGGCCTGCGTCGAGTTCTCGGCACACTGCTGGTTCTGCGGGGCCGACAGGACCGGGATGTCCTGGACGCCGACGTTGGCGAGGATGGCGACGAGGGACTGGGCGTTCACCTTCGCCGGCAGGCCGACACAGAGCTTGTTCGCCGTGCCCTGGACCAGGGAGGCCTGGGGGCTCATGGCGCCCTTGGTCGTGCCGTTGCCGTAGACCTGCGCGGCACCGTTGCCGTTCACGGTCTTGACGCCGTCGTCGTTGCCAATGGCCAGCGCCTGGGGCGCGAGGGCCGCCGAAGCACCGACGACGGACGCCGCGACCGCCGTGACGGCCATTGCCTTCTTGAACATTTCTCCGGTCCTTTCCTGAAGCACACACTCCTGACCCCCCATCAACCAGAGGCGACGTTTTTGGTTCCGCGGCTTCACCCTGTCGGGATTCGCCTGCGGCCATTGGAGTGAACGGGAGCAACCAAGCGGTCCGGGCCGAGTTGTTCAGGGCGCTCCGGTGGACGGGGTTACTCCAGAAGGGACCAGCAAGTGATCAAGAAGGTTATGTCGGCCGCTGTGGTCGCCGCTTCCGTTGTCGGAGCCTCGGCCGCGTTCGCGCCCCAGGCGCTGGCGATCGGCAACGACGGTGGCGTCAAGACCGTCAACGGCAACGGCGCCGAGCAGATCTACGGCAACCAGGCGACGTACGGGAACATGAGCCCGCAGATGGCTCTGGTCCAGGGTTCGCTGAACAAGCCTTGCATCGGCCTGCCCGCGAAGGTCAACGCCCAGTCCATCCTCTCCGCCGTCAACATCGGCGTGCAGGACATCCCGATCCTCTCGGCCCCGCAGAACCAGCAGTGCGTCGAGAACTCCACCCAGGCCAAGGGCGACGAGCCGCTGTCGCACATCCTGGACAACATCCCGGTCCTGTCCGGCAACGGCGCCAGCCACAGCTGATCGGACGACGCACACAGCGGGCCGCCGAATTCTCGGCGGCCCGTTCGCTTACCTTCCTCGCATGGCGAAGAACCCCTTGCGTTTCCGGACATCACTGCGGCGCCTGCTCATTCCGGGAATGGTGCTGCTGGCCGCCGTACCCCTTCTCGGCAACTCCGCGTTCCGCGCTCCCGAGAAAGCGGCGCACGGAACGAACATCCTTTTGCTGGGAACCGACGGCCGCGACACCATCACGGCCGAGGAAAAGCGGAAGTTCCACGCGGGCGGTGTCGCCTGCGACTGCACGGACGTGATGATGCTCGTCCATGTCTCCGAACGCCGGGACCGGGTGAGCGTGGTCGGTCTGCCGCGCGATTCCCTGGCGCAGATTCCCGCCCGCCGGGACGATTTCACCGGGGAAGAGCGCCCGGCGCATCCGGCCAAACTCAACAACGCCTATGCCGAGGGCGGCGCCCAGCTCACCGTGCGCACGGTGCAGGACATGACGCACGTGCCGATCGACCACTTCCTGCAGATCGACTTCCGCCGGTTCATGGACGCCGTCGACCAGGTCGGCGGGGTAGAGGTGTGCACGGCGCGCCGGCTGAAGGACTCGGCCACCAAGCTCGACCTCGCGCCCGGCCGGCACCGGCTCGGCGGCGGGCGGTCCCTGCAGTACGTCCGCTCGCGCCATGTGGACTCCACCGCGGACCTCGGCCGGATCCAGCGTCAGCAACGGTTCCTGGTCGCGGCGTTGCGGGACCTGATGTCCCGGCGGGTGCTCACCGACCCCGAGGCGATGGCGCGTGTCGGGCGCACCCTTCTCGGTGCCGCATCCGTCGACCAGGGCTTCGGCGCAGGTGATCTGATGGAGCTGGCGTCGGTGCTGAGCCGGGTGCCGCTGTCGCACACCGAGTTCGCCACCGTGCCGATCGCCGGCTTCAACCCGGTCATCCAGGGCGTCGGCTCGACCCTGCGCTGGGACCGCAGGAAGGCCGACCAGGTGTTCGCGGGCCTGGTCGCCGACCGGCCACTGATCCCGGCCGGACAGAGCCCCCGCCCGAGCGACCCACCGCGTATGCAGGGCTACCTCCCTGTCCGGGGAAGTTCCTTCGCCTGTCGGTGAGGAGGTACGTCGGGGACGAGTCACGTCCGTAACGAGATAACACTTTCTCTCCCGCACTGGGCCGAACGGGGCATCCAGCGCAACCAAACCCGCGGTCGGCGGTTGATCAAAACGCGGCTCTGCAACGGGGTCCGCTCTCCGAAACTTCGCACCGGAGTCCGCTCTCCGAAAGGGAACGAACATGAAGAAGCTGTGGGCAAGCGCGGCCATCGCCGCCTCCATCGCCGGCGTGACGGCCGCCGGCGCCGCCCCGGCGCTGGCCATCGGCAACGACGACGGGGTGCAAACCCTCAACGGCAACGGCGCCGTCCAGAAGTACGGCAACCAGGCCACGCACGGAGACATGAGCCCCCAGCTCTCGCTCGTGCAGGGCACCCTGAACAAGCCCTGCGTCGGCCTGCCGGCGAAGGTCAACGTCCAGTCCGTCGCCGCCCTCATCGCCAACATCGGCGTGCAGGACATCCCGATCCTCTCGGCCCCGCAGAACCAGCAGTGCACCGAGAACTCCACCCAGGCCAAGGGCGACGAGCCGCTGTCGCACATCCTGGACAACATCCCGGTCCTGTCGGGCAACGGCGCCAGCAACAGCTGACCGCGGTACCGCCGAAGCGGGTCGTCGAGCACATCGGCGGCCCGCTTTCGCGTGCGCGGGCGGCTACTTGGCGTACAGCGCCTCGATCTCGTCCGCGTAGGCGGCCCGCACGGCGTGCCGCTTGACCTTCAGGGACGGGGTGAGCAGGCCGTTCTCCTCGTTGAACTCGCCCTCGACCAGCGTGAAGGCGCGGATCGACTCGGCGCGCGAGACCGCCTCGTTGGCGTAGTCGACGGCCCGCTGGACGTCGGCGCGCATGCGGGGGTCCCGTACCACCTCGGACATCGGGGTGTCGGCGGGCAGCCCGCGGACGGTCAGCCAGTGGGCGACCGCCTCGGGTTCGAGGCTGATGAGGGCGGCGACGAAGGGGCGGTTGTCGCCGACGACGACGCACTGGCCGATCGGCGGGCGACTGCGCAGCCGGTCCTCCAGGACGGCCGGGGAGACGTTCTTGCCGCCGGAGGTGACGAGGATGTCCTTCTTGCGGCCGGTGATGGTGAGATAGCCGTCCTCGTCGAGCGCGCCGAGGTCGCCGGTGGCGAACCACTCGTCCTGGAGCACGGCGTCCGTGGCCGCCGGGTTGTTCCAGTAGGCGCCGAAGACGATGCCGCCCTTGATCAGGACCTCGCCGTCGTCGGCGATGCGCACCGCGGTGCCGGGAACGGGCTGGCCGACGGTGCCCGGGCGGGGCCTGAGCGGGGGCACGATGGTGGCGGCCGCGCTGGTCTCGGTCAGGCCGTAGCCCTCGTAGACGATGATCCCGGCCGCGTAGAAGAAGAGGTTGAGGTTGCGGTCGAGCGGGGAGCCGCCGCTGATGGCGTAGCGCATGCGGCCGCCGAGTTCCTTGCGGACACGGCGGTAGACCAGCAGGTCGTAGAGGGCCCAGGCGGCGTACAGGGCGGGACCCGGGCCCTTGCCCCGGTCGAGGAACTTGTCGAGGTACGCCGCTGCGAAGCGGACGCCGACGCGGTCGGCGCGGTCGAAGGAGGCGCCCCGGCCGATCCTCTCGGCGGTGGCGCGGCCGGCGTCGTGGATCTTCTCGAAGAGGTACGGCACGCCGACCAGGAAGGTGGGGCGGAACTCCTTGAGGGCGGGCCGGAGTTCGTCGGGCTTGATGCTGGGGCAGTGGCCGATCTCGATGCGGGCCATCAGACAGGCGATCTGCAGGGTGCGGCCGAGGATGTGGGCGAGCGGGAGGAAGAGGAGGGTGGAGGCCTGCTGGCGGGTGACCTCCTTGAAGACGGGGTGCAGCAGTTCGACCGTGTTGGCGGCCTCGGCGTGCAGGTTGGCGTGGGTGAGCACACAGCCCTTGGGCCGGCCGGTGGTGCCGGAGGTGTAGCAGATCGTCGCGATCGTGTCGGGCGTCAGGGCGGTACGGCGTTTGGTGACCTCCTCGTCGGGGACGTCCCGGCCGAGGACGGTGAGCTCGGTGAGCGCGCCCTCGTCCAACTCCCAGGTGTGGGGCGGGGTCCGGTGACCGGCGGTTCCGGTCGTCACCGTGGCGGTGTTGTCGGCGGTCTCGGTGACGACGAAGCGGGCGCCGGAGTCGCGGACGATCCACTCGACCTGCTCGGCGGAGGAGGTGGCGTAGACCGGGACGGTCTGACCGCCGGCCGCCCAGACGGCGAAGTCGAGGACCGTCCACTCGTAGCGGGTGCGGGACATCACCGCGACCCGGCCGCCCGGTTCGAGGCCGGCCGCGATCAACCCCTTGGCGACGGCGCTCACTTCGCGGGCGAAGGCGGCCGCGGTGACCGGCTGCCAGGTGCCGTGCAGCTTGCGGCGCAGGATCACGGCGTCCGGGGCCTCGGCCGCGTTGGTGTAGGGCAGGTCGGCGGTGCTGCCGGTGGTGGGTGTCGTCGCCATCGGCGCAGTGCGGGCCTCGCGCACCGCGCCGGACGCGTCCCTGACGACCTCGACCCTGGTGCGCGCGGCCAGGTCACCGCGTCGTTTGGCCCGCTTCAGATCCTTGCGTACGCCCATGACGGCTCCCGGTCGGCTCGGACTGGGAGCACAACTTACTCGCAAGTAAGGAGGAGTCAATGGGGCCGGATCATTTCATGGCGCTCGCCTCGTCGATCGCCTCCGCCAGCCGGTCGACGTCCTGGTCCTCGGTCTTCTTCGCCAACGCGTGGGCCCGCTCGCCGAGTTCGCGGAGGCCGGGATTGCCGGGGAGGGAGCCGACGTCGTCGGCCTCGGAGGCGCGGGTGCGCAGGGTGTCGGCGAAGTAGGCGGCGACCGCGGTGACCTGGAAGCGGCTGGGGGCGCTCCACACGCCGTCGTGCAGGGCGTCGGTCTCCAGCTGGCCGGACTCCTCGTGCGGGGCACGGGACTTCGGGTCGAGCCAGCGGACGCTGGCGGTGGCGAGGTGGCCGTCGGCGCCGGGCTTGGTGCGCACGGCGTACAGGGCGGTGACGGTGTGGCCGGGGCCGACCTCGCCGCCGTCGACGTTGTCGTCGCGGAAGTCCTCGTCGGCGACCTTGCGGTCGTCGTAGCCGACGAGGTGGAACTCGGCGACGGTCTCCGGGTCGAAGGCGACCTGGGCCTTGGCGTCCCGGGCGGTGAGTTCGATGTTCTGCGGGAGCTGGTCGACGAAGACCTTGCGGGCGTCGTCGTCGCCGGAGACGTAGGCGGTGTGGCCGTCGCCCTTGTCGGCGAGGCGTTCCATCAGGGCGTCGCCGTAGTCGCTGCCGACGCCGACCCCGAAGAGCGTGATGCCGTGGTCGCGGCGTTCACGGGAGACACGTTCGAGGATGGAGTCGGCGTGCGTGTCGCCGGTGTTGGCGAGACCGTCGGAGATCAGTACGACCCGGTTGGTCGCGCCCTCGCGCAGGCCGTCGGTGGCGGTGGCGTAGCCCTTCTCGACGCCCGCGCCGAGGTTGGTGGAGTCCTCGGTCTCCAGGTCGTCGACGGCGTCGTGCACCCTGCCGCGGTGGCCGCCGAGGCGGGTCATCGGCAGGACGGTCCGCGCCTCGTCGCTGAAGGTCACCAGGGCGACCGAGTCGTCGTCGCCGAGCTGGTCGGTCATCGTGTCGAGGGACTTCTTCGCGAGGTCCAGGCGGCCGGGCTCACCCATGGAGCCCGAGACGTCGACGACGAACGTGAGCGCGGCGGGCGGGCGTTCGCCGGAGTCGGCGGCGCGGGTGGCGAGGCCGACGCGGACCAGGGACCAGCCGGCGCTGTCGGTGCGGGCGCCGTCGACGGTGACCGAGAAGCCGTTGCCGTCGGGGCGGTCGTAGTCCTGGCGGAAGCTGTTGACGAACTCCTCGGGGCGCACCTGCGAGGGGTCCGGCAGCCGGCCGTCGGCGAGGACCCGGCGGGCGTAGCCGTAGGAGGCGGTGTCGACGTCGAGGGCGAAGGTGGAGAGGTGGTCGGCGGACGGGCTGTCGTCCGGGCTCTCGGCGCGCTGCTCCCCGGCCGCCGCCGAGCCGGCCGGGGCCGGGAGGCCGCCGGTGCGGTGCGAGCGGTCCGCCGAACTGGTGTTGCTCTCCTGGCCCGCGCTGCACGCCGTGAGCAGCAGGCCGCCTGTCGCCGCGAGGGCGAGCAGGGCGACGCGCAGCCGTCGGGTCCGACGGTGTGCCGTGTCGGGCCCTGATGTTGGGTACCGCTGCTCCATCTTCCGTGCCCCCTCTGCCGATTGACCGGTGGTTCGAACGGCCGTGTAGGCGTCGCCGTCTGTGACTGTGACGGCGGAGGGGGTCGGAACGTGCGTGACGAACCGTTGCGGATGGATCTCGAAGCGGCCACGATCATGGCCCGCCGAGACCGGTGGGTGACCCTCCGTTGACCTAGGGCCTGTTGCGAAAGTCCCGCCTGCCCCGCGACGCCCGGCACGCACTCTCGCCGCACCGGGCACAAACCCAAGTACGTCCAGTACGAGGGCTTGCACCCGGCACGCCGAGAGCACGCACCGGACGCCGCAGGGCCCGCCCTCCGGGCGGACGGCGGGACTTTCGCAACAGGCCCTAGGAGACCACGTCCTTGCGGGCGAAACCGCGGAAGGCCAGGGCGAACAGGACGAGCGCGTACGTTATGGAAATCGCGGTGCCCTGGATCATGCCGGACCACTCCGGGTGCGGCTGGACGGCGTCCGCCCAGGCGAACTGCCAGTGCGCGGGCAGGAAGTCCCGCCAGTGGCCGAGGGCGGTCACGGCGTCCAGGACGTTGCCGACGATGGTCAGGCCGACCGCGCCGCCGACCGCGCCGAGCGGCGCGTCGGTCTTGGTCGACAGCCAGAACGCCAGCCCCGCGGTGACCAGTTGGGACACGAAGATGTACGCCACCACCACCAGCAGGCGCTGCGTGGCCGTGCCGGTGTCCAGCGCGCCGCCGGTGGGGATCTGCAGCGGGCCCCAGCCGTAGGCGGCCGTGCCGACGGCCAGGGCGACCACCGGCAGCAGGATCATCGCGGCGAGGCTGAGGCCGAGTCCGACGACGAGCTTGGACCACAGCAGGCGGGCGCGCGGCACGGGTGCGGCCAGCAGATAGCGCAGGGAGGACCAGCCGGCCTCCGAGGCGACGGTGTCCCCGCAGAACAGGGCGACCGGGATGACCAGCAGGAAACCGGCCGACACGAACAGGTTGACGGCGGCGAAGTTGGCGCCGGACGCCGTCGCCGTGTCCATCAGGGTCACCTGGCCGCCCCGCTCGCCCGGGTTGCCGATGGCGAAGGCGATGAGCAGCACGAACGGCAGCGCGGCGAGGATCGCGCCCATGACGAGCGTGCGGCGGCGCTTCAACTGTCGTACCAGCTCGACCCGCAGGGGCAGGGTGCGGCCCGCCCGGTAACCGGAGGCGGTCTCGGTGCGCTCGACGAGCGTGCTCATGCGGAACCTCCGATCAGGGTGAGGAAGGCGTCCTCCAGGCGGCGGTGCGGGCCCACCGACTGGACGGGCACTTCGAGCCGTACGAGCTCGACGACCAGGCGCTGGGCGCTGCCGTCGGGGTCGAGCCGGATGAGGAGGCCGCCGTCGGCGGGCACCGCGGAGGCGACGCCCGGCAGGGTGGCGACCTTCTCGACGACCGGCTCCTCCACGGGCGCGGCGGTGCCGACGAGCAGGGTGTCGCCCGAGCCGACGATCTCCCCGACCGGTCCCGCCTGGACGAGCCGGCCGCGGTCCATGACGACGAGGTGCGTGCAGGACTGCTCGACCTCCGCGAGGAGGTGGCTGGAGACGATGACCGTGCGGCCGGCGGCCGCGTAGCGGATCATCACCTCCCGCATCTCCCGGATCTGCGGCGGGTCCAGGCCGTTGGTCGGTTCGTCGAGGATGAGCAGGTCCGGCAGGCCGAGCATGGCCTGGGCGATGGCCAGGCGCTGGCGCATGCCCTGGGAGTAGGTGCGCACGGCCCGGGCGAGCGCGTCGCCGAGCCCGGCGATCTCCAGGGCCTCCTCCAGATGGGCGTCCTCGGGCGGGCGGCCCGTGGCCTGCCAGTACAGCTCCAGGTTCTCCCGGCCGGACAGGTGCGGCAGGAAGCCCGCGCCCTCCACGAAGGCGCCGACCCGGGAGAGGACCGGGGCGCCGGGGCGGATGGCGTGGCCGAAGACGCGGATCTCGCCGGCGTCCGGCTTGATCAGGCCCATCAGCATGCGCAGGGTGGTCGTCTTGCCCGCGCCGTTCGGCCCCAGCAGGCCGAGGACCTGGCCCTTCTCGACGCGGAAGGTCACCTCCCGCACGGCGTACCGGTCGGCGGAGCGGGCGTACCGCTTGCTGAGGCCGGTGATCTGCAGCGGGATGTCGGCGAGGTCCGGGTCGGGCGGCGGTGCCGCGGTCGTGCGGCGACGGCTCGTCAGGAGCAGGGCCAGGGCGATGACCGCGCCGGCCGGCGGCAGCCACCACACCCAGGACGGCAGCGGGGCGGCGGCGGTCGACACACCCGGGGCCGTGGGCACCGTCAGGTCGCCCTTGAGCGAGACGGTGTACGTCGCCGGGGCGGTCGGGGAGGCGTAGCCGAGGTCGGTGGAGGCGAGGACCAGGCGGAGCCGGTGCCCCTGCTCGACCTCGTGGTCGATCGCCGGGAGGGTGATCGTGACGTCCTTGCCGGCCCTGGCGCCCTCGACGCGTATCGGCGTCACCAGCTGCGAGGGCAGCACGGGGGTGCCGCCGCCGGGCCCGACGTCGTACACCTTCGCGAAGAGGACGGCGTCGTCGCTCGTCGACTTCACGTGCACGGTGACGGTCGGCGATCCGGTGATGCGCAGGCCGGTCGTGAGCGGCTCCGACTCGAAGTGGGCGTACTGGCCGGGGAAGTCCAGCGAGACGCCGACGCCGAGCGAGGACAGCTGGGCGAGGCCGCCCGCGCCGCCGAGGCCGGGCAGGGCCGAGACCCCGGGCGGGCTGGCGCCGGGCGGGTTGTCGAAGCGCTGCTGGGTGCCGCGCAGGGCGACCGGGCGCCGCCCGCTCTCCAGGCCCGGGTAGGTGGTGTCGGTGGCGCCGCGCAACTGGGCCGCGCCGCTGGTGGAGTCGACGCCTCCGGTGCGGGTGACGCGGAAGGCCGGGCCGGTGTCGGTGCCCTTGTCGTCCTTGAGGTACCGGTCGAACCAGGCACGCACGCGTGACTGCGTCCGGCCGGTCTCCATGTCGCCGCCGTCGTGCCCGCCGGCGATCCAGTCGACGTCCACCGGGGCGCCGTTGGCGCGGATCGCCTTCGCGGCCGCGTCCGCCTGGCCGAGCGGGAAGAGGGAGTCGGTCTGGCCCTGCATCAGCAGGGTGGGCACCTTGATGCGGCTGCCGACGGCGGAGGGAGAGCGGGCCTGGAGCAGTTCGCGGGCCTGGGCGTCGGGCGTGCCCGACTCGGCGACCCGCTCGTACATCCGGCACAGCTGCGGCTCGAACTTCTCGCAGCCGCCACCGGAGTTGACGAAGATGCCGGCCCACAGCTTCTTGAAGACGCCGTTCGGGAACAGGGCGTCCGCGAGGTTCCAGTAGGTGATCGCCGGGGCGATGGCGTCCACGCGCCGGTCGTGACCGGCGGCGAGCAGGGAGATCGCGCCGCCGTACGAGGCGCCGGCGACGCCCACGCGCGGGTCGCCGGGCTTGTCGAGCTGGACCTGGGGCTGCTTGGCCAGCCAGTCGATGAGCCGGGAGACGTCCGCTACCTCGCCCTTGGGGTCGTTGAGGCCGATTTTGCCCGTGGACCTGCCGAAGCCCCGGGCGGACCAGGTCAGTACCGCGTAGCCGTCTCTGGCGAGGTCCTCCGCCTGCTGCCGTACGTCCTGCTTGCTGCCGCCGAAGCCGTGGGCCAGCAGCACGGCGGGCCTGCGGCCGGCGGGGCCGGACGTGAAGTACGAGGTGTCGACGCGGACACCGTCGATGGCCATGATGCGGTCGGTCTCGTGCACCGGGGGCTTGCTGTCCGAGGCGACGGCCGTCCACGTTCCCGCGCCCGCGAGTACGACGACGGCGGCCCCGGCGGCCAGCAGCCGTCGGGGCCTCCGCAGCGGCCCTCGCGGGTGGGGCAGTCGAAGATCCATGCGTCAACCGTAAAGGGCGCCACCGACAAAGGAGGCAGACCCCGGGGTGAACCCCCGGCCCTCCCACGGACGTACGGTCCGCCCGGCACGTACACCAGGTGCGGTAGGAGACGCTATGCCCGGGCGTCCTCCGGGATCGACACCAGCCACCTCGTGTCCTTGCGGGGGCGGAGGTACAGGGCCCAGTACAGGGTCGCGGCCGCCGTGATGCCGCCCGTCCACAGCAGGTAGGCCGTCTCCTGCTGGGTGAGGATGTAGGCGAGGACCGCGATGAGGAGGACCGGCATCGCGGGCCACAGGGGCATGCGCCAGGCAGGGGTGTGCTTGTGGGCGCCGCGGCGGCAGAGGAGGGCGGCGACCGCGACCAGGAGGTACATGCCGGTCACCGAGACGCCCGTGACGCCGTACAGGGTGTCCAGGTTGACGAAGCAGAGCAGGGCGCCGGGGACGCCGACGGCGAGGGTGGCGACCCAGGGGGAGCCGAAGCGGCCGAGCTTGGCGAAGACGTCGTTGACCGGCTGGGGCCAGGCCTTGTCACGGGCCGAGGCGAACAGGACGCGGGAGTTCTGGATGACCATGACGATGCCCGCGTTGATGATCGCGAGGGCCACGCAGAGGCTGACGAAGGTGCCGACCGCGGAGTCGGACCAGGCGGTGACCATGGAGCTGATGTCACCGCCGGTCAGCTCGGAGAGGTCCGAGGCGCCCAGGGTGATCGCCACCACCGGCACCAGGATGATCACCGTCGAGATGGCGAGGGTGGCCAGGACGGTGCGGGCGACGTTGCGGCGCGGGTGCTCCAGTTCCTCGGAGAGGTAGACGGCCGTCGAGAAGCCCTGGGTGACGAAGAGGGCGATGGCCAGTCCCGAGACCACCAGCATGGCGGTCACCGTGTCCGTGTGGCCGTGCGCGCCCGTCACCTGCATCGAGGTGAGGCTGCCGAGGCCGCGGTGGCTGTGGGTGAAGCCCAGCAGGGCGACGACGCCGGCCGCGATGACCTCCAGGACCAGGAAGACGCCGGTGATCCAGGCGTTGGCGCGCAGGTCGAGCAGGCCCGCGAGGGTGGCCAGGAGCATCACGCCGGCGCCGGTCATGGCGGGGTCGAGGTGGACGACCGGGGCTAGGTAGTCGGCCGTGCCCATCGCGATCACCGGCGGCACGATCATGACGACCAGCAGGGAGAGGACGAAGACCAGCCAGCCCGCGAGCCGGCCCGCCATCGTCGAGACCATGGCGTACTCGCCGCCCGCGCTGGGGATGAGGGTGCCCAGCTCGGAGTAGCAGAACGCCACGGCGATACAGAGGAGGGAGCCGATGGCGATCGTCAGGGCGGTGGCGGTGCCGAGCGAGCCGAAGAGGTCCGGGACGACCACGAACAGCGTGGAGGCCGGGGTGACGCAGGAGAGGGTGAGGAGGGTTCCGCCCACCACGCCGATGGAGCGCTTGAGCTGCTGTGGGCCGTGAGGCGCGTCGACGACGGTGTCGACGGGGCGGAGCGTGTCGGTCATGCGCGGTTCCGATCGCCAGGGGCAGGGGATTGCGCTGAATGGAACCCCGACGAAAACCGACGCGTCAATAGGTGTTTATCTACGAAATCCGTAGATCGAGTGGGCTTTTGATCCCGGATACCGCACACCATCGCCGGAATGCGGCCCATTTCAGCCGTGCGGGAACCGTAGGCGCGGCGCACAGAAAAGGCGCACAAAAAAGGGGGCCGTCCGCTGTGCGGACGGCCCCGGGGCCTATGTCAGTGGTTGCGGGGGAAGCCCAGGTCGACGCCGGCCGGGGCCTCGGAGGGGTCGGGCCAGCGGGTGGTGACGACCTTGCCGCGGGTGTAGAAGTGCGTGCCGTCGTTTCCGTAGATGTGGTGGTCGCCGAAGAGGGAGTCCTTCCAGCCGCCGAAGCTGTGGTAGCCGACGGGGACCGGGATCGGGACGTTCACGCCGACCATGCCGGCCTCGATCTCCAGCTGGAAGCGGCGGGCGGCGCCGCCGTCCCGGGTGAAGATCGCGGTGCCGTTGCCGAACGGGGAGGCGTTGATGAGGGCAACGCCGTCCTCGTAGGTGTCCACGCGCAGCACGGTCAGCACGGGGCCGAAGATCTCGTCCCGGTAGGCCTTGGCGGTGGTCGGCACCTTGTCGAGCAGGGAGATGCCGATCCAGTGGCCGTCCTCGAAGCCGTCCACGGTGTGGCCGGTGCCGTCGAGGACGACCTCGCAGCCCTCCGCTGCGGCGCCGGAGACGTAGGAGGCCACCTTGTCGCGGTGGGCGGCGGTGATCAGCGGGCCCATCTCGGAGGTGGGGTCGTTGCCGGGACCGATCTTGATCTTCTCGGCGCGCTCGCGGATCTTCTCCACCAGCTCGTCGCCGATCGCGCCGACCGCGACGACCGCGGAGATGGCCATGCAGCGCTCGCCCGCCGAGCCGTAGGCCGCGGAGACGGCCGCGTCGGCCGCCGCGTCCAGGTCGGCGTCCGGGAGGACCAGCATGTGGTTCTTGGCGCCGCCCAGGGCCTGTACACGCTTGCCGTTGGCGGAGGCGGTGGTGTGGATGTAGCGGGCGATCGGGGTCGAGCCGACGAAGGAGACGGCCTTGACGTCCGGGTGCTCCAGGAGCCGGTCCACGGCCACCTTGTCGCCGTGGACGACGTTGAAGACGCCGTCCGGCAGGCCGGCCTCGGCGAGCAGCTCGGCGAGCTTGATCGAGGCCGAGGGGTCCTTCTCGCTGGGCTTGAGCACGAAGGTGTTGCCGCACGCGATGGCGATCGGGAACATCCACATCGGGACCATCGCCGGGAAGTTGAACGGCGTGATGCCCGCGACGACACCCAGCGGCTGGCGGATCGAGGCCACGTCGACCCGGGTGGCGACCTGCGTCGACAGCTCGCCCTTGAGCTGCACGCTGATCCCGCAGGCCAGGTCGACGATCTCCAGACCGCGGGCGACCTCGCCGAGCGCGTCGGAGTGCACCTTGCCGTGCTCGGCGGTGATCAGCTCGGCGATCGCGTCCCGGTTGGCGTCCAGCAGCGCACGGAACTTGAACAGGATCTCCGTGCGCCTGGCCAGCGAGGACTGGCCCCAGGTCGCGTAGGCGTCCTTGGCGGCCGCGACCGCCGCGTCGACCTCCTCGACGGAGGCGAAGGCGACCTTCGTGGTGACCGCGCCGGTGGCCGGGTCGGTGACCGGCCCGTGGTTGCCCGACGCACCTTCGACGGTCTTGCCGCCGATCCAGTGGTTGACGATCTTCGTCATGCCCAGTTACTCCTTCATTCAGGTCCGCCTCGGGACGTCCGCGCCGGTCACGGGGGCCGACCTGCTTTTTCTGCCGGGGGTCCGGGGGTCGTCCCCCGGGAGATTCAGCACAGATGGCGGCGTCGGGTGGAGACGTGCCGTTCGTAGAGCTCTCGTGCCTTGACCGCCGACGGTCGGGTCGCGGTCTCGGCCACAGGTACATCCCACCAGGCCTGCGCGGGAGGCGCCCCCGACACTGTGTCTGCGGTTTCGGTCTCGACGTAGACACATGTGGGCGTGTCGGCGGCGCGGGCCTCGGCGAGCGCCTCGCGCAGGTCCGAGACGGTCTTCGCGCGCAGGACGCGCATGCCCAGGCTGGCGGCGTTGGCGGCCAGGTCCACGGGCAGCGGCGCCCCGGTGTACGTGCCGTCGTCGGACGGGAAGCGGTAGGCGGTGCCGAACCGCTCGCCGCCGACCGACTCGGACAGACCGCCGATCGAGGCGTATCCGTGGTTCTGGATCAGCAGGACCTTGATCGCGACGCCCTCCTGCACGGCGGTCACGATCTCCGTCGGCATCATCAGATAGGTGCCGTCGCCGACCAGCGCCCACACCGGCCGGTCGGGCGCGGCCATCCTCACGCCGATCGCGGCCGGGATCTCGTAGCCCATGCAGGAGTAGCCGTACTCCAGGTGGTACTGGTCCCGCGAGCGCGCCCGCCACAGCTTGTGCAGATCGCCGGGGAGGGAGCCGGCCGCGTTGATGACGATGTCGCTCTCGTCGACGATCGCGTCCAGCGCGCCCAGCACCTGCGGCTGCGTCGGCCGTACGTCCGGCTCGTCGGCCTCGTAGCAGGCGTCGACGCGCTGCTCCCAGCGCTCCTTGTCCTCGGTGTACTCGGCGACGTAGGAGGCGGCGACCCGGTGGTCGTGGATCTCCAGGGCCTGGGTCAGCTCCTCCAGGCCGCTGCGGGCGTCCGCGATCAGCGGCAGTCCGGCGAGCTTGTGGCCGTCGAAGGGCGCGATGTTGAGGTTGAGGAAGCGGACGCCCTCGCCGCAGAAGAGGGTGCCGGAGGCGGTGGTGAAGTCGGTGTAGCGGGTGCCGACGCCGATCACCAGGTCGGCGGTGCGGGCGAGTTCGTCCGCGGTCGCCGTGCCGGTGTGGCCGACGCCGCCGACGTCCTGGGGGTGGTCCCAGCGCAGGGAGCCCTTGCCGGCCTGGGTGGAGGCGACCGGTATGCCGGTGGTTTCCGCGAACTCCGCGAGGGCCCGCTCGGCCCGGCTGTGGTGGACACCGCCGCCGGCGACGACGAGGGGCCGGCGCGCCGACCTGATCGCCCGGACCGCTTCGGCGAGTTCGGTCGGATCGGCACCGGGCCGTCGTACGACCCAGGTCCGCTCGGCGAAGAACTCCTCGGGCCAGTCGTGGGCCTCGGCCTGGACGTCCTGCGGGAGGGCGAGGGTGACGGCGCCGGTCTCGACGGGGTCGCTGAGCACCCGCATGGCGTTGAGGGCCGCCGGGATCAGGGCTTCCGGCCGGGTGATCCGGTCGAAGTACCGCGACACCGGGCGCAGGCTGTCGTTGACCGACACATCGCCCGCGTACGGCACTTCGAGCTGCTGGAGGACCGGGTCGGCGGGGCGGGTGGCGAAGACGTCACCCGGCAGCAGCAGGACCGGGAGGTGGTTGATCGTCGCGAGGGCGGCGCCGGTGACGAGGTTGGTGGCGCCGGGGCCGATGGACGTCGTCACCGCGTGGGTGGACAGCCGGCCCGATTGACGCGCGTAGCCGACGGCCGCGTGCACCATGGCCTGCTCGTTGCGGCCCTGGTGGTACGGCATGGCGTCGCGGTGTTCGAGGAGCGCCTGGCCGATGCCGGCCACGTTGCCGTGGCCGAAGATGCCCCAGGTGGCGTCGATCAACCGCCGCCGCTCGCCGTCGCGTTCGGTGTGCTGGGCGGACAGGAAGCGGATCAGCGCCTGTGCCACGGTCAGCCGGATCGTCATCGGTACCCCTCCGTGTGGTCCGGGTGGAAGCAGATCCGCCACTCCCGTGTCTCACCCGGTCCCGCCATGACGTTGAGGTAGTACATGTCGTGGCCGGGCTGGGCGATGGACGGGCCGTGCCATCCGTCGGGGACGAGGACGGCGTCGCCGGAGCGGACCTCGGCGAGGACGTCGGATCCGCCCTCACGGGAGGGAGATACGCGCTGATAGCCGAAACCGTTCGGGCCCGCGATCTCGAAGTAGTAGATCTCCTCCAACTCCGCTTCCACGCCGGGCCGGTGCTCGTCGTGCTTGTGCGGTGGGTAGGACGACCAGTTGCCGCCGGGGGTGACGACCTCGACGGCGATGAGCCGGTCGCAGTCGAAGGCGTCGGCGGAGGCGAAGTTGCGGACGTGCCGCAACTGCGTGCCGCTGCCGCGCTCTTCGACGGGGACCTCCGGCGCGGGGCCGTAGCGGGCGGGGAGTCGTCGCTCGCACTTCGCTCCTGCCAGGGCGAAGCGGCCTCCCGCGCCGGAGGCGATCTGGACCCGGGCGTCACGGGGAACGTAGGCGAAGTCGGTGGCCGACTCGAAAACGCTTGCCCTGCCCAGGAGTTGGAACTGTTCATCCGCCATTTGCACCGTACATCCGCCTTCCAGCGGAAGCACGATCCACTCGCTGTCACCGGTGGTGAACGTGTGTGTACCGCCCGGCGTCAGCTCCACGATCCGCAGGCTGCAGTACTCCCAGCCCGCGCGCTTGGGATCCACGTCGAACGCGTAGTCGGCGTCGGCGGTGGCGCCCCGCGGAATGTACAGCCCGTTGCTGCTCATGCGGCCCTCACAGCAGTCCTACGGCGGTGTCCACGGCGGCGGCCACGTCGCCGTCCGCCGGGTAGAGCAGCGACCGGCCGACCACCAGTCCCTGCACGGTGGGCAGTTGGAGGGCGCCGCGCCACTTCTCGTACGCCCCGTCCTGGTCGTCACCCACCTCGCCGCCCAGCAGCACGGCGGGCAGCGTGGAGGTCTGCATGACCTCGGCCATGTCGTCGGGGTTCTCGGTGACCGGGAGCTTCAGCCAGGTGTAGGCCGAGGTGCCGCCGAGACCGGAGGCGATGGCGATGGACCTGGTGACGGCCTCGGCGGACAGGTCGTTCCTCAGCCGGCCCTCGTCGGTGCGGCGGCTGATGAACGGCTCGACGAACACGGGGAGCCGGCGCTCTGCCATGGCGTCGATGGCGCGGGCGGTGGACTCCAGCGTGGTCAGGGAGCCGGGGTCGTCGTAGTCGATGCGCAGCAGCAGCTTGCCCGCGTCGAAGTTCAGCCGCTCGATGTCCTCGGGGCGGTGGCCGGTGAAGCGGTCGTCGAGCTCGAAGCTGGCGCCCTGCAGGCCGCCGCGGTTCATCGAGCCCATGACGACCTTGCCCTCCAGCGCGCCGAGCAGCAGCAGGTCGTCCAGGATGTCGGCGGTCGCGAGGACTCCGTCCACGCCGGGCCGGGAGAGCGCCAGGCACAGTCGTTCGAGGAGGTCGGCGCGGTTGGCCATGGCGAACCTGCGGTCCCCCACCCCGAGCGCGCCGCGGGCCGGGTGGTCGGCGGCCACGATCATCAGACGGCCGCTCGTGCCGACCAGCGCCCGCCGCTCACGACGGGCGGCGGCCTCCGCGATCGCCTCGGGGCGTTGGGTGCGCAGACGGACCAGCTCCGTCACGTCGACGGTCACAGGACGGCTCCCGCGGTGAGCGCGGCCTCGATCTCGGCCGGGGTCGGCATGGCGGAGGAGCACTCCAGACGGGAGGCGACGATGGCGCCGGCCGCGTTGGCGTGCCGCATGATCGTTTCCAGGTCCCAGCCCTCCAGCAGTCCGTGGCACAGGGAGCCACCGAACGCGTCACCGGCGCCGAGGCCGTTGAGGACCGTGACCGGGAGGGGCGGGACCTCGGCGGACTCGCCCTTGCCGTTGACGGCGAGGACGCCCTTGGGGCCCTGCTTGACGACCGCCAGCTCCACGCCGGCGTCCAGCAGCGCCTGCGCGGCGGCCCGCGGTTCGCGCACGCCGGTCGCGACCTCCACCTCGTCGAGGTTGCCGACCGCGACGGTCGTGTGGCGCAGGGCCTCCTGGTAGAAGGGGCGGGCGGAGGCGGGGTCCGTCCAGAACATGGGGCGCCAGTCGAGGTCGAAGACCGTCGTACCGGCCTTGGCGCGGTGCGCGAGGGCCGCGAGCGTCGCCGTACGGCTGGGCTCCTCGCTCAGGCCCGTGCCGGTCACCCAGAAGACGCGCGCCTCGCGGATGGCGTCGAGGTCCAGCTCATGGGCGTCGATCTCGAGGTCGGGCGCCTTGGGCTGCCGGTAGAAGTACAGCGGGAAGTCGTCCGGCGGGAAGATCTCGCAGAACGTGACCGGCGTGGGCAGGCCCGGGACCGGGGTGACCCAGCGGTCGTCGACGCCGAAGCCCTGAAGGGCCTCGTGCAGGTAGGTGCCGAACGGGTCGTCGCCGGTGCGGGTGATCACCGCGGTGTTCCGGCCGAGACGGGCGGCGGCCACCGCGACGTTCGTCGCCGAGCCGCCGAGGAACTTGCCGAAGCTCGTCACCTGCGGCAGCGGTACGCCGGTCTGGAGCGGATACAGGTCCACACCGATCCGCCCCATGGTGATCAGGTCGTACGCCATCGGCTTCCCTTCGTTGCGGCTCTCCCCGCGTTTGTAGCCCCGGGAAAGGAGCCCTGTCAATGTTTTGTCCAGACATACGGACGAGACCTTGACAGCGCTTACCGGTCCCCGGAAGCTGACCGGCATGAGCTCCCTGTCACCCCAGTCCTCACTGTCCCGCATCCGGATCGGATCGGCTCCCGACTCCTGGGGCGTCTGGTTCCCGGACGACCCGAAGCAGGTTCCGTGGCAGCGGTTCCTCGACGAGGTGGCGGACTCCGGCTACGAGTGGATCGAACTGGGTCCGTACGGGTACCTGCCGACCGATCCCGCGGTCCTCACCGAGGAGACCTCACGGCGTGGCCTGAAGGTCTCCGCCGGAACCGTGTTCACGGGCCTGCACCACGGCGAGGCGGTGTGGGACAAGACCTGGGCGCACGTCGCGGACAACGCGGTGCTCGCGCAGGCCATGGGGGCGTCCCACCTGGTGGTCATCCCGTCCTTCTGGCGGGACGACAAGACCGGCGAGGTGCTGGAGTCCGACACGCTGACGGCCGAGCAGTGGCGCAATCTGACCACTCTGACCGAGCGGCTGGGCCGTGAGGTGCGGGAGCGGTACGGGCTGCAGATCGTGGTGCATCCGCATGCCGACACGCACATCGACAGCGAGGAGAACGTGCAGCGGTTCCTGGACGGGACCGACTCCTCGCTGGTGTCGCTGTGTCTGGACACGGGGCACTACGCGTACTGCGGCGGCGACAGCGTGAAGCTGATCGAGACGTACGGGGAGCGGATCGGGTACCTGCATCTGAAGCAGGTGGATCCGGAGATCCTGGCGGACGTACGGGCGAAGGGGACGCCGTTCGGGCCGGCCGTGGCGCAGGGCGTCATGTGCGAACCGCCTGCCGGCGTACCGGCGTTGGGGCCGGTGCTGGAGGCTGCGCAGAAGCTGGACGTGGAACTGTTCGCGATCGTCGAGCAGGACATGTACCCGTGCGATCCGGACAAGCCGCTGCCTATCGCTCAGCGGACGCGGGCGTTTTTGAGGTCGTGCGGGGCGTAGGGAGCGCCCAGGGGGGTGCCGGGGCTGTACGTCGGCGGCTTGCGGTTCGTTGTGGCTTGTCGCGCCCACGCGGCGTAGCCGCAAATTGATACTGTCCCGCGCCCCTTGGTGGGTTGCAGCATGGGGGGATGACAAGAGCCGTCCGATCAGGGCATGGGGCCTGGGGGTCTTGGGAGACCGTTCTTGCGCGGCCGCATCCGCTGCTGCGACCCGGGGTGATCAGTTATCGCGGACTGCGGCTGGCGCTCGACCGGCCGCGGCGGCGGCTGGAGGTGCCGATCGGGGCCGCGACCCTGTTGCTCGGGTTCGAGCAGCCGGTGCGGATCACGCGGGCCGGGCGGCCGACGTCCACGCTCGTGTCGGTGTACTGCGGGCCCACGACCACGCCGGCCGTCGGGGAGCACGGTGGGCGGTTGTCGGGGATCGAGGTGCTGTTGACGCCCTGGGCGGCGTTCACGCTGTTCGGTACCCCGCAGTACGAGCTGACGGACCGTACCGTCGATCCCGACGAGCTGCCGCATGTGCTGGGCACGCGGGCGGTGGGCGGCCGGCGCAACACCATCGGTGAACTGGCCGCCGCCCTGGCCTCGTTGCCGACCTGGGAGGCCCGGTTCGGGCTGCTGGACGACGTCTTCCTCCGCTGGTCGCAGGCGGGGACGCCGAGTTCGGCGCGGGTGGTGCGGGCTTGGTCGGAGCTCGTGCGGACGGGCGGTGCGATGCCGGTACGGGACCTGGCCGACGACGTGGGCTGGAGCGTACGGCAGCTGGAGAACCGTTTCCGGGAGCAGATCGGGCTCGGGCCCAAGGTCGCGGCGCGGGTGCTGCGCCTGCAGCGGGCTCGGCGACTGCTGGCGCAGGGGCGCGGGCAGGCGGAGACGGCGGCGATCTGCGGGTTCTACGACCAGTCCCATCTCAGCGGTGAGTTCAGGGCGATGACCGGGTGCACGCCGCGTGAGTTCACGACGGCCCGGCAACTGCCGCCGGTGTCGCAGCCCGGGGTGCCGACGGCCGACCGGATGACCGGCGAGGCGACGAGTCTGTTGCTGACGTCGGCCCGCAGTTCGGTTTTTTCCAAGACCGGCAGGGTGCGCTGACTGCACGCTGATCGTCCGGCGGCCGGTCCTCGGGGGGAGACCACCGCCGACGGCACCCGCAGAGGGGGAAGCGGGAGAGCCGGTGGGCCGGGCCCGGCGCAGCGGGTCCGGCCCACCTCGCGCGGACCGCTCGACGGCCCGGAAAACTCCGGCGAAGTCAACGCGCCGCGCCCATGAGCCCGCGTACGCCTTTGCGGCACTCGTGTCACAAACGCCCCCCTCGTGTCACACATGTCGCGTGTACGCGGGTCCTGCGTCACACCCCGCGCACAGCCCCTGACCCGTCCCGAGCCGTGTTCGTTCACGGGTCACAGGCTTTGTGATCGCCAGCGCAGCGCCCGGCTC
>NZ_WVUG01000138.1 GCF_017614965.1 Streptomyces griseorubiginosus | reverse complement strand
ACCCCCCGCGAACCAACCCCCGCACACCCGCTAGGAGAAGCACGACATGTACGGAAGAGTGATCGGCGCCGGGACCACGGGCGCCGGCGGCGCCACGCTGGCCGCCACGGGCATGTGGATGAACAGCATGGCGCTGCTCGTCACGGCCACGACCCTGATGGCCGCAGGGGTGGCCCTGTTCAAGCTGGCACCGCGCCCGCGCCGTCGCTGACCCCGGTCAGCCGGCCGAATCGTCCATCCCGGCCAGTACCAACGGCAGCCGGTCCGCCCCGCCTTCGGTGAGGCGGACCGGAACTCCCCAGTCCTGCTGGTGGACATGGCAGGCCGGGTAGGGGTTGTCCGCGTCGTCGTCGCAGGACGCGGCCATCGCGGAGACGTGCAGGACCCCTTCCGTGATCCCGGGGTCGAGCTCCAGGGTGCGGGAGAGGTCGGTGTCGGCACCCTCGCCCTTCAGCAGGAGCCCGGGGGGCGTCGACGACACCAGCAGGCGGGTCGAGGGGCCGTACCGGGTGTCCAGTTTCTGGCCCGCGGGGGCCTGGAAGATCACGTCCAACCGGAGCCTGCCGGGGGCGACTTCGGTGGCTGCTCGCCGCGTGCGGTGGGCGACCGACTCCACCCGGACCGCCTCCTCCGGCAGACGCAGCCGGGTCAGCCTGTGCCGCGCCGACTCCACCACCACGATGTCCTCGCCCACCAGCACCGCGTCGCTCGGTTCGCGCAGGTCGGTCGCGAGGGTGGTGACCTCACCGGTCGAGGGGTCGTAGCGGCGCAGGGCGTGGTTGTAGGTGTCGCTCACGGCCACCGAGCCGTCGGGGAGGGCCGTCACGCCCAACGGGTGCTGGAACAGGGCCTGTCCGGCCGGGCCGTCACGGTGACCGAAGTCGAACAGGCCCGTGCCGACGGCGGTGCGGACCGTGCCGTCGAGGTCCACCCACCGCAGGGCCGAGGTCTCGGAGTCGGCCAGCCAGAGCCGGTCGGCGGTCGCCGCGAGCCCGGAAGGCTGGGCGAACCAGGCCTCCGGACCCGGCCCGTCGACCAGCCCCTCGTTGGTGGTGCCGGCCGTGACGGCGACCGTCCGGTCGGCCGGGTCGTACGCCCACAGCTGGTGGACGCCGGCCATGGCGATCCAGACCCTGCCGCCGAAGAGGGCCACGTCCCACGGGGAGGAGAGGTCGACCTCGCGCGCCGGACCCGACGTGGGCGAGCCCTGCCACCACTGGCGTCCGGTGCCGGCGAGCGTGGTGACCTCGCCGGTGACCAGGTCGAGGCGGCGCAGGGCGTGGTTGACGGTGTCGGCGACGACGACCGCGGCCTCGTCGAGGAGGGCGAGGCCCTGCGGCTCGTTGAAGGCCGCCACCTCCGCCGAACCGTCGGCGAACCCCCGCGCGCCGGAGCCGATGCGCCGCACCACCGTCTCCCCGTCCGCCGCCAGCTCCACCAACTGGTGCCGGGCGGTGTCGCTGACCAGGAAGGTGCCGCCCGGCAGGACCAGCGCCTTGCCCGGGAAGCGCAGGGTGGTCGGCTCCGGCTCCGGCGCCACGTACGGCCCGTCGCCGCGCCGCAGCGTCCCCTTCGCGCCGTGCTCCGCCTCCAGCTCCGTCACCAGCCGCTCGATCGCGTGCACATGCCCCTCACCGGCGTGCTGCGCGACGACGTACCCCTCGGGGTCGATCACCACCAGCGTGGGCCAGGCCCGCACCGCGTACTGCTTCCAGGTCGCGAGCTCCGGATCGTCGAGCACCGGATGCTCCACCCCGTACCGCTCCACGGCGTCGACCACCGCCGCGTGCTCGGCCTCGTGCACGAACTTCGGAGAGTGCACCCCGATGACGACGACGGTGTCGGCGTGCTTCTCCTCCAGCTCCCGCAGCTCGTCGAGGACGTGCAGGCAGTTCACGCAACAAAATGTCCAAAAATCAACAATTACGATACGGCCTCGCAGCTCCTCAAGACCGAGTTGCCTGTCGCCCGTATTGATCCAGCCACCCCTGCCGACCAGCTTGGGAGCTCGGACACGCACGCGCTTTGCCATGCTTCAAGCCAACCACACGAGCGCGTGGCGCTATTCCGTATGCCCAGCGCCTGCCCAGACGATCTGAAGCCGCTTGTCAGGATCGAAGCGGCATCCTCGCGCGGGGGCTCTGGCGACCCGGACGCATTCCACGGACGCGGACAACAGACCTCGCCTCTGCGGAACATCACTCTGCTCCCATTGCTGCACGAGCGTCGGGTGACGACGGAGAAAGGCACCGACCACGGCTTCTTCGAGACGGGTCGCCATCGCACGCGCGCCTGGGCAGGTATGGCCGAGGCGCACTCCCTGACAGACGTATGAGTTGCCACTCCTGCTCATGCGCGCGCCGCAGCCCTCGACAGCGCAGTGGAGGAATCCGGTCAGCAAATGGGCCGGACCCCGAACGGGGAGTCTGACACCATCGCCTCGCCTACGGATCCTGGATTCCAGTTGCTCGACGATCTGCCGTTGTTCCTCCACGGTGATGATCCCTTCGCCGACTACCACAGGGCTGCCGGTTTCCGGGTCCCAGGCGTCCCGAGTCGGCGTCAACGCGGAGGCCGTAGGGCGGCTGCCCTCCGATCCATCGCCCACGGCCTCGGAGGTACTGCTTGGCGTGGTGGATGCGTTCCCCCTGAGTCTCCGCTTCGGCCCGTGCCCACTCCGACAGCGAGGCGATGACGAGTCGGTCCGCGGGAGAACTCGAGTCCAGACCGTCCATGACGGAGATCAGGCGCCCGCCGACTCGGTCGAACTCCTCAAGAAGCGGGCCCACCTCGGCGGTGCCCTTGCGACTGAGTCGGTCCAGCTTCCATACGATCAATGTCGCCACCAGACCAGCCGTGACCGCCCGAGTGGCCGCATCAAATCCTTTACGGGTCACGTCTTTGTATCCCGACTTCCCGCGGTCGACGTGTACCTGGCGGACGGTCACACCATGCCGAGCCGCCCAGGCCCGGCAGTCGGCCTCCTGCCGCTCAATGGCCGTCTTGCCTTCACGATCCACCGAGAGCCGAAGGTAAAGATCGGCGTGGGATCCCCCGTACTGCATGTCCCCTCCCAGACTTGCTCACTCTGTGAACGAACAGGAGAGTCGAAGGTAATTACCTAACTGCTGCGACTACCGGGTGAGCGCGTGGCCCGTCGTCGCGTCCACGTGGGCCGGGATCTCCTCGTGGTGGTCGCCGACCGTGAGGGTGCCGGTGGGTTCGAGCATCAGGATCTCCGTGGGGGCCGGGGCGTAGGGCTTGTGGTGGGTGCCGCGGGGGACCGTGAAGACGGAGCCCTTCGGGAGGACGACCGTGCGTTCGCCGGAGGGTTCGCGCAGGGCGATGTGGAGTTCGCCGTCCAGGACCAGGAAGAACTCGTCGGTGTGGTCGTGGACGTGCCAGACGTGCTCGCCCTCCACCTTGGCGACGCGGACGTCGTAGTCGTTGACGGCGGTGACGATGCGCGGGCTCCAGCGGTCCGTGAAGGACGCGAGGGCGGCGGACAGGGCGATGGGTTCCGTGGTCATGGGTCCATCGTGGGGGTGGGCCGCGACGGTGCGTGAGTGCTAGAAATCGCATATGGCGCAAGGATCCTCTCAGCCCCCTCCGCACCGGGTGGCGGTGATCGTCGACGAGGGCACCAACCCCTTCGAGGTGGGCGTGGCGACCGAGCTGTTCGGGCTGCCCCGGCCCGAACTGGGGCTCGCGGGGCCGCTGTACGAGGTGACGGTGTGCGCGCCCGCGCGTGAGGTGCGGATGAACCACGGGTTCTTCACGCTGACCGGGGTGCCGGGGCTGGAGGCCGTGGACGGGGCGGACACCCTCGTCGTCCCGGGGCGGCCCGACAACGTCGTCCCGCGCGCGGAGGCCGTACTGGAGGCGATCCGCCGCACGCACGCGCGTGGCGCCCGCGTCGTCAGCTTCTGCACCGGGACCTTCGCGCTCGCCGAGGCCGGGCTGCTGGACGGGCGGCGGGCCACCACCCACTGGCGCTGGGCGGAGCTGTTCCGACAGCTGCATCCGAAGGTGCTGCTGGAGCCGGACGTGCTGTTCGTCGACGAGGGCGATCTGCTCACGGCGTCGGGCAGCGCGGCCGCGCTCGACCTCGGCCTGCACATCTGGCGCCGGGACCACGGGGCGGAGCTCGCGAACGCCGTCTCCCGGCGGCTGGTCTTCGCCTCGCACCGGGACGGCGGGCAGCGGCAGTTCGTGGAGCGGCCCGTGCCGGACGTGCCCGACGAGTCGCTGGGACCGCTGCTGGCCTGGGCGCAGGAGCGGCTGGGCGAGCCGCTGACGGTGGCGGACCTGGCGGCCCGGGCGGCGGTGTCCCCGGCGACCCTGCACCGCCGTTTCCGCGTCCAGCTGGGCACGACCCCGCTGGGCTGGCTGACCGGGGAACGCGTCGCCCTCGCCTGCCGTCTCATCGAGCGCGGGGAGGAACGGCTGGACGTCGTCGCCGCGAGGAGCGGCCTGGGCAGCGCGGCCAACCTACGCGCGCGCGTGCGGCGCGAGACGGGGCTCAGCCCGTCGGCCTACCGGCGGCGTTTCGGGCCGACGCCCGGGGAAGAGGTGGGGACATGAGATTCCAGGTACGCGACCGGCTCCTCGGCTTCGGCGAGGACTACTGGATCGAGGACGAGCACGGCGGCAAGGTCTTCCTCGTCGACGGCAAGGCGATGCGCCTCAGGGACACCTTCGAGCTGAAGGACACCCAGGGGCGGGTCCTGATCGACATCCACCAGAAGATGTTCGCCCTGCGCGACACCATGGTGATCGAACGGGACGGCGAGACCCTCGCGAAGATCAAGCGCAAGCGCCTGTCCCTGCTGCGCCATCACTACCGGGTGACGCTCGTCGACGGCACCGAACTCGACGTCAGCGGCAAGATCCTCGACCGGGAGTTCGCCATCGAGTACGACGGTGAGCTGCTCGCCGTCATCTCGCGCCGCTGGCTGCACATCCGGGACACCTACGGCGTCGACGTCGTCCGCGACGACGCGGACCCGGCGCTGCTGATCGCGGTGACGGTGTGCGTGATCCATCTGGCGGAGAAGGAACGCGAGGAGGACTGAGGGAGGAGGACTCGGGGAGGACGAACCGAGGGAGGACGACTGAGGCCTCGCGTCTTCCGGCCGGCCTCAGAACGTGTGCGGGGGCTCCAGGCCCAGGACCCGGTCCTTCAGTGCCGGGAACTGCTCCCGGGTCGTCGCCACCTTCGCCGGGTCGAAGTCGACGGTGAGGACCTCCTCTCCGGGCCCCGCCTCGGCCAGCACCTCGCCCCACGGATCCACCACGATCGAGTGACCCGCCTGCGGAACTCCGGCATGCGTCCCGGCCGTTCCACAGGCGAGCACGAACGCCTGGTTCTCGACCGCCCGCGCCTGGGCCAGCAGCGTCCAGTGCGCCCGGCGGCGCTCCGGCCAGCCCGCCGGGACGACGAGGGTCTCGGCGCCGGAGTCGACGAGCGAGCGGAACAGTTCGGGGAAACGGAGGTCGTAGCAGGTGGCGACGCCGAGGGTGGTGTCGGGCAGACGGACCGTCACCAGCTCGCGTCCGGCTCCCATCAGCACGGCCTCGCCCTTGTCGAAGCCGAAGCGGTGGATCTTGCGGTAGGCGGCGGCCAGGTCGCCGGAGGGTGAGAAGAGGAGGGAGGTGTTGTAGAGAGTGCCCGCGGTGTCCTGTTCGGGGATCGAGCCGGCGTGCAGCCACACGCCCGCGTCGCTCGCGGCCTTCGCCATGGCCTCGTACGTCGGCCCCTGAAGCGGCTCGGCGTCGGCGGCGAACCGCTCGTACGCGAAGGCGCCCGTGGTCCACAGCTCGGGCAGGACGACGAGATCGGCCCCGGCCTGCTCCCGTACCAGCGAGGCCACCCGACGCCGACGGGATTCGACCGATTCGCCCTCGTTCACGTCGATCTGGAGCAGAGAGGCGCGCACACTACCACCGTCCTGGCATTCGAGCCGTCCACACGGGCCTACGATCGTCACACGAAAGCACTGCCGGGGTGCCTCACAGCAGCGTAACTTAGCGTTCCACGACACCCGCCGACAGCAGCCGCCACCTCCCACTGGCAACGCCGCCACCACCGCCCGTGTACCGACCGCCGAGGGGTCCCGTTCCGTGAGTCTGCATCCCACCCTCCAGCCCTACGCCGACGCCTGGACCCACTCCATCGAAGCCATATCCGAACTGGTGGGGCCGCTCGTGGAGGGAGAGTGGAACCGGCGCACGCCCTGCCCCGGCTGGTCGGTCCGGGACGTGGTCTCCCATGTCATGGGCCTGGACTGCGAGATGCTCGGCGACCCACGCCCCATCCACACGCTGCCGCGGGACCTGTTCCACGTCACCAACGACCTCCAGCGCTACATGGAGATGCAGGTCGACGTCCGCCGCCACCACACGGCGCCGGAGATGACCTCCGAGCTGGAGTACGTGATCATCCGGCGCAACCGCCAGCTGCGCAACGAGTCGCGCGACCCGGGCACCAAGGTGCGCGGTCCGCTCGGCACCGAGCTGACGCTGGAGGAGGCCATGCGGGGCCACGCGTTCAACGTGTGGGTGCACGAGCAGGACCTGCGCGCCGCGCTGGGCCGTCCCGGCAACCTCGACTCCCCCGGCGCGCACATCGCGCGGGACGTGCTCCTCGGCGAACTGCCCGCGGTGGTGGCCGAGCGGGCGAACGCGCCGCGCAGTTCGGCGATCGTCTTCGACGTGCACGGGCCGGTGGAGTTCCTACGCACCATCAGGGTCGACATCCAGGGCCGCGGCACGCTGGAGACGGCCCCCGCGCTCGGGCCCGCCGCGGCCTTCACCCTGGACTGGGAGACGTACGTACGCCTGGCCTGCGGCCGGGTGACGCCGGAGGCGGTGGCGGACCGGGTGAAGGCGGAGGGCGATCCGGAACTGACGGCGGCCGTCCTGCGCAACTTCGCGGTGACCCAGTAGTCCGCGTCGCTCGCTTCAGCGGTCGCCCTTCTTGGCGGCGGTCTTCAGCCGGCCGTGCCGCCGCCGTCGACGTCGTGGCGTTCGCCTACGACGCGGTGACGCCGTTCCTGATCGTGACATCGGGCGGTGACGGGGCCTTCCTGGTGGCTGTCTCCAACTGGGCGAGGGTGCAGCGTGGACGGGTCTCGGCGCGAGGGCTGCCACAGATCTTTCCGCGCCGTGGACCTCGGTGCCGGTGGAATCAAACGCCGGTTCACGCGGGTACGTGCACCGTCTCCACCCGGCTCGCCACCAGCCGCTCCCGCTCCCGTCGGGCGACCCGGCGCCGCAGCCGCAGGATCTGGCTGACGCCCAGCGCCTGCAGTACGAACACCGCGGAGAAGGCGATGGTGTAGTCGTCACCGGTGGCGTCCAGGAGCACGCCGATCAGGAACAGCGTCGTCATCGAGGCGACGAAACCACCCATGTTGGTGATCCCGGAGGCCGTGCCCTGACGCTCCGGTGGGTTGGCGGGCCGCGCGAAGTCGAAGCCGATCATCGACGCCGGGCCGCACGCCCCCAGCACCGTGCAGAGCACGACCAGCAGCCACATCGGCGCGTGCTCGCCGGGGTAGACCAGCGTGACCGCCCACATCAGGGCCGTCGCCCCCACCGTGCCGAGCGCCAGCGGCAGCCGGGCCGTGTGGTGCCGGGCGACGATCTGGCCGTAGACCAGCCCGACGACCATGTTGGACAGGACGACCAGGGTGAGGAGTTCACCGGCCGTGGCGCGGGACAGGCCCTGCGCCTGGACCAGGAACGGCAGGCCCCACAGCAGCAGGAAAACCATCGCCGGGAACTGGGTCGTGAAGTGCACCCACAGACCGAGCCGTGTCCCCGGCTCCCGCCAGGACGCGGCGATCTGGCGTCGTACGTACGCGGCGCCCTGGTGCGGGAAGGGCTCCGGCTCGTGGCCCTCGGGGTGGTCCTCGAGGAACAGCAGCATCAACACCAGGACGACGACACCGGCGCCGGCGCTGCCCGCGAAGGCCGGCGTCCATCCGACGCCGTGCAGCAGGCGGGCCAGGACCAGGGTGGAGACCAGGTTGCCCGCCATGCCGACCAGGCCCGCGAGCTGCGCGACCAGTGGGCCGCGGCGGGCCGGGAACCAGCGGCTGCCCAGCCGCAGCACGCTGATGAACGTCATCGCGTCACCGCAGCCGAGCAGCGCGCGGGAGGCGAGGGCCGTGCCGTAGGTGGGCGAGAACGCGAAACCGAGCTGCCCCGCCGTGAACAGCACGGTGCCCAGGGCCAGCACCTTCTTGGTGCCGAGCCGGTCCACCAGCAGACCGACCGGGATCTGCATGCCGGCGTAGACCAGCAGCTGCAGGATCGAGAAGGTCGACAGCGCCGAGGCGTTCACATGGAAGCGGTCGGCCGCGTCGAGGCCGGCCACGCCCAGGGACGTACGGAAGATGACGGCGACGAAGTAGACGGAGACGCCGATGCCCCAGACGGCGATCGCGCGCCGGCCGCCCGGAGGATCGCCCGGGAGGGTGGCCGAGGAGGAGCTCATCGGACCTCACCCCGGGCCAGGTGCGAGAACCAGCCCACATGCCGGCGGACGATCCCGACGGCCGCCTCCGCGTCCCCGGAACGCAGCGCCTCGAGGATCTCCTCGTGCTCGACGAGGGTCTTGGCGATCCGGTCGGGGTGCGAGTGCATGATCGCGACGCCCATGCGCAACTGGCGGTCGCGGAGCTGGTCGTAGAGCCGGGAGAGGATCTCGTTGCCGCCGCTGCGGACGATCTCGGCGTGGAAGCAGCGGTCGGTGACCGCGGCCCCGGCGAGGTCGCCGTCGGCGGCCTGCTGCTTCTGCCGGGCCAGCAGTTCCTCGAGCCGCTCGACGAGGCCGGCCGGAGCGGGTACGGCCTTCCTCGCCGCGTGTTCCTCGACCAGCAGCCGGGTCTCGACCACGTCCGCGATCTCCTGCGCGGAGACCGGCAGGACGAGGGCGCCCTTCTTCGGGTAGAGCCTGATCAGCCCTTCCACCTCCAGGCGCAGCAGCGCCTCGCGCACCGGGGTGCGCGAGACCCCGACGGCCTCGGCGAGCTCGCCCTCGGTGAGCAGGGTCCCGCCCTCGTACCGGCGCTCCAGGACGCCCCGTTTGACGTGGGTGTAGACGCGGTCGGCGGCGGGCGGTTGCTTGGCGGTCAGGGTCCCCGGGCTGCTCATGCGAACAGCATAGATACATCACGTACGCATGAGGGATCCGGTCCATCATCCGGACGGCTGCAGAGGGAAACGGGCGTACAACATGCGGACGAATCACCCGTCCCAGAAACCCCACACAGCAACGGTGCAACCAACTGTGCTATTTACGTGTCTCACACGTGCGGCCCCATTCGCTCCCCATCCAACTCGGCCGCATATCAGGGGCTTTCAACCTAATCGGGGTATTTCAGTTGATTACCGCCATCACCGGCACCAAGGGCAGCCGCCTCCGCCGAGCCGCCGCGGTCAGTGTCACCGCCGGCGCCGTTCTCGCGGCCGGGGCCTTCGCCGCGGCACCCGCTCAGGCCGTCACCACGCCCTCGATCGTGGCCAAGGGCGGCTACGTCATGAACAACGCGAACGGGTCGACGCTGTTCACCAAGGCGGCGGACACCAAGCGTTCGACGGGCTCGACCACGAAGATCATGACTGCCAAGGTCGTGCTCGCGCAGTCGAACCTCAACCTGGACAAGAAGGTCACGATCCAGAAGGCGTACAGCGACTACGTCGTCGCCAACAACGCCTCCCAGGCCCACCTGATCGTGGGCGACAAGGTCACCGTCCGTCAGCTGCTGTACGGGCTGATGCTGCCGTCCGGCTGCGACGCCGCGTACGCGCTCGCCGACACCTACGGCTCCGGCACCACCCGGGCCGCGCGCGTGAAGTCCTTCATCGGCAAGATGAACAAGGCCGCGTCGGACCTCCACCTGACGAACACGCACTTCGACTCGTTCGACGGCATCGGCAACGGCAACAACTACTCGACGCCGCGCGACCTGACGAAGATCGCCAGCAGCGCGATGAAGAACGCCAACTTCCGCGCGATCGTCAAGACGAAGTCGTACACGGCGAAGACGATCACGAGGACGGGCTCCACCCGCACGATGGCCGCGTGGAAGAACACCAACGGCCTGCTCAGCAGCTACAGCGGCACGATCGGCGTCAAGACCGGCTCGGGTCCGGAGGCCGGCTACTGCCTGGTCTTCGCCGCGACGCGGGGCGGCAAGACGGTCATCGGCACGGTGCTGTCCTCCACGTCCATCCCGAACCGCGAGGCGGACGCGAAGAAGCTGATGAACTACGGCTTCGCAAAGCTCGGCTGACCCCAGCTCACCACTCTGCCCGAAGGGCCCCTCGCCACCCGGCGAGGGGCCCTTCACCGTTTACAGCCGTCGGCAAGCGGAATCCGCGAACTTCGCTCGCACAAGTGAACATCAATAGGCCAGCTGGCATATTCGATTTTCTCCGCCCTAGGTTCCGCAGCGGAGGTGGTTCACATGAACGAACCCAGCAAGCAGCCCAACGCGGGCAAGCGACAGGACGCGATCGACGTCAGCGACTTCGTGTATGCGGCGACGGGGGCCCGGGTGCGGCGGCTGACGATGCCGGACGGGACTCACTGGTTTCCGGCCGTGGATGTGTGCAAACAACTCGGGCACACCAACTCAAGGCAGGCACTCGCTGACCATGTCCCCGACGGTCATCGAGAGATTCTCGAGACCGTAACTGGAACTTACGGTCTCAGCATTCCCGCAGGTAGAGAGTGGCGTCGAGACCTGAACGTCATCTCTCTCCAGGGCCTGATCCTTCTGGTCAACGCCTGCACGAAGCCCGCCTGCCTGCCTTTCAAGCAATGGGCCGCCGAAGTGATCGAGACCGTCCAACGGGAAGGCTCCTACGCCCTCGAAGAAGCCGAAGTGCAGCCCACCGAACCCGGCGCCCCCATCGCCTACGCCATGCCGGAGCAGGTCGCCGAAGCCATCGTGCGACTCGAGGAACGCAACCTCCAGGCCGACGAACAATTCGCAATCGCGCAGCACAAATCGCTCGCTCTGCAACAGGAAATCGTGGACACGCAGCAGGAGATCGCAGGCACGCAGCAGAAGATCGCCAACACCCAGCAGGAAATGCTCGATCTGCAGCGCGCCACCCTCGCCGCACAACAGACCATCGCCCAGGCCATGGAACGCATCGCGGACCGGCTCGACATGCTGGCCTTCCAGCGTCCGGCACCTCCCACCAGCGAGCAGGCCGCACCACCGACCACCGAGTCCGTCCTCGCCGACTGGCGTCGGCGGCTGGCCGTGACGGAGGACGTCTGGACCGTGGCCGTGGTCATCGCACCGGTGCTGGTCGAGGAGGGTGAGCTTCGTCAACCGCTCGAAGTGATCGCCGCCCGTACGGGTCTGTCCGTGCAGCGTGTCAACGAGTGCCTGCGGCTGCTGCGCAAGCACGCGTGCATCCGGCCGCAGGGCGCGTCCGAGGACGGGGCGCCGGTCTACGTGCTGAACTGAGCCCGAGCCCCAAGAACGGACGAAGGGGCGGCCGCAACTGGAACTTGCGGCCGTCCCTTCGCCTTTCAACCTATCTTGTCCGGGTACATCACGCCCAGCTGATCAACCTCTTCGGCTGTTCCAGGATCGCCGCCACGTCCGCGAGGACCTTGGAGCCCAGTTCGCCGTCGACCAGGCGGTGGTCGAAGCTGAGGGCCAGGGTGGTGACCTGACGCGGCTTCACCTTGCCCTTGTGGACCCACGGCTGGAGCTTGATCGCGCCGACCGCGAGGATCGCGGACTCCCCGGGGTTGAGGATCGGCGTGCCCGTGTCGACGCCGAAGACGCCGACGTTGGTGATGGTCACCGTGCCGCCCTGCATGGCGGCCGGGGACGTCCTGCCCTCGCGGGCCGTGGAGACCAGCTCGCCCAGGGACTCGGCGAGCTGCGGCAGCGTCTTCGCGTGGGCGTCCTTGATGTTCGGGACGATCAGCCCCCGAGGAGTGGCCGCCGCGATACCCAGGTTGACGTAGTGCTTGAGGACGATCTCCTGGGAGGCCTCGTCCCAGGACGCGTTGATGTCGGGGTTCCGCTTGATCGCCACCAGCAGGGCCTTGGCGATCAGCAGGAGGGGATTCACCCGCAGACCCGCGAACTCCTTGTCCTGCTTGAGCTCCTCCACCAGCTTCATCGTCCGCGTCACGTCCACCGTCACGAACTCCGTGACGTGCGGCGCCGTGAACGCCGACCCGACCATCGCCTGCGCGGTCATCTTGCGGACACCCTTGACGGGGATCCGCGTCTCACGGGCCGTGTCGTACGCCGGCACGGGCGCGGGAGCGACCGCGGGCGCGGACGGTGCCTCCACCGGGGCTTCGGGCGCCTGGGTCGCGGCCACCGCCGCGTGGACGTCATCGCGGGTGATGATGCCGTCGGGGCCGGACGGGACCACCGTCGCGAGGTCGACGCCCAGGTCCTTGGCCAGCTTGCGCACCGGCGGCTTGGCCAGCGGCCGGGGCTTGTCGGCGACAGCGGCGGTCTCGGCGGCCGGCGCCGATCCGCCGTGGCCGTTGAGCTCGGTCTGGACCGCCTTCGACGCCTGGGAGACCAGGACCTCCGGGCCCTTGCGCGGCCGGCGCCTGGTGGAGGACGTCGCCACGCCGTAGCCGACGAGGACCGGCTGGCGGCCCGAGCCCTCGGGCTTCTTCTCCTCGACGGGGGCGGCGGTCCCGGCCGGCGCCTGGGCGGGAACCTCGGCGGGTACCTCGGCGGGAGCAGCACCGCCGGAGACGTCCACCGCGATGATCGGCGTGCCCACGTCGACCGTGGTGCCCTCGGGGAAGTGCAGGTCGCGCACCACCCCGTCGTACGGGATGGGCAGTTCGACGGCCGCCTTGGCCGTCTCGACCTCGCACACCACCTGGCCGTCGGTGACCGTGTCGCCGGGCTGCACGTACCACTTGAGGATCTCTGCCTCGGTGAGCCCCTCGCCCACGTCCGGCATCTTGAACTCGCGTACGGACGCTTCCGTCATCGTCGTCACGACCCTCTCCTCAGTACGCCAGGGCGCGGTCGACGGCGTCGAGCACCCGGTCCAGGCCCGGCAGGTACTCCTCCTCCAGCCGGGCCGGCGGGTACGGGGCGTGGTAGCCGCCGACCCGGAGCACGGGGGCCTCCAGGTGGTAGAAGCAGCGCTCGGTGATCCGGGCGGCGATCTCCGCGCCCGAGCCGAAGAACACCGGTGCCTCGTGAACGACGACCAGGCGGCGGGTCTTCTCCACCGAGGTCTGGATCGAGTCGAAGTCCAGCGGGGAGATGGAGCGCAGGTCCAGGACCTCCAGCGACTTGCCCTCCTCGGCGGCCGCGTCGGCCACCTCCTGGCAGAGCTTCACCATCGGGCCGTACGCGACCAGGGTCAGGTCGGTGCCCGTGCGCACGGTCCGTGCCTTGTGCAGCGGGCCGGGGATGGCCTCCGGGTCGACCTCGGCCTTGTCCCAGTAACGGCGCTTGGGCTCGAAGAAGATCACCGGGTCGTCGCTCTGGATCGCCTGCTGCATCATCCAGTAGGCGTCCGAGGCGTTGGAGGGGCTGACCACCTTCAGACCCGACACGTGCGCGAACAGCGACTCCGGGGACTCGGAGTGGTGCTCGACCGCGCCGATGCCGCCGCCGTACGGGATGCGGACGACGACCGGGAGCTTGACCTTGCCCAGGGAACGCGCGTGCATCTTGGCGAGCTGGGTGACGATCTGGTCGTAGGCCGGGAAGACGAAGCCGTCGAACTGGATCTCCACCACCGGGCGGTAGCCGCGCAGGGCGAGGCCGATCGCCGTGCCGACGATGCCGGACTCGGCGAGCGGGGTGTCGATGACGCGGCTCTCGCCGAAGTCCTTCTGCAGGCCGTCCGTCACCCGGAAGACACCGCCGAGCTTGCCGACGTCCTCGCCCATGACGAGCACCTTGGGGTCCGCGTCCAGGGCGCGCCGCAGCGACTCGTTGATCGCCTTGGCCACAGCCATGGTCTTGGACGTCGCCGTCCTGGATGTCACGGTCTCCGCCATGTCAGGCCCCCTCTCCGTCAGCGAACGACGCCTGGTAGGCGGCGAACTGGGCTCGCTCCTCGTCGACGAGCGCGTGCCCGTCCGCGTACACGTTCTCGAAGATGGCGAAGTGGTCCGGGTCCGGCATGGCACGGACCGCCTCGCGCACTCGTCTGCCCAACGCCTCGGACTCGGCCTCGAGTTCCGCGAAGAATCCCTCGTCCGTGTGGTTTGAGGCCTCCAGGTACCGGCGGAGCCGCAGGATCGGGTCCTTCGCCTCCCAGGCCAGCCGCTCCTCGTCGCCCCGGTAGCGGGTGGGGTCGTCGGAGGTGGTGTGCGCGCCCATCCGGTAGGTGTACGCCTCCACCAGCGTCGGGCCCTCGCCGCTGCGGGCCCGCTCCAGCGCCCACTTGGTCACCGCGAGACAGGCCAGCACGTCGTTGCCGTCCACGCGGACGCCCGGGAAGCCGTAGCCCTGGGCGCGCTGGTAGAGCGGGACCCGGGTCTGCTTCTCGGTCGGCTCGGAGATCGCCCACTGGTTGTTCTGGCAGAAGAACACGACCGGTGCGTTGTAGACCGCGGAGAAGGTGAACGATTCGGCCACGTCGCCCTGGCTCGACGCACCGTCGCCGAAGTAGGCGATCACCGCGCTGTCGGCGCCGTCCTTGGCGACACCCATCGCGTAGCCGGTGGCATGCAGCGTCTGGGAGCCGATGACGATCGTGTAGAGGTGGAAGTTGTTGCTGTTGGGGTCCCAGCCGCCGTTGTTCACGCCGCGGAACATGCCCAGCAGGTTGGTCGGGTCGACCCCGCGGCACCAGGCGACGCCGTGCTCGCGATAGGTCGGGAAGACGTAGTCGTCCTCGCGGGTGGCCCGGCCGGAGCCGATCTGGGCGGCCTCCTGGCCCAGCAGGGAGGCCCACAGGCCGAGCTCGCCCTGGCGCTGCAGGGCGGTGGCCTCGGCGTCGAAGCGACGGGTGAGGACCATGTCGCGGTAGAGACCGCGCAGCTCTTCCGGGGTGATGCCGGCGACGTACTTGTCGTACTCGGCGTTCTTCAGGCGCTCGCCCTCGGGCGTCAGCAACTGAACGAGTTCGGGCTTGGTGCTCGGGGACTTCTTCGTCCCGGCGCTGCGTCGCGGCTTGCGCGCGGCGGCAGTGCTCTCCACGGTCACGTGTGCTCCTCCGTCGGTCCGGCCCCCGGGGTTGCCGGGTACCAGTACGGCTCACCTGTTCCGACACCCGTGCACGGGGTGGGTGCCACTCGGCCGGAACAGGCGTGACAAGGTGCCCCGGCGAGCGCCCTGCACAAGGCACGTTACCCAGTGCTCCACATCTCTGTGAAACCCCTCCTGACCTGGGATTTTGCTTGGATTTCCAAGTAAATCCCGAGAGCCTGGAAGGTGGCCTGGTCACAGCCTTGCAGGGGGCCGGAACAACGGCACGTTATATCGGTGACCGAGGTCACGGGAAGGGTTTCCGTGTCGGACTTGCGCGGACACTCGCGCGGACACGGCACGGAAGAATCCCGATGGTGGCCCTGGAGGCCACTTCGAGCACATGGTGTGACCGAATGCGACTGCCTGTGACAACGCCCAGCTCACAGGCCCGGCTCGTGCCCTAGCATCTGGCGCGTGCCGCGCTCCTCTGTACCACCCCACGAGCCTCACGCGCCCCCGTTGGGCGCCCTGTTGCGCCAGTACTCCGCCGGTTCCGCCCTCGCCTGTGAGCCCGTCGAACAGGGCCTGCTGAACCGCGGCTACCGCCTGTGCACCACCCGGGGCCGCTACTTCCTCAAGCACCACTTCGACCCCGAGACCGCCAGCCCGGCCGCGATCGCCCGCCAGCACCGGGCCACCCAGCGCCTCGCGGATCTGGGCGTCCCGGTGGCGCCCCCGCTGCCCGGCAGGGACGGGCGCACGGTCGCCGTCGTCGGCGGGCACGCGTACGCGCTGCATCCCTGGGTCGAGGGCCGGCACCGGCACGGCGGCCAGCTCACCGCCGGGCAGTGCGCTCGACTGGGGGCGCTGCTGGGAGTCGTCCACGCCAGCCTGGAGCGTGTGATGCCGCCCCGCGCGCGGGCACGCGCCTCGGATCCGGCCGCCTCGCATCCGCCCGCCCCGGACGCGCGCGCCGAGAGCGCCGACCCCGCCGACACCTTCACCCTCATCGACGACCTGCTCGGCCGGGTCCACCGTCACCGGCCCGCCGACTCCTTCGACGAACTCGCCCGGCACCGCCTCCTGGAGTGGCGCGCCCTGCTGGAGCAGCACGCCGACCGGCGTCCCCCGCGGGGCGGCTCGGTGGGCTGGGTGCACGGCGACTTCCACCCGTTCAACCTGCTCTACAAGGGCGACGCGCCGGCCGCGATCGTCGACTGGGATCGGCTGGGGCTGCGCCCGCGCGCGGAGGAGGCCGTACGCGCCGCCGCGATCTTCTTCGTACGGCCCGCGGGCACCCTCGACCTGCCGAAGGTGCGGGCGTACGCGCGCGCGTACCGGCGTACGGCGGGCGCCACGCCCTCCCAGCTCGCGGCGGCCGTGCACCGCGTGTGGTGGGAGCGGCTCAACGACTTCTGGATGCTGCGCTGGCACTACGAACGCGGCGACACCCGAGCCGACCCCCAGTTCCCGGCGGCCTCGGCCCTCGCGGTGTGGTGGAGCCGCGAGTACGACACGGTGTGCGAGGCGTTCGCGGGGTGACGGCCGGGCTCATGAGCGGTACACGCGCGTGAGCCCGGCCGGCAATGCGTCAGCCGAGGCCGCCGAGCCCGCCGCTGGTCGGCCCGCCCGTCGGGTCCGGCGAGTTGTCCGCGGGGTCGGACTGCGACTGGCTGGGCGTGTCCGTCGGTTCCGAGGTGGTCGGCTTGTTCGTCGGCTGGCTGCTCGGTTCGCTGGTCGCGCTCCGGGACGGCGTGTACGACGGGGTGTACGACGGCGTGTAGTCCCCGGACCCGGTGTTCGTGCCCGAGCCGTCGTCCGTGGACGTGTCGGCTGACTGGTCCGTGGACTGGTCGCTCGGTGTCTCGCTGTTGGTGTCGTCCTTGGTGGTCTGCGAGGTGGTGGGCGTCTGGGAGGTCCCGGCGCCGCCCCCGTCCCCGCCGCCCTTCTGCAGCGCCAGCGCGACGCCCGCCGCGATGGCGATCACCGCGAGGACGGCCAGGATCCACAGCTTGCCGCGGCCGCTGCCCCTGTTGCCGTGCCCCTCGAAGCCGCCGTCGTCCCCGCCGCCGTAACCGCCGCCCGGCAGGATCGGCTGCGGGATCTGCGTCGTGCCGGAGCCGTCGGCCGGGTGCGGCAGCACCTGCGTGCCGGCGAAACCGGCGGCCGGGGTGTGCCGGCCGTCGTGCATGTCGACCGGCCCGGTGTTCCAGGTGCCGGTGTGGCCGCCCTGGTCGTACAGCATCTGCAGCCCGTACTGGACGAGGCCGCGCATCTCCTCGGCGGTCTGGAAGCGGTCGTCCGGCTCCTTGGCGAGCGAGCGCATGACGAGGCCGTCGAGCTCCGGCGGGGACTCCCCGCCCGAGATCTGCGACGGCGGGACCGGCATGTCCTGGACGTGCTGGTAGACCACCGACAGCGGGGTCTCGCCGACGAACGGGGGCCGCAGGGCGAGGAGTTCGTACAGCAGACAGCCGGTCGCGTACAGGTCGGAGCGGTGGTCGACGGCCTTGCCGAGCGCCTGCTCCGGGGAGAGGTACTGGGGCGTGCCCATGACCATGCCGGTCTGCGTCATCGTCGTGGACGCGCCGTGCAGGGCGCGCGCGATGCCGAAGTCCATGACCTTGACGGCGCCGTTGTGCGTGATGATGACGTTCGCCGGCTTGATGTCGCGGTGCACGATGCCGTGCTGGTGCGAGTAGGCGAGCGCCTCCAGCACGCCGGACACGATGATCAGTGCCTGCTCGGGCCCCGGCGCCTCGGCGTTGATCAGCAGGTCGCGGATGGTGCGGCCCTCGACGATCTCCATCACGATGTACGGCACCGACTGGCCGCCCACGTAGTCCTCGCCGGAGTCGTACACGGCGACGATCGCGTGGTGGTTGAGGCCGGCCACCGACTGGGCCTCGCGGGTGAAGCGGGCCTTGGAGACCGGGTCCTCCGCGAGGTCGGCGCGCAGCAGCTTCACCGCGACGGTGCGCCCCAGGCGCACGTCCTCCGCGGCGAACACCTCTGCCATGCCGCCTCGGCCGAGTCTGCGGGTCAGCCGATACCGGCCGTCCCCGACAAGCCCGCCGTTACCCCACATCTCCGGCGCATCTGACATACCGCCGCCAGTCGCCTCGGGGTCGGACGGGCCCTGAGCGCGCTGCTGCTGCTCCATCAGTCCTCGCCGTCGTTTCTGCCCGCGGTGCGCGCGGTGTTGTTACGGTCTCCGTCGGCCACGCTACAGCCTCAACGCAAGCCGCCGTTCCGAGAAGGGGGCCGGAACCGGCACGAGACGGACCGGCCATCAAACCGTCTTCCGGTGTGGTCGTGCAAATTCTGTGTACCGGCCGTACGGCCTCTGTAACGCTCCCGCGACGCTTCTTTCGCGTACGGTCACGGAACGGGCACCGCGCTTGACGTGTCAGTGCCCTCGGGCAGACTTGGCCGGGAATGAGCCATTCGATCAACGACAGCCGGGCCGGCGCCTGAAGGCCCATGGGGGACGCGGAACATGAGCCAGGACGCCGCACAGGGCCGTTACGCGGGCCGGGCGCTCGCCGGCGGCCGGTATCAGCTGCGCGACTTGCTCGGCGAGGGCGGCATGGCCTCGGTGCACCTGGCGTACGACGCCACGCTGGACCGGCAGGTCGCGATCAAGACACTCCACACCGACCTCGGCCGGGAACAGGCCTTCCGCGAGCGCTTCCGCCGCGAGGCGCAGGCCGTGGCCAAGCTCACGCACACCAACATCGTCTCGGTCTTCGACACCGGCGAGGACACCCTCGACGGGATGACCACCCCGTACATCGTCATGGAGTACGTCGAGGGCCGCCCCCTCGGCTCCGTGCTCGACGAGGACGTACGGCGGTTCGGCGCGATGCCCGCCGACAAGGCGCTCAAGGTCACCGCGGACGTGCTCGCGGCGCTGGAGATCAGCCATGAGATGGGGCTGGTGCACCGCGACATCAAGCCGGGCAACGTGATGATGACCAAGCGCGGCGTGGTCAAGGTGATGGACTTCGGCATCGCGCGCGCGATGCAGTCCGGTGTGACGTCCATGACGCAGACCGGCATGGTCGTCGGCACCCCCCAGTACCTCTCGCCCGAGCAGGCCCTGGGCCGCGGCGTCGACGCCCGCTCCGACCTGTACTCGGTCGGCGTCATGCTGTTCCAACTGGTCACCGGTCGGCTGCCGTTCGAAGCGGACTCCCCGCTGGCCATCGCCTACGCGCACGTGCAGGAGGAACCGGTCGCGCCCTCCTCCGTCAACCGCGCGCTGCCGCCGGCCGTGGACGCGCTGGTCGCCCGCGCTCTGAAGAAGAACCCGAACGAGCGCTTCCCGAACGCCGTCGCCATGCGTGACGAGTGCCTGCGCGTGGCCGCGTCCTTCCAGGCCGCCCCGCCGAACATCGTGCCGGGCGCCCCGGCGCAGAGCGGTGCCGGTGTCGGCTCCGCCGTCTTCCCGCCGGTCGACCAGTCTGCCGCGTGGCCGGCAGGACCCGTCCAGACGCCGTACCAGCCGTCGACGCCGAACCCGTACTCCACGCCCGCGCCCTCGCCGTCGTACGGCTATCCGCAGCAGGGCGGCTATCCGACGCCGGCCGCCTACGGCGGGCAGCCGTCCACCCCGCCGCCGTACGCCATCACACCGCAGCCGCCGACGCCCGCGCCCTCCGGCGGCGACCGGAGCAACAAGCCGGTCGTGGTGGGCGCGGTCATCGTGTCGATCATCGCGGTCACCGGGCTGCTCGCGGCCGTGCTACTGCACACCGGCGGCAACAAGGACAAGGGCGCGAGCGGGAGTTCCAGCCCGACCACGTCGACGAGGCAGGTGGCGGGCTATCGCGGCCCGGACACCTCGAAGACCATCGACAAGACGGAGTGCACCGAGCCGCAGGAGTCGTACGACGAGACGGGCAAGATCCGTGTGCCCGACTTCCGGTTCAAGTACATCGGCTCGGTCAAGGAGTGCCTGCAGGCCGCGGGCTGGCAGCTGAAGATCGACAACCTGGACGAGAACACGTACGGCCAGGGCGCGGTGATCAACCAGTTCCCCGCGGCCGGCACCGACGTCGACCCGAAGAAGGTCGAGGTCGAGCTCGCCGTGTCGACGGGCAATCCGGCCTCCTGACCCCCGAGGTGCGAAGGGCCCGGCGGTTCGGCCGCCGGGCCCGTTCCTTGTCGTGGTCCGGGTGCTTACAGGTACGGTCCGCCCGAGCGGCCGGCCGCGGGGCCGCCGTCCTCACCCATGCCCGGGGTGACCCCCGGCGGCAGGGCGCGGCGCATCTGCTCCAACTGGGCCCGCGCGGCCATCTGCTGGGCGAACAGCGTGGTCTGGATGCCGTGGAAGAGGCCCTCCAGCCAGCCCACCAGCTGTGCCTGCGCGATCCGCAGTTCGGCGTCGCTGGGGGTGCCCTCGTCCTGGAAGGGCAGCGACAGCCGCTCCAGCTCCTCCACCAGCTCCGGTGCCAGCCCGTCCTCCAGCTCCTTGACCGAGCTGCGGTGGATGTCCTTGAGCCGGGCCCGGCTCGCCTCGTCCAGAGGAGCCGCCCGCACCTCTTCCAGGAGCTGCTTGATCATGCTGCCGATCCGCATCACCTTGGCCGGCTGCTCGACCTGCTCCGTCACCGGAATCTCGCGGGAGTCCTCGTCGCCTCCGCCGCCAATCGCCATGCCGTCCTGGCCCACGACCAGGATCTGGGGATTCTCCGGCGACCGTTCGTTCCTCGGCATCTCCATGCCGCCATTCTCTCGCACCCGTGCATCTCACCACCGTGGTGCCCCCCGTACGAGGTGATCCACCGTTCACGGCGTGAAGGTTTGCGTCACTCCTCAGCGCGCTCGGTCACCGTCAGCCGCAGCAGCCGCGCCTCACAGTGGTCCAGCCAGCGGATCTCGGCCTCCGCGTGACAGATCAGCTGCTCCAGGACCAGCAGCCGTGGCAGCTCGTCCGGATGCCCGGGGGAGTCGGCCAGCGCCTGGGCCCGCTGCCGTACGTGCTCGTGCAGCGCCTGCGACGCGTGCCGGCGCTGGGTCTCGACGACCTCGCGCACGTCGACGCCGGGCGCGGTGACCGCCAGGGCCAGCTTGATCGCCAGCTCGTCGCGCGGCGGGCTCTCCCGCTCCACCGGCCGCCCGAACCAGGCCCGCAGCTCGGCCCGGCCCGCCTCCGTCAGCGTGTACAGCGCCCGTCCGCCCTCGTCCTCGCCGTCCTGCGCGACCATGCCGTCCCGCTCCAGCCGGCCGAGGGTCGTGTAGACCTGCCCGATGTTCAGCGGCCAGGTGCCGCCGGTGCGCGCCTCGAACTCGGTGCGCAGCCGGGAGCCGTAGCAGGGGCCGCCTTCCAGGAGCGCCAGCAGTCCGTGACGTATCGACATACCCGGATTGTGCAGCCCGTTCGCGTTTTTGGCGGAGTCCGGAATGCCGGACGCGTGCGTCGGTGTGACCGTGGATGCATGACTGGATGGGCGCGTGCGATGCGGACGGCGGGGCTGCTGGTGGCGGTGGTGGCCGGGGTGATGCCGGGCGGCGCGGCGTGGGCTCACGGGGACGGATCGACGGCCCACGGCTCCGGGTCGGCGTACGCGCGGCAGCACTCGTCGGCGCACAGGATCCTGCCCGCGCCCGGTGCCACGCCGACGCACCAGCGCACGCCCGCTCATGAACTCGCGCCGGTGTACGAGACCGTGGGGGCCCCCGGTTCCCATGGCAGGCACGCGCCCGAGCAGGTACCGCCCTCCGCACCGGCCGCTTCCGCCGAGCCGTCCCGTGCCGGGAGCCGGGCCGGGGTGGGG
>NZ_WVUG01000137.1 GCF_017614965.1 Streptomyces griseorubiginosus | reverse complement strand
TGCGGGGGCCGGGGCGGCCGGTCGTGGTGACGGGGTGCCGGTCGGCCACGGCTATGGTCCGGCGGCCCGTTGCATGCGTGGTATCGGTCCCGCCACGGCGACTGACGACGACCCCGGCCCGGTCACCGACGCCGACCTGGCGCCACAACCGGGGCTTGCGCAGGTGCCGGCCCTCGCCGACCGTCTCCGTAAGACCGGCGTGCCCGTCGAGCTGGCTGTCACCGGAACTCCCGTACCGCTACCCGCCGGTGTCGAGCTGGCCGCGTACCGCGTGGTGCAGGAGGCGCTGACCAACACCGTGAAGCACGCGGCCGGCGCCCGGGTACGGGTCACCGTCGACCACGTCCCGGGCGCGCTGCACATCGAGGTGTCCGACACCGGCGGCACCGCGATGTCCCCGGTCGACCCGGGCCCCAGCGCCGCCGCCGGCTACGGCCTGATCGGCCTGCGCGAACGCCTCGCCATCCACGGCGGCACCCTGCAGGCGGGGGAACGGCCCACCGGTGGCTTCAGGGTCCGTGCCGTCCTGCCGGTCGAGGAACCGGCGTGAGCGAGCCGCCGCCGCGGGTGGTGATCGCCGACGATCAGGTACTGGTCCGCACCGGCTTCAGCCTGATCCTCGCCGCGGACGGAATCGACGTCGTCGCCGAGGCCTCCGACGGCGACGAGGCGATCGAGGCGGTCCACCGCACCCGCCCCGACCTGGTCCTGATGGACATCCGCATGCCCGGGACCGACGGTCTGGAAGCCACCCGGCGCATCCTCTCCGGCCTCGTGCCCGATCCGCCCCGCGTCCTCATCCTGACCACGTTCGACCTCGACCGCTATGTCTACGCCGCCCTCACCGCGGGAGCGAGCGGCTTCCTCCTCAAGGACGTCACGCCCGAACACCTGGTCGCCGCCGTCCGCCTCGCCCGCACCGGCGACGCGCTGCTCGCCCCGGCCATCACCCGACGCCTCATCGAACGCTTCGTCGCCCACGACACCACCCACACCGCCACCCTCCACCGAGACCTCTCGGCGCTCACCCCCCGCGAACGCGAAGTCCTCCGCGCCCTGGGCAACGGCCTCAGCAACACCGAACTCGCCACCCACTTCGGCCTGAGCGAAGCCACGGTCAAAACCCACGTGACCCGGATCCTCTCCAAACTCGCCCTCCGCGACCGCGCCCAGGCCGTGGTGGTGGCTTACGAGACGGGGCTGATCGTGCCGGGGGCAGGCAGCACCACGACCGAGCGCTAGCCACCACCCACCCCCGTCCTTCCAGGAGCCCCGTGTCCCCGACAAGACTCTCCACCGGCCCCCGAGCCGCAATCGCGGCAGCCCTCCTGCTACCGGCAGTAGTCCTCCTCGGCGGGTGTTCGGCCGTCGACGGCGAAGACTGTGACGGCACGGCCGCCGAACTCGCACGACTGGCCAAGCAGCCAATGCTCGCCTCGGCGCCCACCCGCGCCTCGGAACCCGCCAGCTACCGTGGCGTCGGCGTGACCACCGGATGCGACGACGAAAGCGCCGGAGCGCCGTGGCTGCACGCGGACCGCCTGTACACGTTCCCGGGTGACCCCGGAGACGTCATCACCCACTACGCCGACGCAGCCGCCGCGGCCGACTGGCACCGCGAACGGGACCCGGCCGCCGGGGCACCGCCCGCCACGGTGGAGGGCGCCTGCTGGACCACGACGGAGAAGGACCGCCACCTGCTGCTCACCATCGACCTCCACCCCAGGGGCTTCTCACCCGAGCCCGAGACGGCGGCAGGGACGGGCCAGGGCGTCGTCTACGCGGTATCGATAGGCACCGAACGGGACGGCGGCGGGGACACGTGCTGGCACTAAGGGCAGACGCGCCGGCACCTGAAGTGGCAGGAACCAGAATCGGAAGGTGGCGTGGTGGGGGACCTTCCACCCCTTCGGCCGGACGCCCGAGGCTGATCAAACCGCTTCGGGACGGCGCCCTGCGGGGGGAGCGGGCGTCCCTCGGCCAAGCAAGACCGCCTCGCTAGAGATCTTCGGGTAGGAGCCGGAATGCCGGGTGGCCGGTCAGGGGCCGGACCATGCGGAAGTGGCGGTTGGTGGTGAGGACGGCGTCGGTGCGATAGGCGGCGGCGAGGGCGACGTTCATGGCGTCGGTGAGGCCGATGCCTCTGCCGCCGTCGGCGTCCGCGTAGCCTTCGGCGACCGCGATCGCCGCGCTCAGGTGAGCCCGGATGGAAGGCACCTCGAAGCGTCGGGTCGCGACGTTACGTTCGATGAAGCGCGCCGCGATCAGGGCTTTCTGGGCTCCGACACGGGCGGAGATCAGGTAGTCCAGTTCGGCCAGGACCATGGGGGAGATGACGAGGTGGCTGGTTGCTGCCAGGGCCTTCTTGTGTTCCTGGTGGCCGGTGAGTTTCGGGTCGAGCAAGCGGTGCAGGCCGTTGGTGTCAGCGACGGCGACGAGGCTCACGCGCCCATCTCCTTGAGGGTGTGCTCGATCTCGTCGTCGGTGAGGTCGGGCAGGCCAAGGTCGGGGAGGTCGAGGTCGCCCATGGCATCGGTCGGGTACGGGGGCACGTCGGTGTCGTTTATCGGGACGACCCGTGCTACGGGGGTGCCGTTCTTTGTGACGGTGACGGTCTCGCCGCGGGCTGCCGCGGCGAGGATCTGGGAGGAGTTCTGGTTGAACTCGCGGGCAGTGGCCTCCATGTACTACATGTTCCTACACGAGTGGGTGTCGCCGTGCGGGTACGCATCATGGCGATCGGAGCGGTGTCACCGCTTTGTCCAGAGGGTGTTCCGGTGCGTGCGGCCAGGTGTTTCTGTCGGCGCTCAACATCGCCAAAGCGGTCTGGCCAGGCGGGTGTGCCATACAGCCCCCCGCAGGATTCGAACCTGCGACACCCGCTTTCAGGAGTTTTCCCTAAGGGCTTGCAGATCATTAACACGTTGTCTTGATCATGCTGCTGGAGTAGCTGCTCAGGGCTCGAACCCGAGCCTGGAGGGCTGTGAGGGCGGAGTGGAGTGACCGGTGGATGCCAAAGGCCCCGGACCATGATCGGTCCGGGGCCTTTGCGCTGGTGCCCCCGGCAGGATTCGAACCTGCGACACCCGCTTTAGGAGAGCGGTGCTCTATCCCCTGAGCTACGAAGGCTGGGGCCTGTCGAAAACCTTGTTGAAAATCCAGGGCGTGGATCTTCGACGAGGAGCACAAGCCCGCTGGTCAGACGCGGTTCGACACCCTCCGCGTCGCTACCTGAGAGGACAACGTGACGCGCCAACGACTGACCAGGGACAGCGTAGCGGATGCAGCGCCACCGAGGGGCCTCCGTATAGGGCCAGGAGGCCGGACCGGTGAGCTGGAACGCCTGTGACCTGCTGCCTCTGAGGCTCGCAGTGCAAGGTTGATAGAAGCCTGAGAGGCGGGGCCTGAGGGCGGTTGGGCCGTTCTGCTCCCCTCCGTCAGCTTGTGGGCCACTTGGCCGCGTTCGCTGTGCCTGGCCAGGCCGCGGTCATGCCCCGTCGGGTGCACGAGGCACGTGATCCAGTCAGGCGGTCTGCGCCGACGGCAGAGCTTGCGGCAGCGGTTTCCAGTCGCGGCCTGCCCTCACCGAGAACGCCGACGTGTTGAGGATCTCCCGCCGCGTATGTTTCGCCAGTGGCTCAATGAGATTGTCCGCCGGAAGGAATCGGGGGAGAGGATTTCCCACTCTGGCTCGGACGGATCCGTCGATTAACGGCGACTCACCCCGCACGCCCCGGTCCTTGAATGTGCGCTATGCTCCGCGGCGGATTGTATGCCAGTCGGCTTGACGGCTGAAGAAATCCTCAGAAACTTCTGGACGTTCGCCTCTCGAAATCTCTTGAGTAGCATCCCGATGCTCCGCGAGCGTGCCTTCCTTGACGCGCAATGTATCGCCGATCGCCAGGTCAGGGCTCCCGTCCACGAATTCCGTGGAATGGTGAAGGGTTACCGCCTTTTCCCCGTCAGGCCGTCCCGTTCGGAGCTCATGCCACGGTCTGGTCGAACTCGCCCTCGTCGAGCGCGGGGTGCGGGAGGGGCGTTGGACGGTCTCGGTGGTCGCGCATGCCGTCCAGGAAGAGGACGAGATAGCGCCTCCGTGCATCGGGGGCGACGGTTTGGCTGTGCTCGGTGAAGGCTCCGAGCATGAGCTGGATGAGCGGGAGATCGGTGGATTCGAAGTCTCCGCGGAGTTGGCCGGCGTGTTGGGCCCGTGCGATGAGGGCGCCGGCCGCGGGGATGAGGCGGTCCCGGGCGGCGGCTACCCGGATCTTTCCGTGCATGCCCTGCAGGACGGCTTCTCTCAGCCCGCGGTCTTCGGCGAACCTCTCTGCGGTGGCCAGGAAGAACTGGGTGAATCCTTCCCAGGGGTCTTCATGGGCCAGTGCCTGTTCTGCCAGTGAGTTGAGGTGCTCCGCGGCGTCTTCGAAGACGGCTTCGACGGCAAGCGGGTCACCGGCAGGACCTTCACCGAGCACGTCGGCGCCTGTCGTTGACCCCTCCCGCAGCCGCGCCATGGTTCCGTTGACCTCTGACGATGGTCAACGTGGCCGCGTACCTCGGCTCGTCCAGCGATCAGAGCGGCGCCGCCCGGGTCGCTTCTTTTTCATCCGATCCGGTACGAAACAGTTTCGTAGGTGATCGAGGCCGTGCGCGCTCGTGCAAGGCATCCGCACCAAGAGCCACCATCATGCGCAGGACTACCGTCGGCGCGGCAGCCGTCGGCTGCGTGCTCAGCGCCTCGAGCACCCTCGCGTCGGCTGGGGCCGCCACGGCGACCGGCCCCGCCGACTCGACCGCAGTGCACAGCGCCACCTCCGGGCAGGGGCTGGCCCGCACCGATCTTCCGGTCCTCGTCGTCCCCGACACAGACCTGGCCCCCGGTCCCGACCGGCTCAACGAGTCCCGCTGACTGACCGCACATCGTGCAGATACCCCTGAACAGGCTGCCGTGCTCACGCACACTCCAACCCGACGGCCGGATACGTGTGGGCGCGGCAGCCACCGCACGGGCGGGTCACCGCCCGAAGGCCGACGCGGCGCAGTCGGTGTCCTCAGCGGGGGTCGGCAGCAGGTGGCGCCGTCGTCCCCCGCACTTCGAGTGTCGGCGGTGAGAGGACGGTCTCCGCCGCACGGCCCGGGTCCGCGATCCGGTCGAGGAGGTATTGCGCGGCACGGCGGCCGACCTCGTGACTGGCGTTGTCCACCGTGGTGAGCCACAGGTGCCGCAGCCGTGCGAGGTACGTGTTGTCGTAGCCGATGAGGGAGATGTCCCGCGGTACCTGGAGCCCCGACTCCTCGGCCGCCGACAGAGCGCCGACGCAGGCTATGTCGTTGAAGGCGAAGACGGCCGTCGGCCGCAGCGGTGCGCTGAGCAGCCGGACCATGGCCCGGTAGCCGCCCTCCTCCGTCAGGTCGCCCTGCTCCACGGTCGCCGTGTCGTCCAGCCCGTGTTCGCGCATGACCGCCTCGAAGCTGCGTCGGCGCAGTTCGCTGACGACGCCCTGACCCGCGATGTGCGCGATGCGACGGTGCCCGAGCCCGATGAGGTGCTCGGTGGCCAGTCGCGCACCCTGCTCGTCGTCGTTGGCGACGACGTCGACGCGGGGCAGAACCGGCTCGCGAGCGCCCGCCACCACGGTGGGAATGCGCGTGGCCGCGGCGCGCAACGCATTCGAAGGAGGCAGGGTGCCGACGGCGATGAGCCCGTCGACCCCCAGGTCCGTGAAGGTCCGGGTGAGGTCCTCGCCGAGGCGCCGGTTGAGGTGACCGTCGGCGAGCAGAACGTGCAGCCCGCTGTCGTGGAGACGGGAGTTCAGGCCGTCGAGCAGTTCCACGAACCAGGGGTTGCGCATGTCGTTCAGGAGCACGCCGACCGAGCGGGTACGGCGCTCGCTCAGGCTGCGCGCGGCTGCGTTCGGCCGGTATCCGAGTTCGTCGACGGCGGCCAGCACGGCCTGCCGTTTCTCAGGGCGCACCTGCTCGGAGCCGCGCAGCACCAAAGAGACCAGGGATTTCGACACGCCGGCCCGCTCGGCCACGTCACGGATCGTCGGAGGTCTCATGGCTGGACCGTTCCACGAGGTGGGCCATCTTGTCAAAGGGGTTGACACCGGGGGAAGCGGCACTCAAGGTGAGGCCCAGCACGGTATGGACCGGTCCAAAGAAGGGCAGTCATGGCAAGCACGCTCGGTGTCGCCGTCGTGGGGTTCGGATGGATGGGACGGGTGCACACCCAGGCGTACGCACGCATCCCGCACCACTACCCGCACCTCGCCGTACGGCCGCAGCTGATCACGGTGGCCGAGGAGGTGCCCGGCCGGGCCGAGGAGGCCGCCGCACAGTTCGGGTTCACCTCGACGACCCGGGACTGGCGGGAGGTCGCGAAGGACCCGCGGGTCCAGGCGGTCAGCATCACCGCCCCGAACTTTCTGCACCGCGAGATCGGCGTCGCCATGGCCGAGGCCGGCAAGCACATCTGGATCGAGAAGCCGGTCGGCCTGACCACCGAGGACGCCCGCGCGGTGGCGGACGCGGTGACCAAGGCCGGCGTCCAGGGAACGGTCGGCTTCAACTACCGCAACGCCCCCGCCGTCGAGACGGCCCGCGACCTGATCGCCGCCGGTGAGCTGGGCACGGTCACCCATGTCCGCGTCCGCCTCTTCAGTGACTACGCGGCCCATCCGGACGGCGCCCTGACCTGGCGCTACGAGAAGGAGCGCGGCGGCAGCGGGGTCCTCGGCGACCTGGCTTCGCACGGCGCCGACCTCGCCCGCTTCCTCCTCGGCGACATCACTTCCCTGACCGCCGACACCGCTGTGTTCATCCCCGAGCGGGCCCGGCCCACCGGCGCCACCTCCGGCCACACCTTGGCCACCGGCGGCGAACTGGGCCCGGTCGAGAACGAGGACTACGTCAACTGCCTGCTGCGTTTCGCCTCCGGCGCCCGGGGTGTCCTGGAGGCCTGCCGGGTATCGGTCGGCGAACAGAACAACTACGGCTTCGAGGTGCACGGCACCAAGGGCGCGGTCTTCTGGGACTTCCGCCGGATGAACGAACTCGGCGTAAGCCGCGGCACCACGTACCAGGACCAGCCGGTCAGCACGGTCTACGTCGGCCCGAACGACGGCGAGTACGCCGCGTTCCAGCCGGGGGCGGCGACCAGCATGGGCTACGACGACCTGAAGGTGATCGAGGCCCACCGCTTCCTGCGTTCCATCGCCGAGGGCACCCCGCACGGGGCGACGCTCGCGGACGCGGTGCACAGTGCCTCCGTCCTGGACGCGATGGCACGGTCCGCCGAGCAGGGAACGTGGGTGAACCTGGCATGAGCGGTCTGCGCATCGGTGTGGTCGGCGCGGGCAACATGGGCGCCGACCACGTGACCACGCTCCACCGCCACGTCTCCGGTGCCGAGGTCACCGTGGTCGCGGACATCGACAAGGAGCGAGCGGCCGTCGTCGCCGGGACCGTGCCCGGTGCTCGCGCCGTCGACGACCCCTATGCGGCGATCGCGGACGCGGACGTCGACGCAGTCGTCATCGCCTCGCACGACTCGACCCATGCCGACCTGTGCGTAGCCGCTCTGCGCGCCGGGAAGCCGGCGCTGTGCGAGAAGCCGCTCGCCCCCACGCTCGACGAATGCGTGCGCGTCGTCCAGGAGGAGCGCCGCGCCGGCGGGGGAATGGTCTCGCTCGGCTTCATGCGACGCTTCGACCCGGCCTACGTCGAGCTCAAGTCCGCCGTCTCCGCCGGGAGTTGCGGCGCCCCGCTGCTCGTGCGCTGCGTCAGCCGGGGTGTGTCCTCCGCTCCCGGATGCACGGACGAGCTCAGCATCACCGGATCTGCCATCCACGAGTTCGACACGGTGCCCTGGCTGCTGGACTCCCCCGTCATGGAGGTCAGCTGGCACGCACCGCGCCCCACGGCGGCGGCGACCGGCTTCCGGGACCCTCAACTGATGCTGCTGCGCACGGCTGACGGCGCCCTGACCACCGTCGAGGTGTTCCTCAACGCCGGATACGGCTACGACATCCGCTGCGAGGTGGTCGGGGAACACGGCGCCCTCGCCCTCACCGATCCGGCCAGGATCGTGGCCGACTCCGCCCGGGCCCGGTCCACCGGATACCCCGCCGACTGGCGTCCCCGGTTCGCCGACGCCTACCGGCTCGAACTCCAGGCGTGGACCGACGCCGTGCTCGCCGGGACCCCGTCTCCGCTGGCCACCACCCACGACGGCCTGGTGGCGTCCGTGGTGGCCGAAGCCGTCATCACGTCCATGCGGGACGGCGGTACGACCGTCCCCGTCCAGGTCCCGGAGGTCTGACCGATGCCTTCGCTTCCGACGGTCCTGCCCACCGCCCGCACACCGGACCCGATGCAGGCCCCCGCCCTGCGATGGGGTGTCCTGGGCACCGGCTGGATCGCGGAGCGCTTCGTACGCTCCGTCCAGCGGCACACCCGCCAGCGGTTCACGGCCGTGGCCTCCCGTGACGCGGCCCGCGCGAAGGCTTTCGCGGATCTCCACGGCATTCCCGGTGCCTACGGTTCCTACGAGGATCTCGTCGCCGTACCCGACGTCGACGTGGTCTACGTCGCCACCGGGCACACCGCCCATCTCGCCTGCGCACGGCTGGCCCTGGAGGGCGGCAAGCACACCCTCGTGGAGAAGCCGATCGGGCTGGACGCCGCCCAGGCGTCCGAGATCGCCGCAGTCGCCGCCGACCGGGGCCTGTTCTGCGCCGAGGCTCTGTGGACCTTCTTCCTGCCCAAGTTCGACGTGGTGCGCCAGATCCTCGACTCCGGCGCCCTCGGCGAGATCCACACCGTCCTGGCCGATCTCGGCGAGCACTTCACCGCCGGACACCGCATCCTGCGGCCCGAACTGGCCGGCGGGCCCTTGCTGGACCTCGGCACGTACCCCGTCTCCCTGGCCACCTGGGTCCTCGGCGCACCGGAAGAGGTGCTGGCCTCCGGGCAGCCCCATCCCGCGGGCGTGAACGGCCAGACATCGGCGATCCTCCGTGACCCGCACGGCAACCAGGCCGTCCTGCACACCAGCCTCTTCAGCGACACCCCCACCACCGCTGCCCTTGCCGGCACCCGGGCCACCCTCAGCCTGCCGGGCCCCTTCTACCAGCCCGGTGACCTGGTCCTCACCCCAGCCGGCGGCGGCACACCGGTGACGTACACGGAACCCCGGAGCGCCCACGACGCCCTGCACTTCGAGGCCGCCGAGGTGGCACGGTGCATCGCGGCGGGAGCGCGGGAGACCCCGTTGCGGCCCCTGGAGCAGTCCGTCGTCACCCTCCGGGCGATGGACGAGATCCGCAAGCGGTGCGGCATCACCTTTCCCACACCGACCCGTCAGAACTGAGGGCCGAGCGACACCGGGCCACCGCGGCCCCGTCGGTTGGAGCGTTGGTCACCACTCGGGGGCGAGTTCCTTGATCAGGAGGGAGAGCGTGGGGATGTCCGGGAGGGCGGTGAGGGAGGTACGTACCTGATCGTCCGCGAACGCCCGTTCGTCCGGTGTCCTCGTCTGGTCCACCGCGGCCTCCGCCTGGACATGGACGTAGTTCAGGCTGGTCGCGAGGAGCATGGAGAAGGCGTGCGGGGTGCGGATCGTTCCCGGGCCCCCGGCCGCCACGTACGCCCGGACCAGGTGCCGGGCCGCGTCCGGGTTCGGGCGGTTCCTGCCCGACCAGGCGAACACCACCGACGCCAGTTCCCGTGCCGGTGTCGTCGGTCCCGCGTTGTCCCAGTCGATCAGGACCGGGCCGTCCCGGCCGACCAGGACGTTCTGGGGCTGGACGTCGAGGTGGGAGGTCACCAGGGCGGTGCGGTCGGCCGGGGTCACGTAACGGGAGAGTTCCGACGACATGGCGGCGACGTCTGCCAGGTCGTCGGACCAGGGGAGGGCGGAGTCGGCGATCTTTCGGCGCAGGGCCTGCCACTCGGATTCGGTGGGGCACTTTTCGTACCAGGCGATCGGGGGCTGCGTCGGTCCTGCCCCGGCCCGGTGGAGCAGGGCCAGACTCCGGCCCACCCAGGCCAGGATCTCCGGGGCGGTGGGGTCGGCGGCGGTTCCGTCCACCCAGTCGTAGAGCTTCAGGTACGAGCCGCTCAGATGTGGCGGCAGCCGGGTGACGTGTGCGCCCTCGCCGTTCCTCAGCAGGCGGGGGGACGCGATACCGAGGGCTGCGGACGCGTCGCGTAGGGCGGCTTCGCGCCGTACCTGGCGCTCGTCGCAGCCGAAGAGCATTTCCTTCACCGCCCAGTCGCCGGACGGTCCCGACATCTTCCAGATCCGGCCCAGCGCGCCCCGGGTGACCGGCTCGATGGTCCAGCGGCAGGTGCCGGTGCCGCTGCCGAGGTCGTAGGCCGCGGTCACGTGGTCCACGGCGGCGTACATGGGGCAACTCCTCGTGTCGGCGGGATGGGCGCGGACCACCGCCGCCCCGCCGCGGTCGGCGGCGGGACGGCAGGTGTTGGTGCATGCCCCGGTCCGTTCCAAGCCCGGTCCGTTCCAAGCCCCGGTCCGTTCCAAGCCCGGTCCGTTCCAAGCCCCGATCCGTGCCTCACACCCGGGTCCCTGAAAGGGGCATCGCCCTCTTAGAGGGGCATCACATCAGCCCGTCGGCGAGAACACGAACGAGAATTCCGCCGGTCCCGCCTCCAGCCGGTACTGCGGCAGCACCCCCGGTCCGCAGGACGCCGTGCCGATGCCGTGGTGGGCGTGGTCGAGGTTGACCCATACCGTGTCGCCCGGGGTGAGGTCGGTGCGGTGGGTGGCGGCGTCCAGTTGTTCCGTCGTCCAGCGGCGGGCCGTGAGGTGGAACTCCGGGTCTCCCTCGATCCGCAGTCCGCCGAGCTCCGCCCAACGGACGTCGAGGCGGGCGCCGTTCTCCTGCGGGCGGAGGTAGGGGGTCTGGAGGTCGTCCACCGTGGACTCGTAACGGGCGATGCGGGACGCCGACTTGGTGTCGGGGTAGCCCTCACCGGGGCCGCCGCCGAACCACTTCACCGTGTCCGCCGCGCCGAGTCCGAACCGTACGCCCAGCCGCGGCAGCGGCACCGGCCACTCGCCCTGCGGGCCCACGGACACCGTCAGCCGCAGCCGGTTGCCGTCGGACGTCCAGCGGTAGACGGTCGCAAGGCCGAACTCCCAGGCGGCCGGCGCCACCCGGGTGCGGACGGTCAGCGCGTCCTCGGTCGCCTCGACGGAGTCGATGCGGTGGCGCATGCGGTGCAGGCCGTACTTGCGCCACAGCTCCGCGTACCGGATGCCGTCGTCCCAACCGGCGCCCTCGTCGTTGTCGGTGGTCGCCCGCCACACGTCCAGCCGCAGGCCGGTCACCGGGACGTCGCCGATGGCCGTCAGGGCGCCCGTGCGGGCGTCGAAGGAAGCCGGGCCGAGGGTGATCACGCGGTCGCCGGGCACCGGGCCGTCGGTTGCCGGGACGGGCCGCAACGGCCGTGCCGACACCGGGACTTGGCCCCAGGCGACTTCGTGGCCCCGCGGGGCCCACGCGGTGTCCGCCGCCAGCAGCGCCCGTACCGTCCACTGGGATTCGCCGCGTCCGTGGTCGGCCGGCGGTTCGGGCAGCTTGACGTCCGCCGACTCGCCCGGGGCGAGCGCGGGCACCGCCAGGGAGCCCGACTCGACGCTCTCGCCGTCCACTTGGTACGACCACTCGAAGGCGAACGCCGACAGGTCGGCGAAGTCCTGCTTGTTCGTGACCCGTACGGTGCCGTCGGCGGCCTCGAGGGAGACCGGCTCGATGACCTTCTTGAACTCCAGCAGGCCGGGGGAGGGCCGCCGGTCGGGGAAGACCAGGCCGTCGCAGACGAAGTTGCCGTCGTGCAGCTCCTCGCCGAAGTCGCCGCCGTAGGCGTAACCCAGCTCGGGGTGGGTGACGCCGTGGTCGATCCACTCCCAGATGAAGCCGCCCTGGAGCCGCTCGTACGTCTCGAACAGGCGCTGGTAGTCAGCGATGCCGCCGGGGCCGTTGCCCATGGCGTGACCGTACTCGCAGAGGATGAAGGGGAGTTGGCGGCGCTTGTGGGTGCCGCCGTCCAGGCCGTGGCCGATCTGCTCCACCTCGGCGTGGCCGGCGTACATCCGTGAGTAGACGTCCGTGTCGCGGCAGTTCCAGTCGCCCTCGTAGTGCACCAGGCGCGAGGCGTCACGGTCGTGGATCCACTCGGCCATCGCGGTCAGGCCGCGGCCGGTGCCGGCCTCGTTGCCCAGCGACCAGATCACCACCGACGGGTGGTTCTTGTCGCGCTCGACCATGCGGGCGGCCCGGTCGAGCAGGGCCGGGGTCCAGCGGTCGTCGTCGACGGGGTTGTCGCGCCAGGTCTGCTCGGTGAAGCCGTGGGTCTCCAGGTCGCACTCGTCGATCACCCACAGGCCCAACTCGTCGCACAGGTCGAGGAAGGCGGGGTGCGGCGGATAGTGGGAGGTGCGCACGGCGTTGAGGTTGTGCCGCTTCATCAGCAGCACGTCCTCGCGCATGGTCGCGAGGTCGAGGGCGCGGCCCTTGTCCGGATGCCATTCGTGGCGGTTGACGCCCTTGAACAGGACCGCCTTCCCGTTGACCTTGATCAGGCCGCCGGACAGCTCCACCGTACGGAAGCCGATGCGCAGCGGCACCCGCTCGCCCTCGGTGACCAGTTCGCCGTCGTACAGCTTCGGCACCTCGGCCGACCACGGCTGGACCGGCACCGTGACCGTCGTGCCCGTCTCGACATCGATGTCCAGGGCGGGGACCAGGACCTGCCCGTCGACGTCGGAGTCGACGCGCAGGGTGCCCTCGCCCGTGAGGTGGTCGTAGGAGGCGTGCACGAAGAAGTCGAGCGCGCTGCCCGCCGGGCGGTGCAGCAGCGTCACGTCACGGAAGATGCCCGGCAGCCACCACTGGTCCTGGTCCTCCAGGTAGGAACCGGCCGACCACTGGTGGACGCGGACGGCCAGGACGTTGCCGGCCGGCTTCAGCAGGTGGCCGACCGCGAACTCGTGCGGCAGCCGGGAGCCCTTGAACTCGCCGATGTCCGTGCCGTTGAGCCAGACCCGGGCGCAGGACTCCACGCCGTCGAAGCGGATGACGGCGCCGCCGTCCGCGGGCCAGTCCGCGGGCAGGTCGAAGACGCGGATGTGGTCGCCGGTCGGGTTCTCGGTCGGCACGTGCGGCGGGTCGACGGGGAAGGGGTAGAGGTGGTTGGTGTAGATGGGCAGGCCGAAGGCGCCGTCGCCCTGGAGCACCCAGTGACCCGGGACCGTGACCTCGGCCCAGTCCCCGGCGTCGAATCCGGGCTCGGCGAACGAGTCGTCCTCGGCGTCGGCGGTCGGCGACACACGCAGCCGCCAGCTGCCGTTCAGGGAAAGCGACTTCGCGTCGGAGGTCGCGTACCAGGCGCGGGGCGGGAGCGCCCCGCTGCCGGGGGAGACGTCCTCGACGTAGTCGGTGGCCGGGGTGCGGGAAGTCATCGGTCTCCAGGTCATGGTGAGAAAGGCGTCAGCCCTTGATGCCCGTCTGCGCGATCCCCTGGACCAGCCAGCGCTGGAGGAAGAGGAACACGAACACCAGGGGCAGGATGGAAATGGCGGCGGCCATGAAGATCAGATGGAAGTTCACGGTCTGGTTGGTCATGAAGGAGGAGAGCGCGACCTGCACGGTCCAGGCGCTCGGGTCCTGCCCGATGACCAGCGGCCACAGGAAGGCGTTCCAGCCGCTGATGAACGTGATCGTGGCGATCGCCGCGAAGAAGTTCAGCGAGTTGGGTACGACGATCCGCCAGTACGCGCCCCAGTAGCCGAGCCCGTCCACGCGCGCCGCCTCCTCCAGTTCCTTGGGGAATCCCAGGAAGTACTGCCGGAAAAGGAAGCAGGTGAAACCACTGAAGAGCCCCGGGATGATCATGCCCCGGTAGGTGTCGATCCAGCCGAGGGAGGAGACCAGCACGAAGCTGGGCACGAAGGTGACGGCCGTGGGAACCATCAGGGTCGCCAGAACGACGTAGAAGACCTTGTTGGCGTGCTTGTAGGGGATGCGGGCCAGGCCGTATCCGGCCATGGAGCAGAACAGCAGGGTGCCGATGGTGCTCAGGACGGCGATCACCGTGGAGTTCCACATGGAGTGGGCGAACTCGACGGTGGGGTCGTCGAAGAGCTCGGAGATGTTGCCCCATTGGAAGGAGGGCAGCAGCTTCCAGTTCTCGCCCGTGATCTCCGGGTCGGTGGAGAGCGCGTTGCGGAGGATCAGGTAGAAGGGGATCAGGAAGAGGAACGCGGCGACGGTGACGGCGATGTACAGGCCGGTGTTGCCGAGGACACCTCCGCGCTTCTTGCGGTCCTTGCCGGCGTGCGGTGCGGTGACGGTCACTTGTCCTCCCCTCCTCCGAAGCCCATGATCTTGCCCTGGGCCAGCGTGACGATACAGATGAGCAGGGACAGGATGACCGCGCCCGCGCTGCCGGCGCCGTAGTCCTGGTCGGTGCCCAGGGCCGTTTTGTACAGCTCCATGAGCGGTGTCTGCGCCCAGGTCGCCTTGGTGCCGATGATGTTGAAGAACTCGTCGAACGCCTGGTACGCGGCGATGAGCAGCAGCAGGATCACCGCGGTCGAGGTGGCCCGCAGCTGGGGAAGCGTGATGTACCGGAAGGTCTGCCAGCCCCGCTTGGCGCCGTCGATGGCGGCGGCCTCGTACAGCTCCGGCGGGATGTTCTGCAGCGCCGCCAGGAAAAGGATCATGTAGAAGCCGGCCTGGATCCACAGGCGCAGGGTCACGATGACCAGCCAGTACCAGGGCGGGCTCGGGTTGGAGATCCAGGCGGTGTTGTCGACGCCGAACCAGCTCATGACGGTGTTCGCCAGGCCGAAGCGGACGCCGTTGAAGATGGACATCTTCCAGATCAGGGCGGCGGCCACGTACGAGACGGCGGTCGGCAGGAAGAACACCGACCGGAAGAACGCCCGCATGAATGTCAGCCGGTTCACCAGCAGCGCGAGCCCCAGCGACAGCGCCCAGGTGGTCGGCACGATGAACGCGGCGAAGACGCTGAACGTCACCAGCGAGCTGGGGAAGTTGCTGTTGGTCAGGATCTGCTTGTAGTTGTCGAAGCCGATGAAGTGGCTCGGCGTGACCGTGTACCGGGCGTCGAAGAAGCTGAGCCAGATGCTCCAGACGATCGGCACGAAGACGAAGATCACCAGGCCGATGAGGAACGGCCCGGTGAAGAGCCAGAAGTTGAACGTCGGGTTGCCCCGCAGGCCCCGCCGCGGCCGGGCCGGGGAGGCCTTGGCCGGGGCGGGCTGGGCGACCCCGCGTGTGGTGGTGGTCGACATGTCGTGGTGTTCCCGGCGGCTTATCCGAAGAGCTTCTTGAGCTCGACGTTGACCTTCTTGTCGCAGGCGTCGAGCGCGGCTTCGGGGTCGCCGTTCTTGCGGACGGAGGACGCGAGCACGTCGTTGAAGGCGGTGATCATCGTCTGGTCCCAGCCGATGTTGTCGAAGTGGCCGTAGTCCGTGAAGAGCTTGACGCCCTCAGCCGGCAGGCCGGACTTGAGCTTGGTGGCCTGGTTGGCTATCGAGGTGCGCGGCGGGATGTGGAAGCCGTACGAGGTGGCCCAGTCCTCCTGGTACTGCTTCTGGTCGATCCACAGCCACTTCACGTACTCCTTGGCCGCATCGACGTTCTTGCCCTTGGCGTTGACGAAGATCGACCAGCCGCCGTTGTAGACGGACTGCTTGCCGGCGCTGCCGATCTTCGGGAAGGGGAAGACGCCGAGGTCGTCACCGAGGGCCTTCTGCATGGCCGGCATGGACCACATGCCGCCCCACTGGATGGCGCACAGGCCCTGGTCGAGCGAGGAGGGGTCCCAGAAGTCGGTCGGGGCGTCCAGCAGTACGTGGCCGCTGGTGAACAGCGTCCGCAGCTTCTTCAGACCCTCGATGACACCCGGCGTGTGGTAGGCGATCTGGTTCTTCGCGTCGAGGGTGTCGGCGCCGGCCGACCAGATCAGGTTGTTCTGGATCGCGGTGAAGTCGTTGCCGAGGAAGAGGCCCTTGACCTTGCCGGTGGTGAGCTTCGCGGCGGCCTCGATCAGCTCGTCGAGCGTGGTCGGGACGTCGACCTTGGCCTTCTCCAGCATCGACTTGCGGTAGTAGAAGAACTGCGGGTCGTCGATCATCCGGATCCCGTAGATCTTCCCGTCGACCGTGTGGGACTTGATGTCGTTCGGGTTGAAGTCGTCCTTCACCGGGTCGATGAGGTCGCTGAGGTCCGCCACCTGGCCGCTCTTGACGAGCTGCAGCTGCGGGTGGAACTCGAAGACGTCGGGTGCCTTGCTGCTGAGCAGGGTCGCGAAGAGCGCGGACTCGAAGTTGTTGCCGGTGATCCAGCTGGTGCTGACGTCGGCCTTCTTGTACGCCGCCGCGTAGCGCTTGAGGGCCTGCTCCGTACCCGCCTCGCCGTAGGCGTGGAAGTACTGGACCAGGTGCTTGCCGGAACCGGACCCGCCGGACCCACCGCGTCCGTTGTTGCTGCCGCACGCGGCGAGGGTGCCGGCTGCGGCCATGCCCGCGGCGGCCCGGAAGATCGATCGACGGGACCAGTTGCTGTTGCTCGATGCCGACATGCTGACGTCCTTGTCTCTGTTGCGGCTGCGGCTCTGTCGCTCAGCGCCAGATGGCTCAAAGGGATTGCAGTGCGGGAAGCTAAGCGTTCACGAAGGGCTTAGGCAAGGGGTTGGACGAAGTCTGCGCGAAACGTTGTACGCGGTTCGGGATTACGAACGGGGGTGTGGTGCAAGGAGATTGAGGGCCGCCGGGGTCAGGTGGCCGGCGGCCCTCGGTCAGTGGGGGGTCCAACCCTCGTCGGATCCTGGTCGGATCAAGGTCGGATCCGGATCAGGCCCTGTTCCAGGCCTCGTTCGTGCCGCCGTTGCAGCTGTAGAGGATCACCTTGCTGCCGTCGGCGGTCGCCTGTCCGCTGACGTCGAGGCACTTGCCGGACGCCTCGCTGAGGATCTGTCCGTTGGCGTTGAGCAGCCAGCGCTGGCTCGCGTCACCGGTGAAGTCGGCACTGGTCGTCAGGCCCGAACTCCCGGCCGTCAGATACCCGTTCGCGCCTTTCAGGCCACCCTTGGCGTCGTACGCCCACGACTGCTCGGTGGTGCCGGTGCACGTGCTGATGGCGGCTCCCGAGGCGCTCGCGGTCAGGCACTTGCCGGACTGCTTGCCCGCCAGCGCGCCCGTGACCGCCGTACCGCCGCGGCCCTTCTGGTCGAAGACGTACGTCGTGACCGAGCGGGCGGCGAGCGTGGCCGACACCGTGCCGCCGCTCACCGAGGGCCTGGCGACTTTCGCCCAGTTCTCGGTGGCCGACGTCCGTACGGCCTGTGCGGCCCGTACCGGCGTCTTGCTGTTGAAGTGCAGACTCAGCGGGGTGTCGGTGGAGTTGTGGTTGTTGACCACGACCACCCACTTGCCGCCGGAGTCGTAGGAGGAGACCTCGACGCCGTCCGGCGCCCCGGTCACGTTGTGCGCGACCGAGCCCGGGCGGACGAACTTGCTGTACTGGCCGAGCGCGTAGTAGCGCTTGGTGAAGTACAGGCTCTGGTTGCCGTTCGTCGCGTAGTCGGGGTCGTAGTAGATCAGGCCGTCGTTCCAGCCGACGTCGTTCTTCTCGGTGGGGGAGCTGCCGTATCCGCTGGCCAGGGCCACCCACCACTGGAAGGCCGAGTCGTGGGCGGTCGCGAAGTCCTTGTAGATGATCCTCGACATCAGCAGGGCGTTGTCGATGGACGGGTCGTACTCCTGGTTCCAGCCCGTGGAGCCCTTGCCGAAACAGCAGATCTCCGTCGCCCAGGACTTCTGGCCGACGTTCCTCGACGTCTCGTAGACGTTGGCGAGTTGCCCGTCACCCGGGTTGTTGTACGTGTGGTGGGCGAGCGCGGACACATACTGTGCGGTGCCCGGCTGCGAGATCCACTGCGGGAGCTCGGAGACGAACTGGGTGGTCTGGCTGGACTCGTCGGCGATGATCGAGGTCTTCTGCTTGCGGGCCTTCTGCTCGGCGCCCAACGCACGCACGATGTCGTCGCGTTGGTCGACGGTGACCTTCATGCCCTCCTGTCCGCACGAACCGAAGTCGTTGTCCGGCTCGTTGAAGGGGCTGATGTAGTCCAGTCGCACGCCCTGCCGGGCGAAGTGCTGGGTCACGTCGGCGACGTACTTGGCGTAGTCGCCCTCGTTCTCCGGCTTCAGCTGGCCACCGCAGCTCTGCCCGTTGGTGGTCCACTGCGCGGGAGCGCTGTTGACGAAGCCGATCAGGTCCTTGACGCCGTATTTCGCGGCGTACTTGAGGAAGGTCCGGCCGCCCTTGTCCCTGCTCCAGTCGTAGGAGCCGTCGGGGTTCAGGAAGTCCTCGGCGACGCGGGCCGGGGTGGTGACCGCGACCCCGCCACCGCCGATGTTGTAGCGGTACGAGCTCAGGGCCAACCCCTGCTGGGAGAAGAGCAGTCGGGCCACCCGGGCCTGCACCTCCGGGCTGAAGTGCTGCAGGTCGTTGACCCACCAGGCGCCGGAGGCACCGATGTCGTCGATCGTCTGGGCGGCGTGGGGGGAGACCTCGGCCGCCGTGGGGGTGGCGGCCGAGGCGGTCGGGGCGGATATCAGGGGTCCCGCGACGGCCAGCGCGGCCGCGGCCGCGAACAGGACCGGTCTACTGCGGTGGGGGTGAGACACGTGCATCCCTTCCGTCGTCATGAAGGTGGTGCGGTACGGCTCCTTGCGGGGATGGTGCGCTTTGCGGTGGCCCTCTGCCCCACGGACTGCAGCGCCCCCTCGAGCGCGAACGTGGCCGCGCCCAGGCACACCGGGTCGGTGGGAATGGGGGAGAGGACGATCTCGGTGGCGGCCATGGGCCGCTTCAGGGCGTGCCGGGCGACGGCTGCGCGCACCTCGTCCAGCAGGGGCTCGCCCAGCGTCTTGGCGACCCAGCTGCTGAGCACCACCACTTCGGGGTTGATCAGGTTCACGAGGTCGGCGATGCCGGCGCCGAGGTAACGCGCCGTGTCCCGGACCACCTTGACCGCCACCGGGTTGTTCGCGACGACCCCGCGGGAGAGCGCGTCGATGGTGGCGGTCTGGTCCTCGGGGTGCAACAGCGTGCTGTCGGGGCTGAGTTCACGCAGGTTCAGCATGATGCCGGGGGCGCCGACGTATGTCTCCACGCAGCCGTGGTTGCCGCAGTGGCACAGGCGTCCGTCCAGCACGATCGTGTTGTGGCCCCACTCGCCGGCGCTGTTGCTCACGCCCCGGTGCAGCCGTCCGTCCAGGACCAGTCCGGCGCCGACGCCGGTGCCGAGGTTGACGACCACGGCGTCCGTGCGGCCCCGCGCCGCCCCGAACCACAACTCCGCGACCGCGCAGGCGCGCAGCGGGTTGTCCAGGTACAGCGGGTAGGCGATGTGCTCGGTGAGCAGGTCCAGCAGCGGTACGTCGTGCCAGTCCCAGTTGGGCGCGTACTCGGAGACGCCGGTGGCGCGGTCGACCTGGCCGGGGACGCTCACCCCGACGCCCAGCACCCGGGCGCCCTCCACGCCGGCCTGCATGACCACCGAGCCGACGGCCGCGGCGGCGTGGGCGACCACCTGCTCGGGCTGGTTCTCGCCGGGGCGCATCTCCTCGATGGCGCGGGCGAGGACGTTCAGTCCCAGGTCGAACAGCTCGACGCGGACGTAGGTCTCCGCGATGTCGACACCGATCAACGCGCCCCCCGACGCGTTGACGGCGACGAGGCCCCGGGGGCGGCCGCCCGCCGAGTCCTCGAAACCGACCTCGGTGATCATCCGCAGGTCGAGGAGTTCGCCGACGAGGGTGGCGACCGTGGCCAGGCTCAGTCCGGTGGCGGCCGCGAGCTCCTGGCGGGAGGTGGGGGACTCCGCGATGATCTGGCGCAACACCTCGTACCGGTTCGCGGTACGGATGTCGCGCGAGGTGCGCTTCACTGGCGTCTTCACTGACGTCGTCCCCATCCCTTCCCAGGCAGCCCGGAGCCGGGTCGGTCCCGACACCAGCACCGGCGCGGCGCAAGGCTATGGCCTGCGGGGGACTTTCGACAAGGGATTGGAAAAGAGTTGAAGAGACCCGGTCGTAACACCGGTCGTAACACCGGTCGGGACGGCGGCCGGGAGGCCGGTCAGGCACCGGTCAGGACACCGGGATCCGGGTGAAGCGGCCCGCCACGTGGAGGTCGGCCTCGACGAGGGCCGCCGTGCGGCGCAGTTCGGGGAGGATATCCCGTACGCACTCCTCGACCGAGTGGCGCGCGGCGTGCATGGCGACGTTCAGGGCGGCGACGGCGCGGCCGGTGCGGTCGCGGACCGGGACGGCGACGGAGCGCAGCCCCTCCTCCAGCTCCTCGTCGACCAGGGCGTGGCCGGCGGCCCGGACCTCGTCCAGGACGGCGGCCAGGGCGGCGGGGTCCGTGATCGTGTGCGAGGTGAGAGGACGCAGCGGGCCGAGCGTACGGTCCGGCTCCGGCAGGTCCGCCAGCAGCACCCGGCCCATCGAGGTCGCGTACGCCGGCAGCCGCGTCCCGATCGCGAGGTTGACGCTCATGACGCGGCCGGTGGCGACGCGGGCCGTGTACTGGATGTCGGTGCCGGACAGCACGGACAGCGAGGTCGACTCGTGGACGCGGGCGGCGAGTTCGGCCATGCGCGGGCCGGCGATCTCGGGCAGGGTCGTACGGGACAGCGGCGGGAAGCCCAGGCCCAGCACGCGGGGCGTCAGCTCGAAGAAGCGGTCCGTCGCGCGGACCAGGCCCAGGTGCTCGTAGGTGATCAGCGCCCGGCGTGCGGTGGCCCGGGCCAGGCCCGTCGCCTGGGCGACCTCGGTGAGCGTCAGGGCGGACCGTCCCTCGCCGAAGGCCGTCAGCACGGTCAGTCCGCGGGCCAGCGACTCGACGAACTCCCGGCCCAGCTCCTGCTTCGACGCGCCGGTCCAGGTGGCGAGACCGGACGGCGACGCCTCGCCCTTCCGCGGCGGTGCCGCGCGCAGATCGTCCTCCATGGCCCGTACGGCCGTACGCAGTCGGGGCAGCAGGGTGTCGCGGAGGTCGGCCGCGGTGTGCCGGCTGGTGTGACTGACGACGCTGGCCGCGCAGACGATGCGCCCGGCCCGCGGATCCCGCACGGGTACGGACACCGCGACGAGCCCCGGCTCGATCAACTGATCGTCCAGAGCCCACCCGTCCTGTGCGGCCGCCGTCACCCGCCGCTCGAAGTCCTGGGCGGCGCCAGGCTCTTCCCGCGGCGGTACCGCCGGGAAGCTCCTGTCCTGCGGGTCCGCCGTGCGGCGTTTTCGCCATGCCTGCCAGTCGGGTTCGGTCCACTCCATGGCGAACAGCGGGCCCGGTGCCGTGCGTTCGGCCGGGAGGAGGTCGCCGATGCGGAAGCTGAGGGACATCGCCCGGCGCCGGGTGGCCTGGTGGATGAAGCGGATGCCGTCGCGGTCGGCGACGGCCAGGGACACCGACTCGTCCAGTTCGTCGGCGAGGGCGTCCGCGCGCGCGTCCAGCAGCGCGGGCAGGCGCAGGGCGGCGAGGTAGGCGTTGCCCAGTTCCATCAGCCGGGGGGTGAGGAACACGTCACGGCCGTCGAGGCGGACGTACCCCATGCGGGCCAGCGTCGCGGTGACCCGGTCGACGGTGGAGCGGGCCAGGCCCGTCGCCCGCTCCAGCGCGCTCAGGCTCAGCGTGCCGCCCGCCTCCGTCAGCCGGTGCAGCACGGCGACCCCGCGGATCAGCGGCGTGACCGCCTCGGCCGGTACGGCGGACGAGGCGACGGCGTCGGGCTCGGGGTTCGCGGACATCGCTTCTCCGGTACGGCGGTCAGGGCAGCCCTACCGTAATGCGACCGAGCCCGACTCACCGCCGGGCACCCAGGCTGCAGAGCGCCCCTCGGTTCCATGGCAGGGTGCCCTGCCCGCAGGGGCTCCGCCGCACCCAGGGACACCCCGCCCCGCAAACCGTCGGCTGCCAGCTCCCAGGGTGCCTGCCC
>NZ_WVUG01000136.1 GCF_017614965.1 Streptomyces griseorubiginosus | reverse complement strand
CCTGGTCGGTCAGTCTGCGCACACGGACGGGCTCGGCCACCGCGCCTCCAGCGATCGGATCGGACGTCACTCCACATCCAACCGCCACGACCACCAACCCGGCGAACCAACGCGGTCACAGCACTAGCCGGTTTCGTACAGTCAACGCACTTGCATGAGATCGACCCCGAAGCCCGGCAGGTCGTCCGTACCATGATCGCCACAGTGCTCGGCACCACCGTGGCAGGCGCCGCCGAGGACGGCTGCCGGGAACTGAGGGCACTGCTGCTGGAGCAGGGTGGCACCCCGCAGGCCACCTCGCTCGTATACGGAGACCACCTCCCGGCCGCCTCCGCCGCGTTGCTCAACGGGGTGATGGCTCGCGCGCTCGACTACTGCGACGCCATGGCACCGGGCCTCCACCTCGGCTCCTCACTGATCCCCGCCGCGCTCGCGGCTGCCGAGCTCCGCGGCGGGATCAGCGGCGCTGACCTCGTCACCGCCATCGCGGTCGGCGCTGAGGTGGGATCGCGGCTCAACCTCACCGAGGCGCTGTACGACGGCCTCGACCCGACCGGCGTCGTCGCGCCGATCGCCGCCACGGCAACGGCAGGCCGCATCCTGGGCTTGTCGACGGATCAACTGGTGATGGCCCTCGGCCTGGCATTCAACCGCGCCGGCGGCAGCTTCCAGAGCAACGTTGACGGCTCTCTCGCTGTGCGGCTGATCCAGGGCTGGGCCGCAGAGGCAGGCGTGACCTGCGCGCTGTGGGCCCAGCGCGGGTTCACCGGCCCCCGCCGCTTCCTGGATGGCGTCTACGGCTACGCCCACCTGTACGGCCGGGACCAGGTCGACACGACAGCCCTCGTCAAGGACCTGGGCCACCGCTACGCGCTGACCGGGATGATGTTCAAGAAGTTCCCCAGCTGCGGCCTTAGCCAAGCGGTAACCGAGCTGGCGCTGCAAGCGCACCGGTCAGGGATCAGCGCCGACGAGGTCGACCGGGTGGAAGTGGTGCTGCCGCCCTACGCCTACCGCCTCGTGGGGCATCCGTTCGCACCTGGCGCGAATCCCCGGGTCGACGCCCAGTTCAGCGCTCAGTTCTGCGTGGCGAACGCGCTCCTCCACGGCTCCTCCAAGCTAGAGCACTTCACCTCGGCCGCCGTAACCAGCAGCAAAGCGACCGCTGAGCTGGCCGCGCGGGTCCACGTCACGGCAGACCCCGCACTTGACGCCCGCGGCCACAGCGCGGCTGACCTCATCGTCATCACCCGTGGCTCCCGCCACTCGTTCGGGCTCGACATCGCGCCAGGCTTCCCGGGGAACGCGCTCTCCCCGGAGGACCACGACCGCAGGTTCCGAGACTGCCTGGCGGCCGCGGCGTATCCGCTCTCGGACAGCCAGGCCGGGAGGCTCGCGGAGTCCCTGCAGAACCTTGAAGACCTCCCAAGCGCCACCGGGATGATCGCAGACCTGATCAGCCTGGACGCCCGTTGAGGGATGACCTGATCACCCGGGCCGGCCTGCACGCACCAGTGCCGTTTCCCCATCTGGCAGAAAGGCAAGACACGGGCGTAGCCCACCTGCGGAAGGACGGGGGTCGTCCCCCCGGGAGATGACAAGTACGGGGAAGACGATCGAAGATCGCCGAACACATGCCACCCGTTCACCCAACAGACCGTTGCGCTGTGCGACAGGACATCGTGCCCAGGGCGGCAACATCGAACGTCGCGGACACGTTGGGGACACTTCCTCAGGGACCGGGTGGAGTGTTTGTGGCAGTCCGCCCGGCCCCCATCGTGCGGGGATGAGTCGTCAGCTCACGACTGGAAGCAGGAGGTGCGAATCGAATGCGCCTCCGGTCCGGATTCGGTACTCACCGCGGTTGCGGGTCGGCATGTTGGGGTCGGGGGTCCCGGCCGTACTGACGGAGCCGACGGGGTGACCCGCGATCTTGACCACAAGATGTTCGCCGGGGTGGACGACGAACGCCGAGGGCCAGAGCGACAGTTCGACCGGCACGGCAACGCCTGGTTCGAGGAGCTCTTCGCTCTGGTGGAGCAGTACCGGCTCGGATTCCGTCGACCGTGCAGGATCGAGCGCGCGGTGCGAAGCCCTGATGCACCCGTTGGGCCCGGCCCAGGCGAAGGGGAGGTCGATGACACCGTCGGTGACCTGGGTCTCGGCGAAGGTACGCACGCCGGGGTCGGTGATGGTGAAGTGGTGCAGCACAGTGCCGTCCGCGCTCTTCTTGTAGACCGCCGCGAAGATGTCCGCGTCATCGGCCTCCGCAGCCTCGATCCACAGATGGAGCTTCATGTAGCCGTTGATCTCCAGCTCCTCGATGGCCTCGATGGAGAACTCCACCGAGTCGCCAAGGTCATCGCCGACGTAGGTGAGGGCGGCCTCCTGGGCGACCGCGCCGTCCACCAGCGACCCGGAGGTTGCGTCCAGTGCGAGGGAGCGCCATGTCTGTCGTGCCAGTGGCCATTCGCTCTCGGCCCGTCCCACGACGTCCGTGCCGCCCTGATCGAGGATCGACAGCCGCACACGGGGAGTGTCCTCCCACCCGTTCTCGAGGCCCTTGAGGTAGCGATCGAAGAACTTGCGCAGATCGTCCCTGCTGTCCTGGTCAGCAATGTCGAGCCACTCAAACGAGTTGTGCACGCGGAGCCACTTCTCCGTGGACCCGAGCTCACGGTAAGCCCGGATGGTGCCTGGCGTGTGGAGCGGGTTGGTCCAGCTCGCGGCGACGTAGGCCGGAATGGTGATCTTGGAGAAGTCGGCCACCTTGTCAGCCCAGTAGGCATTGAAGAACGGGTACCGGTCGGCGTTCTCGCCGACTGCATCCTCGACCAAGCCCTGGCCGAAAAGGGTGGCGTGGATGGCGTCGGCCCAGAAGGCCCCGGTGTTCCGGATGCCGCCGCGGAAGACCGTGTCGCGGTAGAAGTCGCTCAGGCCCTCCCAGGGTGCGATCGCGGCCAGGTGCGGCGGCTGCTGGGCAGCGGCAGCCCACTGGTTGGCTGCCAGGTAGGAGTTGCCGTTCATCCCGACCTTGCCGTTGCACCAGCCCTGCTGCGCGATCCACTCGACCACGTCATAGATGTCGCGACCGCTCTTGGTGCCCGGGAACACCGCGTGCTCGCCATCGGAATATCCGGTGCCCACGGCATCGACATTGACCACCGCGTAGCCGTGAGCAACCCAGTAACCGGGGTCCGGGGCTTCGAAGGAGTCCAGGCCCGAGAACTGATCCGCGGTCGCGCCGAAAGCCCGCACCGGGGGGTTGGCGTTCCACGGGCCGTGACCCGCACGCTTGCCGTAGTGCGTGTAGGCCAAGATCGCCGGCACCCCCTCCTCACCCACCGGCCTGAAGACGTCGCCGAACACCTCGCTTCCGTCACGCAGTGCGATGGTCACGTCACGCTCGAACAAGATGTCGCACAGGAGCGGGAACGCCCCCTCGGCGTTCACGCTGCCCTTCCTGAGCGTCAAGGTCGCAGGATCAGGCACCGGCAGAGGCGGCTGCGACTTCTCCGGCCGAGGGGACGGCATGAAGGCCACCTCGAGACCGAGTTCGTCGATGAATTTGTCCAAGGCATCCTCCGCAGTCACGAAGTTCGTACTTCTGGAACGCATTGGACTATGACCATGGACTCCCTGGGTCGCAACGCCACGTCCCCGCGCCAGAAGCCAGTCCCAGCAACCGATTTCCCACTCGATTCCGCCCAAGCCACGGCAAGAACCCGACGCACACCGAAGAGCAAACCTTCCAGCAACGGCCCTCAGTTTGAAACGAAAACGAAACAATCACGCTTCTCGACACCGTGTGGAGTCAATGGTTCAGGGTGGGACAACAGCGTGCGGCCTCGGCCTCCCAGTGTCAGCCACTACATGGCGCGCTGCACGCCGGTGCGTTTCTCGGGGCGCTGATCGGCTGCCGAAGCGCAGCATCCACCAGCGGGCCGGGTTCCGGGGCGAGGCATTCGTCGACAATGGCACCTTCGTCGACAACGGCGCCTCCGATACCAGTCATGTGTCGAACGACACCACGAGCAGGCCCGCGATTTACCGCGCTACGCCCGTCGCATCTACGTCGGCTTCCGTCTCTTCGCCTGGTCCATGCTGTGCGCCCCGATCGTCAACGGGCTGGCCCTGCTGTGGATCGCCGCCAGGCGGTGACGGTGGCGGCGCCGTCATCCGGCGCCAGACGCAGGGCGTCCAGCGGCGCCGGCCCCGGAGTTGCGGCCTGCATCGAGCGCGCAGATCACCGAGTACGGCCAGGCGGGGACGGGGATGTGTTGGTCCTTGCCGCGTCCGCAGGTGTGACGCAGGGTCCGCTGCGGCGAGGTGTGGGCGTCGGGGCGTGGCCAGCAGGTGATGTCGGCGCCTGCACCAGCCGGCCGTCCGCCGCCCGCGGTAGCGTCACCGTGGCCAGGGCCGTCACAGCCGGGCGACGTCCACCCGGCCCGCGGCCAGGGCATCATCGGGGCTCTCCTTCGTGGATACCCCCGGCTTCAGCCGGGGGAGGAAACGAAGTCCCTGCGGAGCAGGCAGGAGAAGCCGGTTCGCCGCCAGGGCGGACTGGCGTTCGCCGGCAGCCGGCAGACCACCATGGCTCACACCGGAGCTGATACGGTGTGAGGTATGGCGGAGCAGGTCAAGCGGGCGTTTAAGTACCGCTTTTACCCCACGGACGAGCAGGCAGCGGAGCTGTCGCGCACGTTCGGCTGCGTCCGCCTGGTGTACAACAAGGCGTTGGAGGAGCGCACCCGGGCCTGGTACGGCGAGCAGCGCCGCATCTCCTACGTGCAGTCCTCCGCCGCGCTCACGGAGTGGAAGAAGACAGAGGAACTGGCCTTCCTGACCGAGGTGTCCTCCGTCCCGCTGCAGCAGGCGCTGCGCCATCTGCAGACCGCGTTCGCCCACTTCTTCGCCAAGCGGGCGAAGTACCCCCGGTACAAGAGCCGGAAGAAGTCCCGTGCGTCGGCCGAGTACACCCGCAGCGCCTTCACCTGGCGCGAGGGGAAGCTGACGCTGGCCAAGATGACAAAGCCCCTGGACATCCGCTGGTCGCGCCCCCTGCCCGAGGGTGCGGTGCCGACCACGGTGACCGTGTCCCGGGATGCGGCGGGACGCTGGTTTGTGTCCCTGCTGTGCGAGGACACCATCACGCCCGCCCCCGCCACCACGAATGCGGTCGGCCTGGACGCCGGGATCGCCTCCCTGGTGACCCTGTCCACCGGGGAGAAGATCGCCAACCCCCGGCACGAGCGGCGAGATCGCGCCCGTCTGGCCAGGGCGCAGCGGGAGCTGTCGCGCAAGGCGAAGGGCTCGGCGAACGGGGCCAAGGCCCGCAGGAAGGTTGCCAGGGTGCATGCGCGGATCGCCGACCGGCGCCGGGACTTCCTGCACAAGCTGTCGACTCGACTCGTCCGCGAGAACCAAGTGGTCGTGATCGAGGACCTCACCGTCCGCAACCTGCTGAAGAACGGCACGCTCGCGCGCGCCGTCTCGGATGCGGCCTGGACGGATCTGCGCATGATGCTGGAGTACAAGTGCGCCTGGTACGGGCGCGAACTCGTCGTGATCGACCGCTTCTTCCCCAGCTCGACGCTGTGCGGAAGCTGCGGCACGGTCGCGGCGAGGCTGCCGCTCAACGTCCGCGCGTGGACGTGCGAGCACTGCGGCGCGGTGCACGACCGGGACGTGAACGCGGCACGCAACATCCTGGCCGCCGGGCTGGCGGCGTCTGCCTGTGGAGACGGTGTAAGACCTCAACGGGAGTCCTCCCGCACAGGGCGGTCGTCGGTGAAGCAGGAACCCCAGCGGGCGACCGCTGGAATCCCTCGCCATTAGGCAGGGGAGAAGTCAAAGGGCCCGCCGTGTCCACGGCGATGCTCTCCTGATTCCCTCGGTGCCCCCGACGGCCCTGGTCGCGGCGGCGAGCACTTCGTGGATGTCGGCCCGGCTGCACACCGCCGCAACGTGGGCGTCCGGACGGACCACCCACACCTCATCCGGCGCGGGCTCGAGCTCCGCGGCCAGCGCACGGGTGGTATCGATCGCCGCGATCGAGTAAATCTCCACCGGGCCCGCTACCGCGCCGGAGACTTCGGTCAGCAGCTGGTCTGCCTCGACCGCGTCGCCGACGAGGAGCAGGAGCCCCCGGCGGGCCAGCTCGCGGAGCCGCGTGTTCGAAGCACCCGGAACGCTGACCCGCACCTGAGGCAGGACGACGCCCGGGCCGGGGCGCGGAACCTCCCCCTTCGCGGGGCGGCCGAGGAACGGGCGGCGTGGCTGCGGCGTGGTCAGCGGCGAGTCGACGTACCAGAACGGCGCGGCCATCGTGCTCGTGTCGATCGCCCCGCGCGTCTCCTCGCTCGGATCGAGACGGGCGGCCTCGAGCAGCCGCCGCCGGCGCTCGCGCTGCTCGTCGTCCTGCGGCACCAGGAAGTCCGTCGTCGTGCTCGTGACCTGGAGGTTCTCCCGGGCTGCCGCGCGCCGCTCGAGATCGTAGCTCTCCAGCAGCTCTTCGCCTGCCCAGCCGTTCAGCACGTAGGCCAGCTTCCACGCCGCGTTCTCGGCGTCGCACACGCCGGAATTCAGGCCGCGCCCGCCGAAGGGCGCCATCAGATGCGCGCAGTCGCCCGCCAGTAGCACCCGTCCGACCCGCATCCGGCTCGCCAGCCGGGCGTGGAACCGGTAGACGGACTTCCAGATCACCTCGTAGCGGGCGTCACCGATGAGGGCGCGCATGCGCGCGTCGAAACCACCGGCCGCGTCGTCGGCCTCGTCGTAGTCGTCCCCGAGCTGCCAATCGATGCGGAAAGTGGACTCCGGACAGGGCTGGATCAGGATCTGGCGCCCCGGATTGTGCACCGAGTTGAAATGGAAGTGCCGGTCGCGACCCCACGGAGAGTCCTCGACCTTGATGTCGCAGATGAGGAACCGGTCGGCGAATGTCCGTCCGTCGAAGCTGACGCCGAGCTGCTCGTGGAGGTCGCGGGTGCGCGCCCCGAGCGCGGCGACGGCATAGTCGGCCGTCACGGTCACCCGGCTGCCGTCCGGGCGTACGCACTCAAGGGCCACCCCGGTGCCGTCCTGCGAGATCCGCTTCATCCGGTGTCCCCACCGGACCTTGATGAGGGGCTGCCGGGCGATCTGCTCGTCCAGCAGCGCCTCGATCCGGGCCTGGGACAGGGTCAGCATCGCGGGGTACTCGCTGGGGCCCGTGTCGTTGTAGGACTCGACGAAGAGCTCCCGATCCTCGTAGTAGACGTGGCCGAGGACCTTCGCCTGGCCCTCCTCGACCATCTGGCGGCCCGCCCCGAGCCCCTCCCAGATGTCCAGTACGTTTGGCCGATGGGTTACGGCCTTCGAGCCAACCAGCTCGCGGACAGGACGCGCGTCAACGATCGTGACCGGTATGCCCCAGCGCGCAAGCAGGAGCGCCGCCGTCTGACCGACCGGTCCGTTACCTATCACGACGACGCTGCGGCGTTCGTTGCCCATGTGGCCTCTCATTTCCTCGTGAGCGTTCGCGCGCGGCAGTGCGCGACGCACCACACTGCGCGAAGGGGACGAGAACATCCCCGTGAAGAAATCGTGACAGCGGCACTCATATAGCTCAAATACATATTGGTGAGCAACGAGATATTATTTGTGAATGGAACTGCGGCAGCTTCGCTATTTCCTCGCGGTCGTGGCAAGCGGATCATTCTCTCGCGCCGCGGTGGCACTGCACATGACGCAGCCGCCGCTCAGCATCGCCATCTCGAACCTCGAAAAGGAGCTGGGCGTGCAGCTCCTGACGCGGGGACGCCACGGGGTGCGCCCAACGCGGGCTGGCGAACATCTCGAGAAGCTCGGGACCAAAATCCTCGCCGACATCGACGAGATGGGGCGCCTGCTGCGCGGGGTGGCGGACGGGTCGCGTGGCCGGCTCTCCATCGCCGCGGAGCCGATCGCCACGGTGTCCGTCATCCCCGCGCTGCTGTCCCGATTCACGTCCGAGGCACCGGACGTCGACATCGTCCTGATGGAGTCCCACCCTCATGACGTGTTGGAGCACGTCGCGCATCGGAGGGCCGACGTCGGGCTGATCCCGACCGCGGGGGTCGCGAAGCTCCGCGAGCTTCACGGCGAACGCCTCGAGATCAGCCGGTGGGGGAGGATGCCGCTACTGGCGGTGCTGCCGCCCCACTATCGCGAGCACCCCGACCCGATCGACCTGCACGACCTGACCGCCGAACACTGGATCCTGCCGATCCGCCACCCTCGCCTCCCGGGGATACAGGGCATCATGGAGGGTGTCTGGGACGAGCTGGGTCTCCCGTACCCGGATTACCGCGAGGTGTCCACCCTGCAGACGGCGATCCCGCTCATCTCGGCCGGGCTCGGGGTGGCGGTGATGCCGCCGTACGTTCGTCAGGTCGCGCCGCCCGATCTCGTTGTCCGTGCGGTTCTCCAGCCCATCCCTCCTCTGGAAGGTGCGATCGTGCAACGCAGGGAGGACGATCCTCAGCAGACAGTGCGCCGCTTTCTCAGCCTGGCGCGGTCGGTGCTGGTCGACGACGTATGACGGGCATACAGCCCGTCCGCGGTGCGAGCTGACCGGCGAAGGGGCCGAATGCGTCATTTGGCCCCTTCGCCTTGCTCTTCGACCGGCCGGATGACGCATTCAGCCGCGGCCGCTACGCGACCGCCTCCGGCCACGGCGATGGTGCTCACCACGCCGCCGCTTGCTCGCCGCCCTTGGAGACGAACGCCTCCCGATCCGCGGACGGCCGTTCCCCCATGCCAGCACCGCGATCAGGGTGACCAGGCAACCGACAGCAGGTACGAGCTGACCGACAACCAGGTCCCGGCACACTCCAACAACCAGGCGGCGACGAGCGGTGCGAAGCCGCCACCGACGAGCCGATCGCGTAGGAAACAACGAGCCGCTGTAACGGATCTCCGGAGGAAACCGCTCGGCGTAGGCCGCCGCCTGGGGGCCGTAGGTCAGGCCGAGGCCGACGGCGAGGCCGAACACCGACACGAGCATCCACACCGTGGCCGCCAACGCTGAGGGGGGAAGGACGTCTCGGCGTCCCCCCTGGGTCAGGGGCTGTAGCACAGTCAGGACGTTCAGGATGTGGCCAGCCTTCGCGGCCTCGGTGAGTATCTCCCGGGCAGCCCGAGGCCGGTGGGGCCACAGGCGGTGGAACAGAGTGTCGAGGGCGTACATGTCGGCGGCGGCGACCTCGCGGAGCACGGCGTCGGCCTCACGAGGGCGTTCCCGCTCGTCGAGGAAGTTCACCAGCTGTTGCCGGGCCTGCCGCTCGCCGAACATCGTCTACGTCCTGTGCTTCGACCGCGAAGTGGTAGAGACGGCGTTGACGGATGAGGCGGTCAAAGGGTCCGCGTACCTGGAGAAGATCGTGAAGATGTCGGTGGAGGTGCCGCCGCTGCCCTCGCAAGCGCTCTCCCCGGTCATCGCCGAAGGACCCAGGCACTCGACGGGATCCAGTCCGGGCCGTTGCATGCGTCGCGGTGGCCGGACGTGCTCGTGCAGCTGATCCTCCCGATGTTCTCCACCATCCGGGATGTGAAGCGGTACCTGGCATCGGTGCCGCTGGCCGTGCGAAGCCTGGGTACGGAGGTGAATCTGGTCGATGTTCTGGCACTTGAAGCCCTACGCGTGCGCTTTCCCGCAGCGCACGCGATGCTGCCCGCCGCCGCGGACCTGCTGACGCCCGCCAAGACGAGGTTCCAGGCCAGCACGGACCGGACAGAGCGAGAGAGGGCGTTCGTGGAGGAGTTCACCAGCCTCTTGAACGGCCACGCCCAGCCTGTCATCCGCCTGCTGTTCCCCGCCGCCGAAAGGCTTCTCGGCGGCCAGAACTACAGCTTTGACTGGAACCAGACCTGGGAACAGGACCGGCGGGTCGCCTGCAGCACGGTGCTCGACTTCTATCTCCACCGCCGACTGCCGGCCGGACGGGCACCCGCCGAGTACGTCGACCAGGTTGCGGACTGCATCGGCGACGAGAGCGCACTCAACGAGGTACTGGGGCAGGTGCCGGACGCCCTGCTGGACGACACCCTCAAGCGCCTGGTGCTCCATTGTCGCGACGCGCCCGAGGGCAGCGTGCTGCCGACGGCCGCGGCGCTGATGCGACAGCTGCCGCGGGTCCGGCTGGGCTCCACGGGCATGTACTCCCCCAGCGGTGAATGGGCGGTGCTGAGCCCGGTGAGTGTTCTGCTGCGCAACCTCGGCGGCGACGTAGCCGACCATACCGTCCGTAGCCTCTTTAGTGGCATCCCGAGCCTGTACGGAAAGGTCCTTCTGCTCGACATCGCCTCGGGCCGTCCGGGCAAGCAGGGATTGATTCCGGATGAATCCGCCCGGTTGCTCAGGCAAGAACTTGCCTCCCTACTCCGCACGGCCGGACCCGAGGACCTTGCCGACGAGCGGATGCTGCTGCGAACGGTCCTTGTGGCAGCAGCAGACGGTCCGCCTGCCCTTGAACCGGCCTTCGATGCCCGCGCTGTCGCGCGCCTGCTGGAAAGCGGAGTGGCGCCGGTACACAGCCAGACGATGGGCAGCGTGGCCGTACGAACCGAGAAGCAGCTCAGGTGGGACTCCCTGGTGAGCGTCTACGGCGGGGAAGCGCATCTGGCCGAGGCCGCCGTGGCGTTGATGCAGCAGTGCCTGCAGGAGGGGACCGTCGAGCTGAACGAGGACCTGGCCGCCGCTCTGGCTCTGTACGAGAAGTACGCGACAGGCTGGCGCCCCGAGGAGTTCTGACCACACACCATGCTCCGCGGGCGACTGGCGCGCCACATCTGCCATTTCACCGACTAGATGACGGTGCCCAACTGACACTCCCCTGCAGACCATCATTGGCCGCCCGACACCCCACGACGACTCGGCCTGCTCAAGTTCTCCTGGACGAAGATCATCCGGCATCAGCTGGTCAAGGGCAGGGCGTCTCCGGGCGCCCCGGCGCTTGAGTCGTACTGGGCCGAGCGGCGTCGCAAGGGAGCGCCTCCACCAATCATGCCGCGTGATGGTGTAGGCGATCACTGTGCGGGTGTGCGCGCGCGGGTGCCCGGGGGTGCATCCGGTGACGGCCTCCGCACCCTGCGCATAGGACAGTGATAGCCGAGGATGATCACATCACCACCACGCAGTACCTCTTCGATGACTGGCGCTGGGGTAGTGAGGTGCTCCTTGAGCGGCCCGATGTCCTCGGCGAAGATCGCCCAGGTCAGGCCGTCTGCTTCGTGCGCGCGGCAAGGTCCAGGGCGATGTCGGTGATCATGTCCTCCTGGCCGCCGACCATGCGCCGACGGCCGACCTCGACGAGGATGCTGCGAGTGTCCAGGCCGTGGCGGGCGGCGGCGGTCTCGGCGTGCCGCAGGAAACTGGAGTACACGCCCGCGTAGCCGAGGCTGAGGGTCTCGCGGTCCACCCGTACCTCGCGGTCCTGAAGGGGCCGCACGAGGTCGTCGGCGGCGTCCATCAAGGAGAACAGATCACACCTGTGGTCCCAGCCCATCAGGTCGGCGACCGCCACGAACGCTTCGAGGGGGCAGTTGCCGGCCCCCGCACCCTGCCCCGCGAGCGAGGCGTCCACCCGTACGGCGCCGCTCTCGACGGCGACGACGGTGTTGGAGACGCCCAGGGCGAGGTTGTGGTGGGCGTGGATGCCCAATTCGGTCGCCGGGTCGAGAACGTCGCGGTAAGCGCGGAAGCGGTCGCGGACGCCGTCCATGGTGAGGCGGCCGCCGGAGTCGGTGACGTAGACGCAGTGGGCGCCGTAGGACTCCATCAGCTTGGCCTGGCGGGCCAGTTCGGCTGGTTCGGCCATGTGGGACATCATCAGGAAGCCGGCGACGTCCATGCCCAGCTCCCGTGCGGCGGCGATGTGCTGGGCGGAGATGTCGGCCTCGGTGCAGTGGGTGGCGACGCGGACCGAGCGGATGCCCAGGTTGTGCGCCTGGCGCAGGTCATGCAGGGTGCCGATGCCGGGCAGCAGGAGGGTGGTGGGGATCGATTGCCGCGTGGCGTCCACGACTGCCTCGATCCATTCCCAGTCGGTGTGGGCGCCGATGCCGTAGTTGATACTGGAGCCGGCCAGTCCGTCGCCGTGGGCGATCTCGATGGCGGCCACTCCGGCGGCGTCGAGGGCGGCGGCGATGGTACGGGCCTGTTCAACGGTGTAGCGATGCCGGACAGCGTGCATGCCGTCCCGCAGGGTGACGTCCTGAACGTAGAGTCGCGTGGTCATCGTGCGGCCCCCTCGGTGGAGCGGTGGGCGGCCACGCGTTCCGCGGTGCGCAGCGCGGCCGAGGTCATGATGTCGAGGTTCCCGGCGTAGGACGGGAGGTAGTGCGCGGCGCCCTCGACCTCCAGGAAGACGGACACCTTCAGGGCGCCGCCGGCGCCGCTCGCACCGGGCGCGAGGGTGCGCAGCGGGTCGTCGGACGCCACCCGCTCGAACTGCACCTTCTGCTTGAGCCGGTAGCCGGGGACGTATGCCTGCACCCCGCCGACCATCTCCTCGACCGACGCGGTGACCGCCTCGGTAGCGCAGTCGGACACCAGGCAGTGAACGGTGTCCCGCATGATCAGCGGGGGTTCCGCCGGGTTGAGAACGATGATCGCCTTGCCGTGGGCGGCACCGCCGACCTTCTCGATGGCGGAGGACGTCGTCTCGGTGAACTCGTCGATGTTCGCACGGGTGCCAGGTCCGGCGGAGCGGGAGGCAATGGAGGCGATGATCTCGCCGTAGTGCACCGGGGTCACCGCGTTCACGGCCGCCACGATCGGGATGGTCGCCTGGCCGCCGCAGGTGACCATGTTGACGTTCGGGGCGTCGAGGTGGACGTCGCCGTTGACCGGCGGGACGACGTACGGGCCCAGCGCGGCCGGGGTGAGGTCGACGAGAGTTCGGCCCAACGGGCGCAGTACCTCGTCATGGTGACCGTGGGCGCCGGCCGAGGTCGCGTCGAAGACGATCTCCACGTCGGCGAACTCGTCCAGTGCGACGAGCCCTTCGACGCCCTCGTGGGTCGTGGCGACCTTCAGACGGCGGGCGCGGGCCAGACCGTCGGAGGCGGGGTCGATCCCCGCCATCGCGGCGATCTCCAACGGCTCCGACAGCCGCAGGACCTTGATCATGAGGTCGGTCCCGATGTTGCCGGAGCCGATGATGGCGACCTTGCTGCTCACAGCTCGCTCCCTTCCTTCGCGAAGCCGACCCGCACGGAACCCAGACCGGCGATACGGGCCTCGAACATGTCTCCCGAGACCGCGGGGGCCATCGGGCCGAGCGCACCCGTCAGCACCAGGTCGCCCGCACGCAGCGGGTCGCCGCGGTCGGCGAGCGCGGCGGCCAGCCAGACAGCGGCGTTGAGGGGGCTGCCGAGACAGTCGGCGCCGGTGCCCTCGGAGACGGTCTCGCCGTCCCGCGTCATGGTCATCGTCACCGTGCGCAGGTCGACGGCGGTCAGCGGTACGGGGGTCGCACCGAGGACGTACAGGCCGCAGGAGGCGTTGTCGGCGACGGTGTCGACCAGGGAGATGTCCCAGCCGGCGATACGGCTGTCCACGATCTCCAGCGCAGGCAGCGCGAAGTCGACCGCACGCAGGACGTCGACAACCGTGCACTCCCGGTCCGGCAGGTCCCGCCCGAGCACGAGAGCCACCTCGGCCTCCACCTTCGGCTGCAGCAGCCGCCCGGCGGGCACCTCGCCGCCGTCGGGTACGGCCATGTCGGCGAACAGTGCGCCGAAGTCCGGCTGGCTCACACGGAGTTGGCGTTGCACAGCCACAGACGTCAGGCCGATCTTGCGGCCGACGGTGCGGCGGCCGGCGTCCAGGCCGCGCCGGACGTTCACCTGCTGCACGGCATACGCGGACTCGAGGTCACCTTCAGCGAACAGCGTCCGCACCGGCGGGCAGGCAACCCCGACGCGGACTGCCTCGGCCAGCGCGTCGGCGGCCTTGCTTACAGCAAGTGGGTCGCCATCCGGAGGGATGGAGCCGGAGATGGTTGGCACGTGCAACCTCCTAGTTCTATTGCTCTTACCATTTTCCTTTCTCGTCCGGCACGCTCAGGACGAGAGGGATGACGATGAGGAGGAGAGTGGCGGAAAAGGCCGCCAATACGGTGGCGAAGACGACCGGGTTCTCGCGGGAAGCTGACACGACGGTGCTGCCGACTGTGACGTAGACAAGGCCGCCGATCTGGCGGAACAGCCCTCGAAGGCCCGAGGTGCTTCCGATTTCCTGGCCCGCGAGGCGAAGACCGGCGTTCATGCTGGAGGGAGCTCCCATTCCCCCGCCGATTCCGGTCACGGTGGTGCAGAGGGCGAGCCAGAGGAACGCTCCACCGATGATCGGTGGAATGGACAGGAGGAACACGCCGACCGAGGCCAACCCGAAGCCGACGAGCATGGGCAATCGCGTTCCGATCCGGCGCAGAAGGATGGCCGTCGCGGTCGTGACCGTGATGGCGCCGATGGCTCGCCCGCTCAACGTGGTTCCGGCTTCAAGGGGGGTCAGACCGTATCTGACCTGGGCGTAGAGCGGGACCAGGGCGGAGAGGCCGATGATGACCCCGCCGTACAGGAAGGACACCAGATTCATGCTCAGGAGCGGTCCTCGGCGCAGGAACCGCACCGCGAGGATGGGGTTCTCCAGTTTTGCGCTCCGTCGGAACAGGACAGCAAAGGTGAGGCTTGCGACGGCTGCCAACGTAACGCATCCGAGGACAGCGGCCGGCGAGGTCGAGGTCCCTATCAGGGTGATCCCGATCATTGCGGTCGCGCTGCTGACCGTCAGCAGGAACAGGCCGAGAAAGTCGAACCTGCCAACCTTCTCGGGGCGACTCGCAGGTATCACGGTGAGAGCGAGAATGACGCACACGACGCCAATCGGTACGTTCAGCAGCAGTACCCATCGCCACGACCAGTGGTAGATGATGAATCCGCCCACGATCGGCCCGACGAGATTGCCGATCGGGAAGATGCTCGTGAAAAGAGCGATACCACGGTCCCTGCTGTCACCGAAGACATCGGAGATGATTCCTGTTGCCGCCGGAATGAAGCCCCCGGCCCCGACCCCCTGGAGCAGTCGGAGAAGGATGAGCGTCCAGATGTTCGGGGCAAGTGCGGCGGCCAGGGACGCCAGCGTGAACAGGGCCAGGCAGCAGAGAAAGACACGACGCCGGCCGAATTGATCGCTGATCGTCCCGACCGCGGGCATGGCCACGATCTGACCCAACTGGTAGCCGATGATCGACCACGTTGCGATGGCGAGGTTGGTGTCCAAGCTGCCGGACAGCTCCGGAAGCGCCGTCGACATCGCGGTCTGGTCGATGGAGCCCAGCAGGAGGGCTACGCCGACGGCGATGAAGCAGAGCGCCTTCTGGCGCGCGCTGTGGTCAGTCATCACATGGGTGTCTTGAGTCCTTCTCGGGCCGCTGGGCCTGCGGAGCGCGAAGATCAGCTGGGTGCGGAAACGCGCGGTCATGCAGACCTGCCCTAGCTGGCGAGGAATTCGAGGGCGATCCTGTTGAATTCCTCGGGGTGTTCGGCCTGCGCCCAGTGCCCGCAGTTCTTGAGGATGACCATGGTGGCGTCGGCGACGTCACGCATGAGCTGAATCCCGATCTCGTAGGGATTGACGCGGTCGTCCTTGCCCCAGATGATCAGCGTCTTCGCCGCGACTTTGTGGAGTTCGTGTCGCAGTTCGCGTTCAGGTACGCGCTGGGCCGCGTCGCGCGTGCCCGCGGTGCGAAGACGTTTCTGGGCGACTGCCACCCGGGCGGCGATGACATCCTCGCTCATGACCGAGGGGTCGTACAGCATGGCCGCCGCGAGGGCCCGGAAGGTCTCGGGAGTCGGATCGGCGGCCGCCTCGGCGATACGGCGGTGTCCCTCGGTGGGGGCAGAGTGGAAGACCGGTGGGTAGAGGAAGCCGCCCGGCCCCATCAGCACCAGGCGATGAGTGCGCTCGGGGTAGTCGACGGCGAACGCCAAGGACGTCGTGCCGCCGAGAGAGTTGCCGACGAAGCTGGCGCGCTCGATGCCGAGTTCGTCGAGCATGTCCCGCACGACACGCGGTTGGACCACCAACCTGGGCTCGGCCGTGAAGTCGCCCTCGTCGCTCTCGCCGTAGCCGAGCATGTCGACCAGAAGGGTTCGATAGCGCGCGGCGAAAGGCCCGAAGTTCTGGTGGAAGTTGCTGTAGCCACTGGCTCCCGGACCACCGCCGTGCAGCATGATCACTGCCTCACCGGTGCCGGCCTCGTGGACGTGGATGTTGTAGCCGCCGGCACGAACGAACCCGCTCGTGGCCTCTTCGGAACGAATTGACACGGACCATCAACCTTTCGAGTATCTTCGTGCAGCCGCGCGGAGCGCGGTGAGAGTCCGGGGAGATCAGCTCCTGTGCCTGAGCACCGTCTCCCGCAGGGTGCGGACCGCGTCGTCGAAACCCAGTCCAGCGCGCAGCATCCGTCGGGCGTTCATCAGCCCGCGAGGGTGATTGAGGCTGAGGGCGGCAACGAATCGTCCGTCCTCGTCGCCGTATGCGATGACGCCGTGCGGGTTCTCACCGGTGACGTCGCCGAGAACCTCGTATGCGGACCGTGATTCCGCAATGCTGACGAACTGCAGTTTCCAGTCGTATTGGTCGCTCCACACGTAGTGGAGCGGCTGATACGGGATCGGCGTGCCGGCGAGCATGTTCCGTGCGACGTGTGCGCCCTGCTCGACGGCGTTGGTCCAGTGTTCGACTCGGGTGGCGTGGCCAACCCGGGGATCCTGCCACCGCGCGACGTCGCCGGCCGCGTAGATCTCCTCGTGGCCGAGGACTCGGCAGTACTGGTCGCACAGCACGCCGTCGTCGACGGCCAAGCCCGAGGAGGAGAGCCAAGCGTCGTTGGGTGCGGCGCCGATTCCCGCGACGACCAGGTCGGTATCGATCGTTGAACCGTCACTGAGCTCGACGGACAGGTTGCCGGGGTGGCCCTGGACCGAGGTCACGCCGACGTTGAACCGTGTCCGCACTCCATGGCGCTCATGGATGTCGCCAAGCAGTGCCCCGACCTCCGGGCCCAGCAGGCGCGCCAGCGGCGCGGACAGGGGATCGACGACAGTCACGTCACACCCGAGCGCGTGGGCGGCCGCGGCAACCTCGGCACCGATGAACCCGGCGCCGACGACCACGACCCTTCCGTATTCACGGAGAGCCGACCGCAACTGTGCACTGTCAGCCAGCGTTCGCAGCGTGAGGACGCCGGGGTTGGTCGCCCATGTCGGTTGTCGCGCGTGCGAGCCGGTGGCGATGACGAGTCTGTCGTAGGCGATGGTGCTTTCGTCGGCGAGCCGCACCGTCCGTTTTACTGCGTCAAGGTGCACTGCCGGAGAACCCAGGCGTAGTTGGAGGTTCAGGTCCGAGGCACGTTCACCGGGCAGCAACGACACCCGCTCGTGTCGCCCGTCACCGGTGAGCATCTGCTTCGACAGGGCGGGCTTGTCGTACGGTGGCACCTCCTCGTCACCGACGAGGATGATGCTTCCCTCAAAGCCCTCGTTGCGGAGGGTCGTGGCGACGTGGACGCCGGCGACGGAGGCGCCGATGATGACGATTCTGGTCATCTCTGCTCCCGATCGCCGAAGAGTTTGAGCAGCCGAGCAGCGTACGAGAGGGGTGCGCGCCGCATTCCGTTACTCGTCCCCCGGCCAGCACGCGAATCCGAGTCCGGTGACCGTGTGATGGAGGGGGATGTAGTCGACGATCTCGGCCCGACGATCGCCGAAGGCCCCGGCGAGTGTGACCCACGCGCGAATCTCGCCCGTTCCCCCAGCCAGTGTTTCGGAGTCGAAGGCGAACAGCTTCGCGAGGTCGGAACTGTGCCCGGCCTCTATGGTCTTCAGGACCCACTCGTCCAGTGACCGGTCGATCCAGCCGGCACGCGGACCCCCCGGATCATGGGACAGGCCGCCGGAGGCCACGATCGCGATCCGCTCAGGACGTTTGTCCGCGATGTCGGCGATCGCCTGCCCGAGCTCATAACAACGCTGTCCGCTGGGGAGGGGCTGGTGATAGCAGTTGAGGAAGACCGGCAGGACCGCGAGGCCCGCGTCCGCGATGCCGAGGAACTCCGCCGGCCGGGTGAAGGCGTGCCCGATGCCCTCGGATCGTCCCACCGGATGGATCTCCTGCATCACCGCTGGGTCGAAGCCCCGGTCCACCAGCCCGGCCGCCAGGTCACGGCCGAAGTCGCCGGGGCACCGAAGCTCGAGGGTTCGGTTCAGGCCGGGCTTGTCGGCGTATTTCGGCAGCGTTTCTCCTGTCGCCGCGTCCCCGCAGAAGACAGCCAGTGTGGGGTTGAAGGGGCTGCCGAACACTTCATTTTGGTCATCGCCGACGATGATGACCACATCCGGCCTGGCCGCCGCGAGTTTCGTGCGCAGTACGCCGACTGCTGTGTCGATCCGCGCTCGCAGGGCGATGTTCGTTTCCGGTGTCTCTGCCTTCGCGGTGGCAGGCTGTCCCACACCGCGAGTCATCTGCTGGTAGCTCTCCGCCCAGGTTTCCACGGGCAGGAGGACCCCGGGTGCGTGCGACGTACCGATTCCCAGAACTATCATCGATTCACATCTCCGGACGTTCAGATCGCGTTTGTGGTGCGTAGTCGTCGCCGGCCACGTAAACGGACTCACCGCGCACCTCGACGGTGTAGGTGCGTACGGCAGCCATCGCCGGCAAGGTGCGGGGCCTGCCCGTCCCCAGCTCGAACTCGGAGAAGTGGAGGGGACACACCACCCGGCAGTTCTCGACCCACCCCTCGGCGAGGGAGGCCGCACCATGGCTGCAGGTGTCACCGAGCGCGTAGAAGTTCCCGTCGGAGTTGAACACCGCGACGGATTCCGGCAAGAGGGGACTGTCCACGCGGCGCGACTCACCGTCGGCGATCTCATGAGTCTCGGAAACGTACACGAGGCGGTTTTCATCCAACGGTCGGCTTTCTCGTGAGCCGTGTGGAATGCCGTCTTCGAGGGTTTTCACTGCGTACTCCTTCAGAAGAAGACCGAGATGCCTCGGGGAAGGATCGCGGAGTCGAGTTCGATGTCCCGTCTCGCGATCTTCCATTCGCCGTTCACCGACCGCAGCACGTCGGTGCGTCGCCCGGCCCACCATGCCTCTCCTCTCAGCTTGCGTGCCTGGCGGACCAGGAAGGTGCTGTGGGCTCGCAGGTCGGGGCTGTCGGGAATGTCCTCGACCAGCACGTTCGAAATGAGGTGGCAGGTCAGGGACTTGGGAGTCTCCACGTGGGAGTAGCCGGATTCGTCCTTCGCGACACGGAACATGAGTCGCGTCTTGTCGTCCTGGATCACCGGGTGCCCCGCCGGCGCGGCGTCGCCCTGAACGTATTCCGTCAGTGGAAGGCGGTACTCAACGTCGTCGGTGAACAGATCGAGCCACTCCTTGTAGTCGTGGCGATCCAGCAGGTGCGCCTCCCGAAAGAGCAGCTGCTCCACTTGGTGGTGAACTTCGAGACTGACCATCACGCGTCTTCCTTCAGCATCTCGTTCATCCAGTACTGGTAGAACCGGCGCTGGTTGAACTCGCTCGGATTCGGGACCACCGTGCCCGGCAGGTCTGCGGATGTGCTCTGCGCGTCAAGGCCGAGCTTGAGGCGGTAGTGGAACGGCGAACGCCAGGTGGTCGGGGCATGCGAGGCGTCGACGATCCGTTCCATGTTCTCGACGTCGTCGGGCGCGACCACGCCGGCCATGTGCTGACCGAAGATCACGTGCTCGGCAGCGAACTCCTTGACCACGTCCGGCGCTTCACGCTCCACCATCGTCCACTGCCAGAACTCGTGGTCGTCGACGCCACGTGGATGGAACAGGAGGAAATGCCTGCCGCTCAAGTGCGACGCGAAACCCATGAGGCCCAGGTTGGGGTACATCAGGCCGTGCCAGAATCCTTTGGGCTTCCGCACCAGTTCGGCGGTCAGCTCCTGATACGTCCGGCGGCGGTACTCCAGCCAGTCGACCACTTCCTTGCCGAGGCGGCCGGCCACGCGGAGATCGGAGGTGTGCATGGAGTCGTCCGTGGCCACCACCCCGATACCCAAGGGCGCACGTCCCTCAGCCCCGGCGGTGAGGTCGAAGACCGTCCCCGGTGTCGCCTGGGAGGAACCGGCATTGATGTCCAACGGAGTGTGCAGGCCACGCTCGGCGAAGTCCCGCTGGACGGCCGTCATCGCGACATGGGTCGATGCCCAGACATGGTAGTTGTCGCCCGCGAAATTCTCCGAAGCGAGTTTCCAGTTCCCGCTCGAGGCGTACCGGTGCCAGCCGTGCAGCATCTCCAAGCCGCCGACCGGGACACTGAGGACGAAGTTCTTCAGCCACCACTGGACATCCGGACTGAGCCACTCTTCGAGCGCGAGCGCGTGTTCGTCGAAGGTCGCGAAGATCAGCCCGTGGAAGGTGGCGACCCGTGCGTGCTTGAGCCCCAGGGACGGCTTGTCGAGCGTGTCGCCGTAGACGATGTCTTCGTATGGCGCGCCCTGCATGGCGCCGTCGAGGTCATAGCTCCACCCGTGATATGAGCAGGCGAAACCCCGGGCGTTTCCCCGGTCGAACAGGCACACCTGATTGCCCCTGTGCGAGCAGCGATTCACCAGAACGTTGATGTCGCCGGTTCGGGATCGAAGAACAATGACCGGGACTTCACCCATGTAGTTGGTCACGAAGTCGCCCGGCTTCGCGACCATCCCCTCATGGCCCACTACCAGCCAGCTGCGGTTGAACACCTTTTCTGCTTCGACCCGGTACAGGTCCGGATCAAAATGCACCGCAGCCGCGACGTACCCGTCTTGATAGTTCACGAGACTGCGCAACTCGTGGCGAAGCGACATTGCCTCTCCTTACATGAATGATCTCTCGGGCCGGCCACAGGGACGTGTGGTTTCCAGGTGAGGGCACACCAGGTGAGGGCGGCCGGTGCGAGACCCTGCTGTGATGCTGCGGGACGGCGGCCCGGCGACCGGTCCGTCCCGTCGAGCCCTGGGGCGGTAGTCCACCGCAGGGCGCGTCTCGGATCAGTCGCCCTTGTCCTGTCCCGACGCACGGTCGATCGTCGCCAGCACCGCCGCGGCGGCGAAGACGGCCGCGCCGGGAGCGCCCGGCTGACCGGACCGCTCGCCGACCTGGGGCAGGGCACGCTCCACTCGGGCGTATGCCTCGTCAACGTCGGCGGGAAGGCCGTGGTCCTGCCAGTCCGCGAACTTTCCGTAGCCGTGGTCGTAGTTCCACTCGAGCACGTCGTACAGGCGCCCTGAGATGCCGCTGCCCGTCTGCGCCGCGAGACAGAGCGTCAACGGCAGGAGGTGTTCGGCAACGACCGGCCTGAAGGCATAGGACATGCCGGCTTCGTTGTAGGCGCGGGCGGTGTCGTCGAACCACGAGGCGCGTGTGTGACCGGGCATGAACGCGTTGACTGCGACGCCGTCACGGTAGTGCTCCTCGGCCAGGTAGAACGTGAGGGACGCGAGGGCGGCCTTCGATGCCTGATAAGGCATCTCGCGTCCGCCGGGCCGCAGAGCGTAGAAGCCGCCGCCGGCCGCCAGCATCACGATGCCGCTGCTGACGACGTTGACGATGCTTCCGCTTCCCTGACGGCGCATCGGTTCGATGAACTCGCGGATCACCTTGAGCGTGCCGAAGACGTTGACCTCGAACATGTCTCGCCAGTCCTGCTCGGTCGTCTCCAGCGTCGGCTTGTGACCCAACGGCGGAAACTGGGTCTCCGACACGAGAGCAGCGTTGTTCACGAGGATGGAGACGTCCCCCAAGCGCTCGCTGATCACCTGCCGAGCGTTGACGATCGATGCCGCGTCGGTGATGTCCATCTCCAGCGCAACGCCACCGGCGTCCTCCAACCGCTTCCGGACGTCCTCGGCACCCTCCCAGCTGCAGTCGGCGGCGACCACCGAGGCACCCGCTCGCGCGAGTGCGTCACCGATCGTCGCCCCGATGCCCCGCGCGCCGCCCGTGACCAGCGCGACACGCCCGTCAATCGCCGAGGACCATTCGTTGATCGCACGCGACACCTTCTGCTGCTGCCCGGCCACAAACTCGGCGTGCCCATTCACCATTCCGCTCCATTCTCGGTCAGATCCCGGACCGTATTGCTGCAACCGCAGAACTCCTGGCCCGCACGCGCCACCCCTGGCCGGATGACGAGATCGGAGCCAATTCCGTTCTGCGACGTTACCGCGACATTACGAAGCAGTGTCAATGGGTGAGTTTTCTATGACAGCTATGCAATTCAGGTATTACTCATGAATTCGAGAGGACCCTGAAGATTCCCGTGAGGCGGGTTCGGGGCGACGGACACTGCGCCGACGCCGGGAGGTGACAGGCCTAGCCTCGATCTTGCGTGAGGGTCCGTCAGCTTGCTGGCGGGCCCTTTCGGCTCATTCGGGGCGGTCATTTCTGCAGGTGGGCAGACTGGTGGCCCGGCTGTCGCGTCGGGTGGGCGCCGGGTTCC
>NZ_WVUG01000135.1 GCF_017614965.1 Streptomyces griseorubiginosus | reverse complement strand
CCCCAAGCACAGCCCCTGGGTCACCTGGCCGCAGACCGCCGCCATCCTCAAGAAGGCCCCCCACAAGGCCGCCGCCAAGCTCTACCTGAGCTGGCTGCTGTCCAAGGACGCCCAGACCAACTCCATCGGCACCTGGAGCGCCCGCACCGACGTCCCCGCCCCCGCCGGCCGCAAGCCCATCTTCGACTACAAGAACACCAACCCCCTCGGCCTCGGCCACTTCATGGGCAACCGGACCGCCCTCGACCGCTACAAGGCACTGATCACCCTCTACGTCGGAGACGTCAAGGGCGTCGACCCCTCCGACCCCAACGGTGTCCTTGGCCTGTACCCGATCAACCGCGACGGCACCCAGGGCTGACAAGGACGATTCACAAGCTCAACCATCGTCGCCCCCGACTTGCCGGCGATGTGCATCGCGCTGCCCGCGGAGCGCCCACACGGCGCCGTGCCGCCCCAGGTACAGACCTGGGTCAGATCTGCCCTCTCACCTTGGCTTTTCGAATCGGAGAAAGAAATGGAATCGTTGACGCCCGCGTCGGCATCGCCTCAGCCGCAGTCCTACGGCTGGGAATACCAGCTGGAGAAGGACAACTGCATCCACTTCCACATGGTCGACTTCGTCGCCTGGAACAACCGTAAGTTCGACATGCAGGCCTACTACCACGCGTCCGATGTCTACGTGGAGATGGGCGGGGCGGCGACTACTGGCATCGACGAACACATCGCCGCCATGAAGGACATCCTGGTCGACAATCCCGATGCCCGGATCCTGCAGCACTACCCGCAGGTGGCTCAGGGTGAGTGGACGGCGGTCGTCGGCCATTACGTTCCCGGCGACTTCCGCCTGTGCACCTTTGCCCGCCACCGCGAGGGGCAGATCGTGGAGGAGTACCTCTTCATGCGAGAGCTGACGGCGGCAGAGCCCGATCCGTACGCCGACGAGAAGCCCTTCGTCGACATCACCAGCCCCGACAGCACCCTGCTCCAGGTGGCGGCCGATGTTCGTCCCGGCTGGAACGCTGTCATTCGCGGCCACGAACTGGGCAAGCGATCGGCCACGTTCACCCGCCGTGAGGGCGGCAAGGTCGTCGAACGGCTCCGGTTCGCCGCGGTGTGACACACGCTCGGAACGGTTCCGGCGCAAGGGGCCAAGGATGGTGCGTTCAGTGCCGTCCTTGGTCCCGCTCATAGCCTCGATGAGCATGCCGACGTCAGCCAGCTCCTGAGAGCTCGGTCTGCTTCATTGGCACTCAGCGCGAGGGCGGGACGGAGATGGCCCTCGCCATGATCGTCGGGGTGTCGTCGTCGTTGCTGTAGGTGTGGATGATGCTGGCTTCGAAGGAGGCGCTGGAGCCGGCCGGGACGTGGAATTTGGTGCCATCGACCTCGGCGGCCACCGTGGCCGGTGCATGCCCGTGCCGGAGGCGAAGGCGACGGCGGCCAAGTAGGCGCCGTACAGCGTCTGTTCGCATCCGGCCGGCCCGGCCCGGTCGGGTCGGCGGCGACGGCGGGTAGGCCTGCCGACAGAGCCTGGATGCCCTCGCCCGCCAGCGCCCGGTCGATCGGGGCGGCACGGGTCCCCACATCGCATCGACGCAGTGAGCCAGCGCGTTGAGGCCGCTGGCCACGGACATCTCCACCGGCAGGCTCAGCATCAGTGACGCGTCGTACACGATGGAGCGCGGCAGGACACGGGGGTCGACGCCGGTGGTCTTCACCTCGCGCTCGGTCAGGCCCCAGACGTTCGCCGCTTCCGAGCCGGCGTATGTCGTGGGGACGGCGACGATCGGCAGGCCGGTGGTCAGCGCGACCGCCTTGGCGAGGCCGGTCGTCGAGCCGCCGCCGACGCACACCAGCGCGTCCACGGAGCGCTCCGTGGCGGCCCTCCTGGCGCGCTCGGCCACGTCGAGAGGGACGTGCATGACGACCTCGTCGTGGCGCACCGCGACCGGCAGGTCCGCGCCGACGCGGTCGGCGAGGGCGGCCTCCGCGGGTCCGGCGATGAGCATCACCTTGGTCGCTTTCAGTGCCGCGACCTCGGCGGCCACCGCGGCCGGTGCCTCGCCGCGGGCGAAGACGACCCGTTACAGTAGGGCAGTGTCTCGTGGGTGAATCGCACGGGTCACGCCTTCCCGAGGATCTGGGTGAGGGCGCTGCACAGGGCCGCCGCGGGATCGTCGGCGAGGGTCATCGAGCGCCAGGCGATGTGCTTGTCCGGGCGGACCAGGATGGCGCCGGACTCCTCGACCTCCCGGAGCTTGGCCCAGTCGTAGTAGAGGTCGGTCACCTCGCGGCCCGGGCCGATCACCACGGTTTCGAGCGGGATGCCAAGATCCTGCCCGACCTTGTCGCCCGCGCCGGCCCAGTCCTCGCCGGCGATGCCCGTGATCAGGGTCCAGCGGGTGTAGGGCGCGAGGTCCATCAGGGCGAGCTTGGTGACGTGGTCGCCGACCCAGGCGTGCGGGAGGTGGGCGCCGGGGCTGGTCGACATGACGTAGTAGAGGTCCTCGTCCTTGCTCGGGGCGGGGCGGGTGCCGTCGGAGACGATGGCGCTGGATTCGTAGAACTGGCCGAGTTCGACGCCGTGGGCGTTGAACTCGTAGTTCTTGGTCTCCATCGCCGCCACGAGCGCGGCCCGTTTCGCCGCGCCCTCGGGGGTGTTGGCCTTCCGCTCCTCGATCAGGGCCTGCATCTCCGTTTCGTCCCTGGCGTCGAGGACGCCGAGGGCCTGGAAGAGGTCGACGAACTCTCGGCTGGACTTGTTGGCCCGCGTGACGATCCGCTCGGCCACCGGTGCCCGCTCCGCCGAGTAGGTCTCAAGGAGCGACGGGTCGGCCTGCCCGCGCAGCACGGCGGCGAGCTTCCAGGCCAGGTTGTAGGAGTCCTGGACGCTGGTGTTGGACCCCAGGCCGTTGCTCGGCGGGTGGCGGTGGACGGCGTCGCCGGCGCAGAAGACCCGGCCCTTCTGCAGATGGGTCGCGTACATCTCGTTGTTGCCCCAGAGGCTGGTGCCAGTAATCTCGACCTCCAGGTCGGGGATGCCCAGCAGCTGGCGCACGATGCGGATCGCCTCGGCCTCGTCGACGACAGGGGGTTCGCCCGCGATGTCGTAGCCCCACACGATCAGCCACTCGTTCCAGGGCCGCACCATCCGCACCAGGCCCGCGCCGATGCCGCCGACGTTCGCACCCGGCTGGATCACCCAGTACAGGACGGACGGCCGATGGCCCACGTAGGAGGCGATGTCGGCCTTGAAGGTGATGTTCATGGACCCGGCGATGTCCATGGCGCCCTCGTAGGGCAGCCCGATGTCCTCGGCGACCCGCGAGCGGGCGCCATCCGCGCCGATCAGGTACTTGGCCCGGATGTCGTACTCCTGGCCGGTGAGCCGGTCGCGCACCCGGACCGTGACGCCGCTGTCGTCCTGGGCGTGCGCGAGATACTCGGTGGAGAAGCGGGTCTGGGTGCCGCGCACGGTGGCGTTCCTGACGAGGATCGGCTCGAGGTACGTCTGCGGGATGTCGACGGTGAGACACGGGGAGGCCAGCCGGTAGTCGGCCTCCCGGTCGGGCCGGGTGCCCCAGGTGTGGATGCGGCCGATCTCCTCGCCCGCGATGGAGGTGCAGAAGACGGTGTCGCCGACGAGGTCGTGGCCGGTGGCGTCGGCCAGCACCTGGTCCTCGATGCCCATGTCGCGGAAGATCTCCATCGCCCGCTGGTTGGTGATGTGCGCCCGCGGGGTGTTCGCGGTCCACCGGTACTTGGTGATCACGATGTTGTCGACACCCAGGCTCGACAGGAACAGGGCCGCCGAGGCGCCGGCCGGGCCGGAGCCGACGATCAGCACGTCGGTCTCCACCTGTGACGATGCCGGGAGTTCGGTCACTTTCTGACCGTCGTTGAAGTCGGGCATGGCGGTGTCTCACCTTCTTCTCGCGGTGCCTGAAGGCAGACTCCCAGCGGATGCGTCCGGACCGGGCCGGATGGGCCGCAGGACGGCCGAAATCCGAGTGACGGGGCCGTTACGGCTGCCTGTCGCCGCGTTTCGCGGTCGTACGGCGCACCTCGCCCGCGGTGCTGCCGAACCGGGCGTGGAAGGTCTGCGAGAAGTGCGCGACTGAGGTGAATCCGCAGTCGGCCGCCACCGTCGCCGTGCGCGTCGCCGCCGCGTCCGGTCCGCTCAGCAGGCCATAGGCGAGTTCGAGCCGTCGTCCGAGCACATGGCGCGGGAAGGTCGTTCCCACCTCCGCGAAGACACGGGTGAGCTGGCGGACGCTGATGCCGACCGCGTCTGCGACCTCGGGCGCCGACAGGCGTGGATCGCGCAGCCGGTCCTCGATGTGGGCGCAGGCGAGTGCGCGGTGCAGGACGGGCGGGCGGGTGGCGCCGTCGCTCACGAGCACCGACGCCAGGTCCACGACCGTCTGTTCGTCGGGCCGCGTCGAGGCATTGACGCCGACCGCGCGTCCGACGAGGCGGGCGAGCGCGCGGCCGTACGGGTTCGCCTCGCCGGCGCGGACGATGAGCGGCTCACCTGGTACAGCCACATCCGGCAGCGCTCGGCGGTCCACGCGTACCGCCAGTTCGTCCAGCCCCCGGCCGAACCCGCGCACGAAGTGCCTGTCCGCGTCACAGACCAGCACGTCACCGGGGCGCAGCATCCGCCGCCCGCCCGCCTGCTGGAACAGGGCCTCCCCGCGCAGCGAGACGTAGATCGCGACGGAGCCGGTGGGCTGCCGTTCGACGAGGTCGGCGGGGCGCTCGACGACGTGTGCCGTGGTGCGGACGCGGGCCAGCTGCACCCGTCCGAGGGAAAGGTTGTCCTCGCGCGCCCGGAAGTCCTCAACCTTTGGCGTACGGCACCTCAAGGCGATCAGGGCGGCGGCGTTGTGCTCCTCCCAGGCGCGCAGCCGCTGCGCCGACGGCACGTCTGTCGTGGAGAACGTGTGCGCCGGCCGAGGCGCCGTGGCGAGGGACGTGGCCACCCTGCCCCTTCTGTTCGGGGTCCGCAGGAAAGTGCGCCCATCGTACGACTCGGCGACGGGCGGTACGAGGGTCCAAAGCTGCGGCGCAGATCTAGAACATCCGCCGGACGGCCTCAATCGTCCTGCCCAGGTTCGGCTTCGTACGGTCGGCCCGGTGGGCTACGGCGAGGTCGACCGTGGCCGCGGACCGCACCAGGCATCGCCACGTCTGGACCGTTGCTGCTCCCGCGCCGTCGGCGCACCGGTGGCCTGCCCTGCGGGTCGCCACCACGGACAGGCCGATGGGCCGAAGCAGGGGCCTCCGGCCCGGCCGAGAGGAGGTTTCACCAGTGATCAACACGGTGGGTTAGGGTCGGCTCTGTGGCAGACGAGGAGAAGCCCGCCGGCGGGCCGGAGCAGCGGAGCGGTCGCACACAGCGACGTCGGCATCCGAGTGAGCCCGGTCGCCGACGTGACCCGGTGGGCACGCGACGGGCCATTCTGGAGGCGGCGGCCGAGGAGTTCGGCGCGCACGGCTTCGAGGACGCGCGGGTGCGGCGCATCGCTGCTGCGGCCGGTGTGAGCCACCATCTGATCACCTACTACTTCGGTGGCAAACAGGGCCTGTACGAGGCCATCACCGAGCAGTGGATGGACACGTCCCTGCCGGACCCGGACGAGGATGTTCCCGTGGCCGAGCGCATGCGGCGGTACGTCCACCAGGCGTGGGAAGACCCTTCCTGGTCGCAGATGCTGGTCCGGGAGAGACCCGGCAGCAGCCCGCCCGGCGAGGACGGGCGGGCTGCCGAACTGCTCAAGAGTGTCGAGGAGTTGCGGCGCCGGCAGGCACGCGGGGAGATCCGGGGTGATCTCGACGTGGGCATGGTGGCCCTGGCGTTCTTCGCCGCGACGATCGCTCCGCGGTCGCTGTTCTGGATCGCCCGGGAAATGACTCAGCGGGACCCGGCGTCACGGGAGTTCGCCGATGACTACGCCGACCAAATCGCGCGGATCTTCGCGGCGCTGGCCGAGCCGCCGGCGACGACGGATCCCGGGGACTGAGGGCTCAGCTGGGCGGGAAGCGGCGGGCCATCTGCATGTGGGCGAGCCGCCAGCCCTCTCCCCGCCGCAGCCAGACCCGGGTCACGGCGGCCTGGATGACGAAGGGAGTCCGGTCGGGCAGGTAGGCGACACGCATCTCCTGGAGACAGGACACGATCGCCGTGTCGTCGAACTGCCGGGTGATGACGTCGTGGACGTCGATGCGTTGGGCGCGCGACCTACCCGAGGCGTTGCGGAGAAACGCTTCCAGGTCGTCCAGGTGGCCGACGGGGCCGTGCACCACCAGGCACTCGGGCAACATCAGCGATCGGAATCGCTCTTCGGCGTCCGGCGCTGTCAGCGCGGCGAGCCAGGCTTCCTCCGCCGCCTCGACGGAGGACGGTGCCGCGTCGGACGTGTTGGGCTGCGGTGACGAAGTGAGCGTCATAGGTCCACCTCCAGAATCGGTGAGTGCGAGCGTGAGGAGCACAGGGTGAACATGCCGTCGGCGCGCTCGGCTTCGGTCAGGACGTCGTCCTGGTGGTCGGGCTCGCCGGCGAGCACGCTCACCACGCACTCCCCGCAGATGCCCTGCCGGCAGGAGTAGGGGGCGTCGACGCCGTTCGCCAGCAGCACGTCGAGGATGGTCTCTTCCCCGGCGATCGTGTACTCGGCTCCTGTCGAGGCCAGGCGCACGGTGAAGGCCCCGGAGCCCGGTGTGCCGGTGTCCGGGCCGGCGGCCGCTGCCGCGAAGCGTTCCATGTGCAGGGCGGACGGCGGCCATCCCAGGTGCGCCGCCCGGCCGAGCACGTGGTCCATGAACCCAGCCGGCCCGCACGCGTAGAGCGCGGTGTCGGGATCGGGTGGACCCGCGTCGCGCGCCAGGTCCAGGTGCTGGTCGGCGGGCCCGTCGTCGAAGTGGAAGCTGACCCGGGGATTGTTCTCCAGTTCGGTGACGAAGGCGGCTTCGGTGCGGCTGCGCGCGCAGTAGTGCAGGTGGTAGTCGCCGCCGTCGGCGTCCAGGGCCAGGGCCATCGCCAGCAGCGGGGTGATGCCGATGCCCCCGGCCAGCAGGACGTGCCGGCGGGCCGGGGTCAGGGAGAAGCGGTTGCGTGGCGCGGAGACGAGCACCGTGTCGCCCTCGGCGAGGGCGTGCATCGCCCGTGAACCGCCGCGCGAGGCCCGCTCGTTGAGCACGGCCAGGCGGTACTGCTTGCGCGTGCCGGGTGGGCCGCACAGCGAGTACTGACGGATCAGACCCGTGCCACCGGCCTGTACGTCGATGTGGGCGCCGGGTTCGTAGTCCCAGAGCTCGGCCCCGTCGGTGCGGGCCAGTTCGAAGACGGCGATTCTCGGGGTGGGGTCGTGCCGGGCGACGACGACCGCCTCGGTCCAGGTGGGGCTCACAGTGCTGTCACGCTCCCGCCGGGGCGGCCTCGGCGTCCGCACGGGTGGAAATGCCCGACTCCACGCGCCGTATCTGTCCGTCGGCCGTGTGCACGCCCAGGGGGTCCCGGCCGGCTTCCACGTCGTCGATCATGGTGCGCAGCATCCGGCGGAGCATCACCACACCGCGGTCGGAGGGGGCCAGGGTCTCCTCCGAGTGCTGGGTGATGTCTCCCTGCGACCGCTGGGCCTCGAAGTCACCGGGGAAACGCTGGCTCTCCTCGGGGCTGAGCTCCCACAGGAACTTGCCGTTCTGCTTGATGCCCTGGACGACGCGCATGATGCGGCCGGGGTCGGCGGTGCGGGCGGAGAAGAACGACCGGTAGTGGGTGTCGTCGACCGGGACGACCCAGATCAGCATGTCGTGCCGGGCATCGGCAACGGTGTTGACGAAGTCCGGCAGGGCGATGACGTTGGGCAGCTGGACCTCGACCGCCCAGTCCAGCTGAGCCGGCTCCCCGCCCTCCGTGGAGTCCTGGTAGGTCTGGATGTACTTCACTCCGTGGTCGGTGCGGTGATACGTGACGCGGTCCGCGATCGTCCGGTGGTCGAAGTAGTTCTCGGGAAGGCCGGTGGTCCCCACTCCCTCGAACTGGAAGCCGCTGTGCGCGGAGTGCAGCCAGGCGGCGTGCACCGGGTCGACGGCGTTCTCGTAGGCTTGAAGCCAGTTGAAGTCCTGCTGCCCGCCGGTGACTTCGGCGCCCGGGACCGGCAGGGTGGCGAGATAGCTCTCCCCCTCCCCGAGGTCTTCCAGGCAGTCGTAGCGGGGGAGTTCGGGTTTGCGCTCGGGCGGGCCCATGTAGACGAAGACCAGGCCGTACCGTTCCTCGACGGGGTACCACGGCTGGCGCGCGAGGTCGCGGCGTCGTCCGCCGCCGGCCTCGCAGGCCTGTTCCAGGCAGTGGCCCTGCACGTCGAACTTCCAGCCGTGGTAGCAGCAGCGGATGCCGTCCTGCTCGATCCGCCCGTAGAACAGGCTGCTGCCGCGGTGCGCGCAGCGCTCGAAGACGACGCCGGGGCGGCCCTGGCCGTCGCGGAAGACGATCAGGTCCTCGCCCAGGATCCGGGTGCGGTGCGGGACGTCACTGGTCAGGGCGGCCGAGCCGGCGATGGGGTGCCAGTAGCGGCGCAGCGCTTCGCCCATCGGCGTGCCGGGGCCGACCTCGGTGAGACGTGCGTCATGGGTGGGGCGCGGGCGCCCGTAGCCGGTTCCCGTGTCGGTGGCGGTGTCGGTCATCGTCGACCATCTCCTCGAAGGTGCGGGCAGCGGGGAAGCTCCGAAACCGGCTCTGGGTGCGGGCTCGGTGGTGTTCGTCCGGTGGGGGGAAAGCGGCTCTCGATGTCTGCCGGGACCGGGGCCCGGGCACTGTCCGGAAGCCGACCGATGAGGTCAGCGGGAGCCGCGGATTGGCGGCCTCCGTGGTGGGGCCTTTTGCCGTTGTACGACCCTGGATGAAAAGTTGTCAATGCTCATGAACAGGCTGGATGAAAAACTATCCGAGGTCTGTTCATCAGTCCCACCCCTTGTTACGTTGTGTTTCTGCCCGAGGCCCGAGCGGCCTTCCGAGCCGTCTGCGTCCCGCGAGCGCCCTTGAGCGCGCCTGCGCGGACGAGCCGCAGCACACTCCCTCCGTCACGTCCCGACGCCACGCGCGCCCGCCGAGGCCGCCCACCGAACTTTTCCGCCTGCAAGGAGACACCAGCATGAGGGAACCCCTGACCTACGCCATCGCGCACGGTGCGGCGCAGGCCGCGTTGGAGGCGGCCCGGGCGGAGGGCGTGCGCATCAGCGTGGCTGTGGCCAGCCGCGGCGGCATCGTCAAGGTGCTGCTCAGCGACGACGGTGTCGGCCCCATGGGCATCGAGACCGCACGGCGCAAGGCCTACACCGCCGCCGTGACCGGCATGCCGACCTCCCGGTTCGCCCAGTTCGCCGCGAGCCCGGCGATGGCCGCCGCCAGTCCCCAGCAGGTCGACCCTCTCCTCCTGCCGGCCCCCGGCGGCCTGCCGATCTCCGTCGACGACGGCGAGGTCATCGGCGGGGTGGCCGTCGGCGGAGCCGACGGCGAGACCGACGAGAGGATCGCCGCCGCGGCACTGGCCAGCATCAAGGACCTGCTCGCCTGAGCAGCCCGCACGAAACTCGAAGGAGAGCAGAGTGATCGAGGACTACCTCGTCGTCGAGGGCGTGGCCCACCAGTACAACTTCCGGCCCGACAACTTCGTGGACCCCGTCGTCGGCCCGCTCATCGGCGAGCACCTGTACGCCACCCACAAACGCGTGGGCGGCCCCGCCTACAGCCTCGACCGTGACATCTACATGAACGGCGCGGGCGCCGAGGTCATCGGCCGGTCCATCCTGGCCGAGAGCCAGTCGGACATCATCGTCTACCACGAGACGCCGATCTACGGCCAGTTCCACGACGGCGGTTCGGACCTCGCGGTCGGACTGGAGATGCGCGAGATGTGGCCCAACCGGGTGTACCTCTACGGGGCGGTGTCACCCCTGCGTCCCGGCGCCGTGGACCGCGTGGACGAACTCGTCGAGGTCCACAAGGTCGACGCCCTGAAGCTGTATCCGTACGACGTCGTCGAGGGCCGGACACTGGGCCTGGACATGAGCGACCCCGAGGTCTCCTTCCCGGTGTTCGAGCGCGCCCGCCAGCTGGGAATCTCCGTCGTCGCGATCCACAAGGCCCTGCCCGTGGGCCCCGGGCCCGCCTCCGCACTCGGCGTGGCCGACGTCGAAGGAGCGGCTCTCGCCTTCCCCGATCTCACCTTCGAGATCGTCCACGGCGGCTACGCCTTCGTGGAGGAGACCGCCATGCAGCTATGGGCGATCCCCAACATCGTCGTCAACCTGGAGGGCACCACGCATCTCGCGCCGGTCGCGCGACGCCGTTTCCTCGAAGCCATCGGAGCCTTCCTCGAAGTCGGCGCCGCAGACCGCATCATCTGGGCGACCGGCTGCGACGCCGCCCACCCCCGCCCCTTGATCGACACGTTCTGGGACATGGAGATGCCCCGCGACCTCGTCGAGGAACGCGACGTTCCGGAACTGACCAAGGAGATCAAGGCCAAGATCCTCGGGAAGAACTTCCTGCGCCTCCACGGCATCGACGAGAAGGAACTGCGCGACTGCATCGCCGGCGACGAGTTCGACACCGACAAGCTCGCCACGCCCTGGGGCGGCCGGATCGCCGCACCCGCCGAGCACGCAGTGGCAGGCCACTGATGAACATCACCGAGAACGAGGTCCGATCCGTCCTCAACGAGATCATCGACCCGTGCAGTGCCAACGCGGGCGCACCGGCCGGACTGGTCGACATGGGCCTCATCAACGGCATCCAGGTGGACGACGACGGAGCCGGCGGGGTGCGGGTGGCGGCCACGGTCGGCGTGACCGAGCCGACCTGCGTACTGATCGGCTCCTTCGCCCAGGAGGTCCGCATCCGGCTCGGCGCCCTGCCCGGCGTGTCGGCGGTCGACGTGTCCCTCGACGAGAGCGCCGACTGGACACCCGAACGGCTCTCCCCGGACTACCGCCGACGGCTCGAGGAACACCGCAGCCACAACCGCCGTCGCCTCGCCCTCGTCGCCGTGCGCCAAGGACGTGGTGAGCAGTGACTGGGCCCACCGCGCCGGAGGCGATGGACCCGGACGAGCTCGCAAAGGTGGCCGCGAACAACAGGTCCGTCATGCACCGCTACATGGAAGGGCTGAGCAGCACGCAGCCACCCGCCGAGCGGATTGATCCCCCTGCGGTCCGCATGGTGCGGGACATCGCGTACGACGCGCCGGCCGACTCGGCGGGGCCAAGCGCCGTGCTGCACCTGGACCTGTATCTACCGGAACCGGCAGCCGCACCCGCACCGGTCGTCGTCTGGCTGCCCGGAGGCGGCTGGCGAAACCAACGACGAGGAATGGGTCCCCGGCTGACCCGGCTGTTCGCCGAACGCGGATACGCCATGGCGGACATCGAGTACCGCTCCTCCGAGCTCTCCCCCTGGCCCGCCCAACTGCACGACGTCCTCGCCGCGCTGCGAAGGGTGCGCTCACTGGCGGACGAGTACCGCCTGGACGCCGGGGCGATCGGACTGTGGGGCAGCTCCGCCGGCGCACACCTGGCGCTCTCGACAGCCTTCGCCGCCAGTGCCGAGAGTCCCCACCAACTGCCCGGCATACGGGCCGTGGTGGCCGGCTACCCGCCCACAGACCTCCCCCGCCTCAACGACGACGCCCTTCCCGGCGGGGTCCTGGCGGTGGACGCCACCGACCCGAGCTGGGGCCTCCTGGGCGGCCCGCCCGCCGAGCGCACCGAGGCCGCCGCCCACGCCAGCCCGACGCAACAGGTCCACGCCGCAGTCCCGCCCGTACTCCTGCTGCACGGAGACGCGGACGTGCTCATCGGTCCGGGGCAGAGCCGACGTCTCTACGACGCCCTGCTGGCCGCGGGTACCGAGGCACACCTGCTGCTCGTGCACGGCGAGAACCACGGCTTCTTGAACTTCGGCGACTGGGAACTCGGCCCCAAAGCGGCCACCCTCCTCACCTCGCGCGCACCGGGGGTGGAACGCACCGCGGTCCTGACTCCCGCGCTCGTCGAGCGCTTCTTTGACCGTCACCTTCGATCGGATCCCTGGAATGCCTGACCTCGTCCACCGCTCACACGACATCGGCCGCGTCGTCTCCCGCATCGCCCTCGCCGCGGTCTTCGTCTCAGGCGGACGCCACGTGTGGCAGCACCCGGAAGGTCCGGCCCAGGGCGCGCAGACGTTCCTGAAACGGTGCCGCCGTGCCGTGCCCGTTCTGGACCACTTCTCCGACGAGCAACTGGTCCGCATCAACGCGGCAGTCCACGTGACGGCCGGAATCGGGCTCGGCACCGGCCTCGCTCCCGCGGCAAGTGCGGCAGCACTCGCCGGCTCACTGGTGCCCACGACACTCGCCGCCTTCCCCTTCTGGACGCAGCCCGAAGGCCCCCAACGCACCCACCAGCAAGGCGACTTCCTCAAGAACCTCGCCCTGGCGGGCGGACTGCTGAGCGTGGTCGCGCATGCCAAGCGACGCCCCTGACGGGTGATGACGAAAAGGAAGAGGAACATGGCAATCCTGAAGGACAAAGTCGCGATCGTCACGGGCGGCGGTCGGGGCATAGGCAGAGCACACGCTCTGGCACTGGCCGACGAAGGCGCGGCCGTGATCGTCAACGATCTCGGTGCGCAGTTCAGCGGCGACGGCGACTCGGACAGCGGACCGGCCCAGGACGTCGTGAACGAGATTGTCGCCGCTGGTGGCCACGCTGTGGCCGACACCACCGACATCTCCGACTGGGACGACGCCGGCACCTTGGTGCACACGGCGTTGGAGGCGTTCGGGCGAGTCGACATCATCGTCAACAACGCCGGCATATCGCGTTTCGGAACCATCGACACGATCTCCCGCCGCGACTGGGAGCGAACTGTCGCGGTCAACCTCACCGGCACCGCTGCCCTCTGCCATTGGGCAGCCGCCCACTGGCGCAAGGAAGGACCGCAGCCGGGACGCAGCATCGTCAACACGTCGTCCGGCGTTGGGCTCGTTCCATGGCCCGGCAACCCCATGTATGCCGCCGCCAAGGCGGGCGTTGCCGCTCTGACCATCACCTGCGCGATGGAACTCGCCGAACTCGGCGTCCGCGTCAACGCCGTGGCCCCCGCCGCCCGCTCCCGCATCAGCGAGACCGTGGCCCCCGAACTCATGAAATCCGTCGAAGACGGCTTTGACCGCATGGCCCCGGAAAACGTGGCGGCCATCGTGGCCTATCTCGCCTCGCCGCTGTGCCGCTTTACAGGCCGGGTCTTCGGCGTCATCGGGGACGACCTGACGATCTACGACGGCTGGACTGTCAGCCGTCACTTCAACAACGCCGAGCAGCGCTGGAGCCCAGAGACTCTGCAGACCGCACTGGCGGACGTTCCTCTGCAGCAACAGGTGACACAGCAGGGGGTGACAGGCATGGAGCAGGCACCCTCGCCGCCGCAGGAAGTGCTGGCGGCACTCACGGCCGTCGAGAAGGCGTAAGTCGTTGGCTCGCCATCCGAGTAACTCGTACTCCACTACGGCTGACCGTCGGCACATTGGGGGGGGCGGTGCTTATGAAGGCACCGAGGCCGATCGGGTTCATGGCTTCGTCGTCGAAGACACCGATGAAGCCGACCGGTGAGGCCACATCGCTGCAGATGTTCCCGGTGCGATGGCCTGCTGCAGGGGCGTCCGTGGCCAGCTCATGTCCAAGCGCGCCGATACGGTGAGTGACCCTGCCGCAGACGAATCCGTCCATCAGCCGAGATGATCTCTGATCCCATGCGCCTCGCTGCGCGGCGTATCCATCGCGCGGTCGAGCATCGCGGACAACGGAATGGCACCGTCGCAGGCGATCCAGGCGCTGGAGGCCGCGTCGAGGCAAGCGAGGGCGGCTGCGGCCAGCGCGGGCGGGCGGGGGTCACTGGGCCAGTCGGGGTCGGTTCCCATGCGCCGCGCGATCTCCTGGCCGAGCAGGTCCCGCCACGCGAGCTGCTTCTCGACGTGCCGGGCGTGCAGCGCCGGGGTGTCCGCAAGCATGCGCAGGTATCTGAGCGTCTGCTGGACATCTTCCTCGTTCATGCGGACAAGGACGTCGAACGCGCGGCGCAGCGCCATCCAGGGCGACTCGTGTTCGGGGCGCGCGGCCAGCGCTTCTGCGACCCGCAGGCCGGAGTCGTTCAGGTGGCCCAGGACGATGTCCTCTTTGGTCCCGAAGTGACGGAAAAGACTGGCCCGTGACAACCCCACCTCAGCGGCGATCTGCTCGACGGTGGTGCGGTCGTACCCCTGCACCGTGAACAGCCGGTGCGCCGCCTCGATCACCTCCGCCCGGATCGTCGCGCGCATCCGCTCACGCAGTCCGAGCGGCTTGGCCTCGGTGCGGGCCGCCGCCTTCGAAGAGTCGCTCATGCCACAAGGTTAAACCATCGACTCGTCTTGCGACTCAGTCTCGATTTTGATTAGAGTCTTAAAGCAAGATGCAGTCTCTATTTGGAGTATCCCCGTGAGCAAGACCTGGTTCATCACCGGCTCCTCGCGCGGCTTCGGACGCGAGTTCGCCAAGGCCGCCCTCGACCGTGGCGACAACGTCGCGGCAGCCGCCCGCAACATCGACACCCTGGCCGATCTGGTGACGGCGTACGGCGAGAGGGTCCTGCCGCTGACGCTCGACGTCACCGACAAGCCGGCCGCCACCCGAGCCGTTCAGCAGACCCACGAGCACTTCGGCAAGCTGGACGTCGTGGTCAACAACGCCGGGTATGGCTTGTTCGGCGCGATCGAGGAGATCAGCGAGCAGCAGGCGCGCGACCAGCTCGAGACCAATCTGTTCGGCGCCCTGTGGGTCACCCAGGCGGCACTGCCGCTGCTGCGCGAGCAGGGCAGCGGCCACATCGTCCAGATCTCCAGCGTCGGTGGGGTCACCGCCTTCCCCAACCTCGGCATCTACAACGCCTCCAAGTGGGCGCTGGAGGGCTTTTCCGACGCTCTGGCACAAGAAGTCGCCGACTTCGGAATCAAGGTCACGATCATCGAGCCGGGGGGCTTCGCCACCGACTGGGCCGGCGCCTCCGGCGTCGTCGCCGATCAGCTGCCGGCCTATGACGGGCTGCGCGCGGCGGTGGCCGCCGTGATGAGCGGTATGGAGGCCGGCGACCCGTCCGCCGCCGGCACCGCCCTGCTGAAGATCGTGGACGCCGAGAATCCACCGCTGCGGGCCTTCTTCGGTACCCAGCCGCTGCCGATGACGTCCCACATCTACACCGAGCGGCTGAAGACCTGGGAGGAATGGTCCGACCTCGCGGCCCAGGCGCAAGGCACAGCAGGCTGACTTGATGTAGGTGCCTGCCGCAGGCAGCGACATACGATGTCCAGCCAGGGCCGAACATCGAGTCGACCTGGCTGGAGAGGTATCCGCGGGCGATCTACGGGCCACGGCACCACGTCCGGCGTCGGGTCGGGACCAAGGGCGCTGTTTGCAGACCGAGTCCGCCATCCAACAGCATGTCCACCGGACCCGACGCCCTGGCCACCTCCGAGCGCAGCGGCGGCGACGATGTGGACCCGGCGTCCGCGCGCGGCATCGCCGCCGCGGACCGGGCTCGCGCGCGTCAATGAGGCTTGGCGGCGCCGGTCGTACAGCACCCACTGAATTACAAGCACGCGGTCATCGACCACGGCGCCACCCTGGGCATCGACATCGAGAGGTGGTGCAGCGCGATCCGCGCACGAAGGGCTTCGCACCAGCGCCGAAGCGGTGGCCTTGAGCACACCTTCGGCACGCTGCTGCTGCACCACCGCCTCACTCGTTACTACGAGACCCTCCCGGCCAGTGCGGCCTCGTGGATCCGCTGGTCGATGACCGACGTGGTGCTCCCCCGGCTCACCAGCCACACCGCGCAGACCTGGCGTGACCCGCCACCGATCGACGCCCTGACCTCGACCGGCGAGGTGGCGCAGCGTGAACTCCTGGCCCAGATCGACGAGCGTAGGCCGTGCTGGTCGTCCTCGAACGGGGCAAGGATCTGGCGGTGTGCAGACGGATACGGCTCCAAGCCGCCGGTATGACTGCCCTCGGCGATCTCCAGGACGGTCTCCCGGGAATCTCCAGCTGCTCCAGCCGGTGCTCCACGACGGCGAGTTGCTCGCTGGGCTGGGTGATCTGCCCGCGCAGGCGTGCTGCTTCTTCGCGGTCGGCAGCCTGTCGGGCCAAGGAGATCTGCGAAGCCCTGGGAACCGGCACCGACAACCGCCACGTCGAAGGCGCCCGCGCCAAGCTCGAGCGCCTCGTGAGCCGGGGCAACCCGAACCCGAACCCGGCCTGTTCACCGTGCCCCGACCGGAAAGGTGAACCCGCTCGAAGGCTCACAGAACACCCGCTTACACCGTCAGAGTGCCGCGCAACCGTGTTGTTGCCCTTCGGGCGGTCGACGGTCTTCAGGATGCGTGCAGGTTGACCGGAGCTGTCGGGCCAATCGGAGTCGGCCAAGATCACGGCCATCCCGGGGTACGTCGGCCACAGTTGTTGTCGCCGTTCCGGCGACGCTCAGCCGGGAGGCGTTGTTCGGATCCTGCATCGCGTGTGGCGCTGGGCCGACGCCGACCTCGACACGATGCGCATCTGCATCACGCGGTTGCGCAACAGGCTGGGCGAATCGGCCAGGTCAGCGCGGTTCATCAAGTCCGCCCGCGGTTACAGCTACGAGTTGGCGCCGCCGGTGATCGAAACTGCCGAATCCTACCTGCAGGTTGTCGCGGCGCGGTGCAGGACGTGCCTCGGCCTCGGTTGGAGAACTCCCGCTGAGCCACCCGCGCGCCCGGAAGAGGTGAAAGGTCGATGAAATGTTTCCTGTGGCACGATCGAGGCCTCCGGCTCCTGTGCGCCGCACAACCGGACTCGATGGACCGACGAAGGGAGCGGGCTATGCCGTCGCACGCAAACCGACGCGAACCGGTCACGACCCCGCCGACCTTTCAGGCCCTGTGGGACGAAGCAGTACGTCGGCACGCGGACAGGACGTTCTTGGTGTTCCGGCCTGACGACCGAAGCGCGATCACGTGGACGTACCGTGAGTTCGACGAGATCGTCGCGCGCGTCAGCGGCACGCTGGCGGAGTCGGGCGTCACGCCCGGTTCGTCTGTCCACATCGGACTTCGCAATTCTCCGGCGTTCGTCGCCGCCTGGCTCGCGACGGCTCGGCTCGGCGCGTGGATGACGCCGGTCGATCCCGCCTCCACGCAGCGCGACATCACCAGACAGGTGGGCAGGGTCAAGCCCGTGGCCGGGCTCTGTGCAGCCGCGCGAGCAGAGGTCTACCACGATGGGGCGGACGGGCGGATCCCTCGCGTCTTCGAACTCGCCGAGGACGAAACGGATCTGGCACCCGGCGCGGCCCTGATGAGCGGTCCTCCGGTCCGCGATCCGGTCCCGGTAGTGCCGTCCGACCGGCTCGCCGTCATGTTCACCTCCGGCACGACCTCGGAACCGAAAGGCGTCCTGCTCTCCCAGGCGTGCTACGGCCAGGCCGCCGAGACGATGTCCGCAGTCATCGGCCTGCAGGCGCGGCACCGCTGGTACGTCACGCTGCCCCTGTTCCACGCCAACGCCCAGTACTACTGCTTCGCTTCCGCCGTGGCGACCGGCGCGAGCGTGGCGTTGACCGCCTCGTTCTCCGCGTCGCGGTGGGTCGCGCTGGCCCGCGAACTGGAGGTCACCCATGCGAGCTTGTTCGCGGCTCCGATCCGCATGATCCTCGCCCGGCACCCCGCCGACCAGCCGCCGGCCGTACTCGAGCACGTGTGGTTCGCGCAGAACCTCAGCCCCGATCACCACGCGGCCTTCGCAAAGCTCACCGGCATTGCACCCCGCCAGCTCTACGGCATGACCGAAACCGTCGCGATCGTCACCGCCGACCTGACAGAAACCCCGTTGCACGATGTGATCGGGCAACCGATCGGCGGTCGGCGCGTACGGCTCGAGGACCCGGTCACCGGAGAGGACTCGGAACCAGGTGTCCCCGGACAGCTCCTCGTGCGTGGCACGCCGGGCATCGACCTGTTCCACGGCTACCTCGACAACGAAGCCGCGACACGCAAGGTCCTGCGGCCCGACGGCGAGGCCGCCTGGTTCGCCACGGGAGACCTCGTCACCGCCGATCAGCACGGAACCCTGAGGTTCGTCGGCCGGATCGACGACGTCATCAAGGTTTCGGGGGAGAACGTCAGCCTCGCCGAGGTCGAAGCCACGCTGACGCGGGCGCCCGGCGTCTTCGAGATCGCAGTCATCGCCCAGCCCGATCCCGTCTACGACCAGGTCCCGATCGCTTACGTCGTTCCGCAGAACACCGCCCAGCCGCCTCAGCCGGACGAGCTCGACGCCTGGGCAGTCCGGCATCTCACCCCCGCCGCTCGGCCCCGCGCATGGCATTTCATCGACGAGCTCCCCCGCACGAGCGTCGGGAAGGTCCGCCGGTTCCAGGTCGGGCGCTGAGCCGTCCCCGGCAGGGGTGTCTCCCCGCCAGGCGGCCATGAACCCCGCCTCGTCGCCTGACGCGGCGTGCGAGCGGCCACCCCACGCCGTACCCGCCCCGACGCAGCCACTGGCCACCCAACTCGAATCCACATCTGGTGCGTGACAAGGAAAGCGCGCTCCACAGCCGACCGGTCAGCATCTGGCCGCACAGTCGGCAGTCGAGAAGTCAGCATCGATGTCCACCAGCGGCTGGGCGAGCTGAACGCGCGCGACGCCGTCGCCCTCGCCCCACCCTGAGGCTCCGCTCGCAACCTTCGACCGATGAGTCCTCGCAGCCGCGCTACCGGGCGCGTCAGCGAAAGCCCAGCAAAGCGTGTGCCGGCACTACCGCGCTGCGCGCGTACGGTTCAAGAACTCCTCCATGGCCGCCCGCACCTCGGGGCGGGCACTGGCTTTGGCGATGAACTCGGCCTCGTATTCGAGGTGTTCGGGCAGTTCATCGAAGAGTCCGGTCCGCACCAGCAGCTTGGCCTGGCTCAACGCACCGCGTTGGCCGGTTACGATTGAGCGCAGGAGGTTCTCCGTGGCTGAGGACAATTCCTCGTCCGCGACGACCCGACTGAACAGTCCCCAACGCTCGGCGTCGGCGGCGGCCAGCACCCGGTTCGTCAGCACCAGGTCGAGAGCCCGATGCACGCCGACTATCCGCGGCAGGAACCACGAGGCCCCGCAGTCGGGAGTCAGCCCGAGAGCTGTGTAGGCGAGGCGCATATTCGCGGAACGCGCCGCCACCACGACGTCGGCGCTCAAAACGAGGCCGACTCCTCCTCCGGCGACAGCACCGCGGACCGCGGCGACGACGGGTACCCGCAGGTCGATGATCCCGAGTACAGCTTCGTGCGCCGCGTCGGCGACAGCCTGCACATACCCGCCGGTGTCCTCGCCTTGGGCGACAAAGGCCCGCAGGTCACCGCCGACGCTGAAGTTGCGGCCCTCCGCCTGGAGCAGCACCGCGCCGATGTCTGTCCGCTCAGCATCTCGTGTCCAGTCCGCGACCTGGCGAACCGCGTCGCGAAGGGATGTGACGAGTTCGAGATCGAAGGCGTTGCCGGTGTTCCCCCGTGCCAAGACGATGCGGGCGACGCCTTTGTCGCGTTCCAGGCGAACGGGGGCTGCGGCCGCCTGGTGTCCGGTGGTGGGGAACGTTCTGGTCATCGGATACCGCCTTGCGGGTTGCTGGGTCCATGCGGACGCGACCATGGGCTTCGAGATCGCCCGTCGTGACGCGGTGCACGCCATCCGGGCGCGAGGGAAGTCGATCGGTGAGGATGGTGGTTCGGGGCGTTCGGGTGTCGAGCTCGCGACCGGCGCGGGCCCGGTCCGCCCGTGCGGTGCGGCACATCGGCGTTCGGCCCGCGAATCGAGCACCGATGGGTTCGGGCAGAAAACATCTCGCGCCGCTCGGCGGCACCTGCCTGCCGGGGAGCCGGCTTACGGTCAGGCCACGGGTGTCGGCGTCGGCTGAACTCGGACCCACTTTGGGCGGTTGAAATCTGACCCGGTTGGTGTCGGTGATGACGGTTCAGTCGTTGTCGGATGTGTCGGTGGGGACGCGTCCGAGCTCGCGTCCTCGCATGCGGTAGGAGTCGCCCTTGAGGGAGTGGACCTCGGCGTGATGGACCAGGCGGTCGATCATGGCGGCGGCGACTGTCTCGTCGCCGAAGACCTCTCCCCAGCGTCCGAAGGGCTTGTTGCTGGTGACGATCACGGACGCGCGTTCGTATCTGTTCGAGATGAGCTGGAAGAACAGGTTCGCGGCCTCCGCTTCGAATGGGATGTAGCCGACCTCGTCCACCACGATCAGCGGATAGCGGCCGAGCCTGGTGAGCTCGGCCGACAGGCGGCCGGACTCGTGGGCGGCGGCGAGCTTGTCGACCCACTCGGCGGCGGTGGCGAAGGCGACGCGGTGTCCGGCCTGGCAGGCCCGCACTGCCAGGCCGATCGCCAGGTGTGTCTTGCCGGTGCCGGGCGGTCCCAGAAAGACGACGTTCTCCTTGCCCGCGATGAAGTCCAAAGTGCCCAGATGCGCGAGCTGTTGGCGCGTCATGCCGCGCAGATGGGTGACGTCGAGCTCCTCGATCGTTTTGATCGCGGGGAAACGGGCGGCGCGTACTCGTGCCTCACCGCCGTGCGATTCCCGGGCGGAGACCTCGCGCTGGAGGCAGGCGACCAGGTATTCGGTGTGGGTCCAGGACTCCTTGCGGGCCCGTTCGGCGAGCCGGTCGGCGGCGGCAAGAAGAGCCGGGGCCTTCATCGCCCGGGCCAGGAAGGCCAGGTCGGAGGCGGTCTGCTGGCCGGTCCTGCGGCTTGTGACGGTGGCGGCAGTGGGTGCGTCACCGTCGACGGTGGGGGTGCGGGGCATCAGCCGGCCTCCTTGCCCTCGCCGCCGTCGATGACGGTGAACAGGCGGTCATAGGAGCCCAGTTCGCGTTGCTCGACCTCGATGAGCGGGCCGGAGGCGGAGCCGACGGCGTGGATCTGGCCGGTGGGCCGACGGCGTGCTTCCTGGCGTCGCATCGCCTGCCCGGCCTGGGAGTGCTCGGGATCGGTCAGGGTCTGGTGTCGGGCCCAGCAGCGGGCATGCTGGGCGACGATCTCGCCGCCGGAGGTGAGCACGATGACCTGCTCGTTGTCGGTCAGCACGGTGACCTGGTGGCCGATCGCCGCCGGGTCGACGGAGTAGTCGCAGGTGTCTACGCGGACATAGTGGTCCCGGCCCAGCCGGGTCGAAAACCGCCACCAGGTCGGCGGGTCGACCGCGGGCAAGGTGAGCATCTGGGCCCGGTCCGCTTCCCACCGGTCGGCCGGACGGGCCCCGAGAGTGCGGTGGACCCTCCGGTTGGCGACCTTCAGCCATGCCTGCAGCTGGGTGTTGAAGTCGTCCGGTCCGCTGAAGTGCCGTCCGGGCAGGAACGACGTCTCGAGGTAGCCGTTCGCCCGTTCCACCAGTCCCTTTGCCTCCGGATCCCTGGGGCGGCACAAGTAGATCCTGGTGGCGAGCAGGCCCGCGAACGCGGCGAACTCGGATGTCGGGCGGCCGCGGCCGACGCCGGCCTCGTTGTCCCAGACCAGCGTCCTGGGGACGGCGCCCCATTCGGTCAGCAGCCGCCAGTGTCCGTCGATCAGGTCGCCGGTCCTGCGGGAGGGCAGCATCCGGGCGGTGATCACGCGCGAGTAGCCGGACACCATCACCAGGACCGGCGGGCGTCCGCTCTGCCCATAGCCCAGGGGGATGGCCGCGTCGGGGAACCACAGGTCGCACTGGGCCAGCTCGCCGGGCCGATAGACCGTGCGGGAGACCGGATCGATGGGGACATAGGCCGGCCGCAGTTCCCGGATCCGGTCCTTGAGGATGGTCATGCCTCTCTCCCAGCCGATCCGCTCGGCGATCACTGTCGCGGGCATCGTCGGGGTCTCCCGCAGCAGTTCCCGGATCTGCACCTCTACCGCGTCGACGGCCGAGCCCTTGGCCGGCCGCTGGTACTGCGGCGGCCGGTCGTTTGCCAGGGCCCGCTTGACGGTGTTCTTCGAAATACCCAGATGCCGGGCGATTGCCCGGATCGGCATCTGCTCGGCCCGGTGCAGCCGGCGGATCTCTGCCCAGTCCTCCACGAGGATCACCTTCCCTCCTGACCTTGATCATCAAGGTCAGAGTCAGACGAAGATCACCAAGTGGGTCACTTTTGATCCGCCGTCAGAGGGTCAGCGTTCGGCCGTCGTCGAGAACGGGGACGCCCACACCTGGCGCGGCCCCTTGGGTGAGGAAGTCGGGTCGCCGGCGAGAGCGACCCATGCCGGGCCAGTCCGAGACGTAGGTGCTCCAGCCAGCTCCTGCGAGGTGCTTGGCCCAGCCGGGTCGGCGGTCCGGCGTGGTTGTCCAGCACATGCCGGTGTGAGCTCCACCGTGGAGGAGGACCGCCTGGCCGCGGGTGCCACGCTGCGAGTCGGCGTGCTGCCGACGCTGGACGTACATGGGATTCCCGTCACCGATTCAGAGCTCATCAAGGTCGAACATGATGCGCCTCCTGTCTGGATCGAGTGGCTGAGGTAAGTAGCTGTTGTCGTTCCGATCTTGAGGGGTGCGCGTCGAACGGGAGTCTCGATCGGGTGATCGCAGCTGGCCGCGGGCATGAAGGCAGGGCCTCTTGGTAGCTCGGGGTTGCGAAGCCAACCGA
>NZ_WVUG01000134.1 GCF_017614965.1 Streptomyces griseorubiginosus | reverse complement strand
GGAGATCCGCGCCCCCCACCGCCTCATCCCCCGGTCGAGCACGATGGGCCACACGGCCCCGTCCCCGGCCGCCGGGGCCTGAGCAACGGCTTCCCGGCCCGCGCCCACGGAGTCCTCGCGGCAGCAGGGCCCGGTCCGACAGCACATCGGGGCCGGAGAAAGCCGCGCTACGGCCCTACGCCCTCGGGTAGCGCGTCAGCCAGCCCGGGGAGGAGCCGGCCGGGCCGTGGAGGGCCGGGCCCTGGGTCATCTCCATGGCGAAGTCGTCGGCGAGTTCGAGGACGGTGGGGCGGCCCTCCAGTTCGGCGAGCCACGCCGGGGGCAGCGCCGTCTCGCCGTGCAGGGCGCCCAGCAGGCCGCCGGTGAGGGCGCCGGTCGGACCGGAGGGGCCGTCCTGGTTCACGGCGAGGCACAGACCGTGCCGTACGTCCTCGCCGACCAGGGCGCAGTACACCGCGGCGGCGAGCACGCCCTCGGCGGAGCCGTCGCCGGCCAGTTCCTCGACGCGCAGCGGTGTCGGCATGCCCTGCCGTACCGCGCCCAGCGCGTGCTGCAGCGCGTCCGACACCGGCTGGTGCCCCGGCCGCGCGGCGAGCAGCGCCAGCGCCCGCTGCACCGCGCCGTCCAGGCTGTCGCCCCGGGCCAGCGCGTGCACGATCACGGCGTACGCCCCCGCCGCCAGGTAGGCGGTGGGGTGACCGTGGGTCTGGGCCGCGCACTCCACCGCGAGCTGGACGACGAGTTGCGGTTCCCAGCCGACGAGCAGTCCGAAGGGCGCCGACCGGGCGACCGCCTCGGGCCCGACCTCGGTGGGGTTCTTGGGGGCGTCCAGCGTCCCCATGGTCTCGTCGCCGAACCCGATCAGCAGCGAACGGGCCGGATCCCGGCGCGCGTACAGCCACTCCTCCCGGGCCAGCCAGCCGTCGTCCTTGCGCCGCTCGTCGGGCCCCCAGTCCCGCTGGGTGGCCGCCCAGCGCAGATACGCCCGGTGCAGGTCGGTCGGTGGATGCCAGGCGCCGGTGTCCCGGCGCACCTGGGCCCGTATCAGCCCGTCGACGGAGAACAGGGTGAGCTGGGTGAGGTGGGTGACGGCACCCCGCCTGCCGAAGGCGAAGGCGAGGTCCACGAGCCCCTCGGCGCCGTACGTCTCGCGGATCTGGTCGAGGTCCAGGGCGTCCACCGGCGCCCCGAGCGCGTCCCCGACGGCCGCCCCGAGCAGCGTCCCGCGCACCCGGCTGCGGAAGTCCTGCTGCTCGACCCGGCCCCACACGGCCCCGGTAGTCACAGTCACCAAGACCTCCCCTGCGGCACCGCCCGACGCATGACAGTCCAGCACTGTAATCGAACGGGGACGGTGCGTTCAGGGGGCATACGTGTATGGGAGGAGTGACGGAAGTGGCCGTTCATGGCTGCTCATGGCCGGTTTTGACCGGATGTGCCGTCGCCTTGCCGATCGAGCCGGGCGAGGACGGCCGCTCGCTGCTCCCGGGCCCACGGATAGCCGGGGTTGAGCTCCAGGGCCCGGTCCAGGGCCGCGAGGGCCTCCGTGTGACGGCCCAGGTTGCTCAGCGAGGCGCCGCGGCTGGCGTGGGCCGAGGCGTAGTCGGGGTCGATGGCGAGGGCACGGTCGTAGTCGGCGAGGGCCTCCTCGTCGCGGCCGGCCACCCGCAGCGCGTCCCCGCGTTCGCAGTGCCCCCAGCCCCAGTCGGGCCACAGCCCGAGGGCGTGGTCGAGGTCGGCCAGCTGCCGGGCCGGCTCCCCCAGCGCCCGCCACACCCGGGCCCGGCGGCCGAGCGCCCAGCCGTAGTCCGGCTTGAGCTCCAGCGCGCGGTCGAGGTCCGCGAGCGCCGCGTCGAGTTCGCCCTCCCGCTCCCGGGTTGCCCCGCGTGAGGCCCAGGCGAACTCGTTGGATGCGTCCAGCCGGATGCCCTCGCTCAGGTCGCGCTCCGCGGCCTCCGAGTCGCGCAGGAGGCGGTGGAACTCGCCGCGCAGGGTGACGTTCCAGGCGTCGTCCGGCTCCAGCGCGACCACCCGGTCCAGCAGGGCGACCGCGCCCCGGTGGTCGCCGGTCCGGCTCAGTGTGACCGCCTTCGCCCGCAGCGCCCGGGCCAGGTCGGGATCGAGGGCGAGGGCACGGTCGTACTCCTCCAGTGCGCGCCCGTCGTCCCGGTCGCGGGCGAACGCGTCGGCCCTGACGCTCCATGCCCGGGGCCGCCAGGGCTCGTCACCCCGGGCCCGGTCCAGGAGCAGCCCGAGCAGCGGGACCGTCCCGCCCGCCGCGAACGCCTCGGCGAGGTCGTCCGCCCACGCGCGCACCACGTCGGTGTCCGCGTCCTCCCCCGCCTCCGCGAGCAGGGCGATCCAGCTCCGTACGACGTCGTCACCGTGGTCGCAGGCGTCGACGAGGTCGTCAAGGACCGCGGGCAGCGCGGCCCGGGGCGCCTCGCACAGCGCGTGGTAGGACTCGGCGAGGCGCAGGTCCCGCCACTGGCCGTCCGGCCAGAACCGGTCGGGGGCGAGGGTCTCCTCGAGCCGTTCCCGCCACCGCCCGAACGCCCGGGTGAGCCGGCCGTGCCGCTCGCTCCAGGTGCGGGGATACCAGCGGCGCTGCAGCCGCAGCATCGGCGCGCGCACCACGTCGTGGTAGCGCAGCCGGCCGCCGCGCTCACCGACGAAGGGCATGCCCCGCAACCAGCCGTACAGCACGTCGAGTTGGTCGTCCGGGCAGTCGAGCACGGCCCGCAGGACGTCCGCGTCGAGCCATCGCGGCAGCGCCCCGGCCAGCGCGGCGGCCCGGCGTACGGGATCGCGCTCCCACTTCAGGAACCGCTCCACCGCGTCCGCGCTCGGGTCGTCGACCTCGTCCAGGCCGGCCGGGCGGGCCTCGGCGAGGGTGGAGACCAGCACCGGCAGTCCGCCGGTCAGCCGCAGGACCTCCGCGACGACGGGCTCGTCCCGCACGCCCCGGTCCGCGAGCAGCCCACGTGCCTCGGCGTCCGTGAAGGGGCCGAGCGGCACGTCGGTGAGGAAGTCGGCGAAGCCGCCCCAGCGGGCGGTGTCGAGGGGGCGCTGTCCGGCGGTGACGACCACGACCGTCGCCGGCAGGGTGCCGTACCGGTCGGTGGTCATCACCTGGTGCAGCCATGCGTCGAGGACCGGTCCGGTGCGCTCGTACGTGTCGAGGAACAGGACGGTCCACGGTGCCGCGTCCGCCGCCTCGGCCAGCGCGTCCAGCAGCACCGGGGTGAGCACGGCGGCCGGGTCCAGGACGAGTCGCACGTCCTCCTGGCTGCGGAAGCGGGCGCTGAGCCCGGCCCGCAACCGGTCGACTCCTTCGGCGAGTTGGACGGGATCGAGGGCGCCGGCGAGGGGGCCGACCACGGGCACGGCCGCCGCGCCGATCAGCCCGGCCCGGGTCACCGCGAGGCTCCCCGCCGAGGGTCCGTCCCGGTCCGTGTCCGGGGCGGCGAGCACCGCCTCCGCCTCGTGCCGCCGCTCCCGATGCGCGGCGAGCAGCCGGTCGAGTTCCTTGAACCGGTGTCCCTGGGCGGCGAACTGACGGCTGATCACCTCCAGCGCCTCCGGCAGGCCGCCGGCGCTCTCGTCGACGTACGCGGTGAGTGCGCCCCGTTCCCGGGCGATCTGCTCCAACTCCCTTACCAGGAAGGTCTTTCCGACGCCCGCGTTGCCGTGCACATGGAAGCGGAAGCGGTGCCGCTCGTCCTCCGGCGGCAGGTCGAAGTTGCCCCGGAAAGCGGCCCGTTCGGCCGCTCTGCCGACGAAACCGGCGCGTCTGCGGCGGGCGATCAGCTCCTGCATCGACGGCCGCGACCCCCGTGCCTGCGCCACCGGTCCGTCCTCTCGTCCGGGAACCCCTCGCGTCGGCAACATTCTGGCCCACCGGGGTGAGGACGGCTGATCATCCCGGGCAAGATTGCTGTCATGTCCACCAACACACCCCCCACCACCCGTGCCCTCGACCTGACGGCCACGCTGCTCACCGCCGGAGTGGCCCTCTACATCGCGCTCGTCGCCTTCGGGAACATCACCGACTTCGGGACGAACCAGGCGTTCGTGCAGCATGTCCTCGCCATGGACACCACGTTCAAGGACGACGACCTGATGTGGCGGGCGATCACCAACAAGGGCCTGCAGAACACCGCTTACGTCCTGATCATCGTCTGGGAGACCCTGGCCGCGCTCGTGCTGATCTACGCCACCTGGCTCTGGGCCCGGCGCGAGCACGCCCGTGCCCGCGCCCTGTCCGTCTACGGTCTGCTGATGCTGTTGCTGCTCTTCGGCGCCGGGTTCATCGCCATCGGAGGTGAGTGGTTCTCCATGTGGCAGTCGAAGACCTGGAACGGACTGGACGCCGCCCTGCGGGTGTTCGTGTTCGCCGGGATCACGCTGCTCGTCGTGCTGCTGAGCGACAACCGCCGCACGGACGCCACTACTTGACGACCGCGACCTTCGTGCCCGCGGTCCCGAAGGTCCACAGCGCCGCCCCGTCCGCCGTCCGCATCCGGACACCGCCGGTACGGACGCCGGACGCGGGCGGCGGCGAGGAGCCGTCGACCGCGTTGGAGAAGGCGATGTTGACGCCGGACTGGGCGGAGAAGTACACGATGTGCTCGATCTTCACGCCGTCGGATCCGGTGATCGGGCCCTCGGTGCGGGTGCCGACCGTGTAGGTGCCCACGGCCGGGCTCACCGTGCCCGGCCAGACGGCGAAGGTGCGGCGGGCCGCGTCGCTCGCGTCGACCAGCCAGACCGTCTTCTGCCCGAGCGAGTACACGATCCGGCGCCCGGTCCCGGAGCCGTCCGGCACCTTGGCCGGAGCCGCGGTCCTCGTGGCGGAGGGGTGCGCGCCCGCGGAGGCCGACGCGTGCGGCCGGGAGGCGGCCACGTGCGGCTTCGTTCCCTTGTCGGCCTGCACGGCCAGGACGGCGACAGCGGCGATCGCTCCTACCGTCAGACCGGTCACCCAGACCTTGGGGGCTGGCACGGCACGCATCTCCTCGGTTACAGGACCCCTGGAACCCGTCGGAACAGGGGTCCGATCATCGTACTGTGAGGCTCCCGGTCCTCAGTCCAGCACGGGCAGCAGCTCCGGAAGGTGCCCGTCCGAGACCGCCGCGGCCCGCTGCCGTTCCTCCGGCACCTCGCCGTAGAGCGTGGTCCGCGGCCTCGCCGGCCGTCCGGCGGCCTCGGCCACGGCGATCAGGTCCTTGACCGACTTGTACGAGCCGTAGGAGGACCCGGCCATCCGGGAGATCGTCTCCTCCATCAGCGTGCCGCCCAGGTCGTTGGCGCCCGAGCGGAGCATCTCCGCCGCCCCCTCCGTGCCCAGCTTCACCCAGCTGGTCTGGATGTTGGGGATGTGCGGGTGCAGCAGCAGACGGGCCATCGCCGTCACCGCGCGGTTGTCCCGGACGGTCGGTCCGGGGCGGGAGATCCCCGCCAGGTAGACGGGCGCGTTGGTGTGGATGAACGGCAGGGTCACGAACTCCGTGAAGCCGCCCGTCTGCTGCTGGATGCGGGCCAGGGTGCGCAGGTGGCCGAGCCAGTGACGGGGCTGGTCGACGTGCCCGTACATCATGGTCGACGACGACCGGATGCCGAGTTCGTGCGCGGTGGTGACGACCTCGATCCAGGTCGCCGTCGGCAGCTTGCCCTTGGTGAGGATCCAGCGGACCTCGTCGTCGAGGATCTCGGCGGCCGTCCCGGGGATGGTGTCGAGGCCGGCCTCCTTCGCCGCCGTCAGCCACTCCCTGATCGACATGCCGGTGCGGGTGGCGCCGTTGACGACCTCCATCGGGGAGAAGGCGTGCACATGCATGCCGGGCACCCGCTCCTTCACCGCCTTCGCGATGTCGAAGTACGCCGTCCCCGGCAAATCGGGGTGGATCCCGCCCTGCATGCACACCTCCACCGCGCCGACGTCCCAGGCCTGCTGGGCGCGGTCGGCGACCTGCTCCAGGGAGAGCGTGTAGGCGTCGGCGTCCGTCCGCCGCTGGGCGAAGGCGCAGAAACGGCAGCCGGTGTAGCAGACGTTGGTGAAGTTGATGTTGCGGGTGACGATGTACGTCACGTCGTCGCCGACCGCCGCCCGGCGCACGTCGTCCGCGATCCGGGTCAGGGCGTCCAGCGCGGGCCCGTCCGCGTGCAGCAGCGCCAGCGCCTCGGCGTCGGTGAGGCGGGTCGGATCGTCGGCCGCGGTCGCAAGAGCCGCCCGGACGTCGGTGTCGATGCGCTCGGGCGCCATGCCGGGCGCCGCGGCCTCGCGCAGCTCCGCCCAGTCGCCGTACACCTCGTCGAAGTCGTCGCGACGGTCGGACGTACGGCCCTCGGTGTCGATGGCGGTGTGCAGGTCGGTGCGGCCGGAGGCGGTGAAGGCCTCCTCGGGTTCCTGCCAGGGGTGTCCTTCGACCACGGCGTCCGGGAGCGCCAGCCCGGTCTCCGGGTCCGCCAGGGCCCGCACGTGCGGGCGCAGCCGCGGGTCCAGCCAGGGTTCGCCGCGCCGGACGAACTCCGGGTACACACACAGACGTTCCCGCAGCGCGAACCCGGCCGCCTCCGACCGCGCGGCCAGCTCCTCGATCTGCGGCCAGGGGCGTTCGGGGTTGACGTGGTCGATGGTCAGCGGGGAGACCCCGCCCCAGTCGTCGATGCCCGCCGCGATGAGCCGCTCGTACTCGCCCTCGACCAGGTTGGGCGGGGCCTGCAGACAGGCGGCCGGGCCCATGATGTGCCGGGCGACGGCGATCGTCGCCACCAGCTCGTCCAGCTCCGCGTCCGGCATGCCGCGCATCGCGGTGTCCGGCTTGGCGCGGAAGTTCTGGATGATCAGTTCCTGGATGGAGTGGTAGGCGCGGGAGACCTTCCGCAGCGCGAACAGCGACTCGGCCCGCTCCTCGTAGGTCTCGCCGATGCCGATGAGGAGGCCGGAGGTGAACGGCACGGAGGACCGCCCGGCGTCCTCGAGGACCCGCAGCCGTACGGCGGGCTCCTTGTCCGGGGAGCCGTAGTGCGGGCCGCCCGGCTCGGACCACAGACGGGTGGCGGTGGTCTCCAGCATCATGCCCATGGAGGGCGCGACGGGCTTGAGCCGCTGGAAGTCGGTCCAGGACATCACCCCGGGGTTGAGGTGGGGCAGCAGCCCCGTCTCCTCCAGGATGCGGATGGATATGGCGCGGACGTAGGCGATGGTGTCGTCGTACCCGTGCGCGTCCAGCCACTCCCGCGCCTCGGGCCAGCGCTCCTCCGGCTTGTCACCGAGGGTGATCAGGGCTTCCTTGCAGCCGAGGGCGGCGCCCTTGCGGGCGATGTCCAGGACCTCGTCCGGCGACATGAACATCCCGTGCCCGGCGCGGCGCAGCTTGCCGGGGACCGTGACGAAGGTGCAGTAGTGGCACTTGTCCCGGCACAGCCGGGTGAGCGGGATGAAGACGCTCTTGGAGTACGTGATGACGCCGGGCCGGCCGGCCGCCTCGAGGCCCGCGTCGCGCACCCGGGCGGCGGACGCGGCGAGGTCGGTGAGGGCCTCGCCGCGTGCTTGGAGCAGGACGGCGGCCTCGGTGACGTCGAGGGCGACGCCGTCCCGGGCGCGTTTGAGGGCGCGACGCATGGAGTTCTCGGTGGGGCCGGTTCCGGGGGTCGCGGAAGTCGTCATTCTTCGAGCATAAGGTCGCGCTGATCAGTACCGGAGGCCAGTCCGCGGTCACTCCGAGGTCAGTCCAAGGTCAGTCCAGGAAGGCGGCACAGCCGTCCAGCGCCCTCAGCACCTCCGCCTCCCCCTCCGGCGGCAGCTGGACCACGACCTCCTCGATGCCGAGGTCCGCGTAATGGGCGAGCTTGCCGGGGGTCGGGAAGACGGCGTACGGGACGACCTGGAGGGTGGCCGGGTCGCGCCCGGCGTCGGTCCAGGCGGCGCGCAGCACGGGCAGGGACTCGGTCAGCCCGCGGCCGCCGATGGGCAGCCAGCCGTCCGCGTACTCGGAGATGTGCGAGAACAGCTTGGGGCCGGCCGCCCCGCCGATCAGCGTGCGGGGCCCGACCACCGGGCCGCGCGGCTTCTGCACCGGCTTGGGGAAGGCGGAGGAGGCCCGGACGCTGCCGAACTCGCCCTCGTACGCGGTCGGTTCCTCCGACCACAGCGCGCGCATCAAGGCCATCCGGTCCCTGACCAGCTCCCGCCGCGTGCGCCACTCCACGCCGTGGTCGGCGGCCTCCTCGACGTTCCAGCCGAAGCCGAGGCCGAGGGTGAAGCGGCCGCCGGAGAGGTGGTCGAGGGTGGCGATCTGCTTGGCGAGGTCGATCGGGTCGTGCTGCGCGACCAGCGTGATGCCGGTGCCGAGGCCGAGCCGCTCGGTCACCGCGGCGGCCTGGCCGAGGGCGACGAAGGGGTCGAGGGTGCGGCCGTACTCCGGCGGCAGCTCACCGCCCGCCGGGTACGGCGTCACCCGCTCGACCGGGATGTGGGTGTGCTCGGGCAGATAGAGGCCGGCGAAACCCCGATCCTCCAGCTCACGGGCGAGCCGGGTCGGGGTGATGGTCTCGTCGGTGAGGAAGATCGTGACGGCGATACGCATGACCCATCTGTACCGGGCAGGGGTGCGGATGTCCATACCGACCGGTCGGCACCTTGGTCACATGGCCGTAACCAGACTGTCTTGGTTCGTGTCTTGGTACGTGCCTCGGTTCGCGTACATGACATACCGTCGATCCCCGATTCCCTTCTCTTCCACGGCAGTTCACACCCGTACCGGAAGGTGGCCTCATGTGTGAGGACGCGCACGGCATCGGACGACGAGCTCTGTTCGTGACGGGCGCGGCCGCCGCCCTTACGTTGGGAAGCGTGAGCTTCGCGGCGGCCGACGGCCAGGACCAGGAGACCAGGACGGTACGCGGCACCCTGCCCCCGGGTTCGCCGGACTTCGTCTACGTACCCGTCGAAGTCCCTTCCGGAGTACGGGAGATCAGGGTCGCGTACACCTACGACAAGCCGCCCGTCCCCGCCGGCACCCAGGGCAACGCCCTCGACATCGGCATCTTCGACGAGCACGGCACCGAGCTGGGTGGCCGGGGCTTCCGGGGCTGGTCGGGCGGGGCGCGCTCGGAGTTCTTCCTCCGCGCGGACGACGCGACACCGGGGTATGTGCCGGGCCCTGTCCGCCAGGGCACCTGGCACGTGGCACTGGGCCCGTACACGGTGGCGCCGCAGGGCCTGTCGTACGAACTGACGATCACGCTGACGTACGGGGAGCCCGGCGAGACACCCCGTCCGGTGTACCCGCCGTCCCGTGCGCGGGGCCGGGGCCGGGCCTGGTACCGGGGCGACTGCCACCTCCACTCCTGGTACTCGGACGGCCGCCGCACCCCGGCCGAGATCGCGGCGCTGGCCCGGGCGGCGGGCCTGGACTTCATCAACACGTCGGAGCACAACACGCACGCCTCCCACCCCCACTGGGCCGAGGAAGCGGGCGACGACCTGCTGATCCTGCTGGGCGAGGAGGTAACGACCCGCAACGGCCACGTCGTGGCCCTGGGAACGGACCCGGGCACTTTCGTGGACTGGCGCTACCGGGCCCGCGACAACCGCTTCGGCCGTTTCGCCCGCGAGATCCACCGGGCCGGCGGCCTGGTGGTCCCGGCCCATCCGCACGCCACCTGCATCGGCTGCGGCTGGAAGTTCGGGTTCGGCGAGGCGGACGCGGTGGAGGTGTGGAACGGCCCGTACACGCCGGACGACGAGGTGACGCTGGCGGAGTGGGACAACATGCTGGTCGCGTCGGTGCGGGGGCCGGGGCGGGAGTGGATCCCGGCGATGGGCAACAGCGACGCCCACCGGGACCCGGACGCGGTGGGCCTGCCCCAGACGGTGGTCCTCGCGGACGACCTGACCCGCGAGGCGATCCAGGCCGGCATCCGCGCGGGCCGCTCCTACGTCGCCGAGTCGAAGAACGTCTCCCTGACGTTCACGGCATCGGGTGGCCACGGCGAACATGCCGGAATCGGCGAGCGGTTGAAGGTAGCCCCCGACACCCCGGTCACGGTGCGAGTGGAGGCCACGGGCGCCCCCCGCTGCACGATCCGCCTGGTCACGGACCAGGGCGTCCTGTACACGAGCGACCCGCTCCCGGTGGGGGGATCGGGGGTGGCGGAGTGGCGTACGACACCGGCGTACGCGGCGTACGTACGGGCGGAACTGCGGCACGAGACGGCGGCGGGGCCGGTACCGGGGGCGCTGGCGGCGTTCACGAATCCGATCTTTTTGGGGCGGTGAGGCCTGAAGGCCTAAATCGCCTCCCCTGCCACTCCACTAAACCCAACGAGGTCATTCCGCTTCGCCATGTCAAGTATCTCCGGGAGATAATCCAGTTGGCGAACCGAAAGGGTCAGCAGGACATACTTCGCCTCATGATCCGGTTCCTCTTCGAGGTCGAATCTCGAGGGCTCCAGAACGTCTTCTAGATCCGGCCATCTACTCAGCAACTCCCTGCGGAAGCGCAACACATCAGGACTTACCTCAAGGTCGCCGGCGTCACCTTCAGCAAGGTTATTGAAGACTTCCTCAGGGTCTCCGACGCTGCGTTTCCAAAAAGCGAAGTCACTACTCACCGAACATCCTTTCCACTTAAGGGTTGCAGATTGGGCACTCTGTATCACGACGAACTACTGAAGTTTTGAACCCGTAGGTATTGGCTAGCCATTCATCCTTCCGTCGCTGCCCCTTCGTGTAATTCGACTTGTTCACCTTCACCTCGTAGAGGTGAAGGTTTCCATCTGAATTTCTAACTGCGATATCTACCTGGCGAACACCGTATGGTGTCCAGAGTTCCAGGCCGTTCCCGTAGCTCTCGCTATAGATATCAGATTTGGCGTAGAACTTCTCAAACGTAGCCGTCATTTCATCGACGCCGGCAGCACCCCGGGCTTTGTCATGCTTGCGAAAGCCGCAGTTGTGAACCAGGACTGGAGTCTCGCCCGCCAGCACATAGTACGTATGGACGCCCTCGACCGTGAGGTCGTACGTGGTCTGCCAGTCTGTGAGGTGGCGGACCGAAAGGATCTCGGCGGTGTGTCCGTCCGGTTTGCGAAGGGTCATGCCTACGCGGAGGTCACCGCCGTCGATCCACTTTCCTGCCGAGGAGGACCAGAAGGGGTGGGTGGTGGTGGCGGTCAGGGAGCCCTTCGCGTTGCCCTTGCCCTTGCCCTTGCCCTTGCCCTTGCCCTTGCCCGCAACTGTGACCTTGACGAAGTCCTTGTCGTCGTGAGTGACGATGGTGCGGACGACTTCCCTCGTTGTCGTCTTCCCCGTGTCCGGGTCGGTGACCGTGACCTTGTCTCCGACCTTGACGTCTTCGATGGGCTTCGCTGTGCCGTCCGCAAGCCGCACTTCGGTCTCGCCGACGAAGCTGTGGCACATGCCGCTCGTGTTGCCACGGGTTCCCTCAGGGCCGGGCATCGAGCCCGTCGCCAGTGCAAGGCCGCTCCCCGCGCGCAGTGCTTCGGCGAAAGAGGAGACAGCCCCCGGGCAGTGTCCCTCGATCGCACCGCAGACCTTGAACTTGGCCAAGGCTATGACTTGAAGGGCGCCGCTGAACTGGTCGGAGTCTTCCGGGTTGGTGACCCAGTTGCTCAGCGTTCCGAGGTTCCATCCTCCCGTAGACAGGGTGTTGGTCAGCTGCTCCTTCAGTTCCTTGGCGTGATCCCACTTGACCGGAACATTGACGCCGGGGAAGACCGTGACAGTGCCAGGGATGAGGGTCGGGCCTGTGGGGGCATCGCTCCAGCCGCTGTTGACCCACCAACCGTCGTCGTAGCTGTTCCCGTCACAGCCGCTGCAACCCCAGGAGGGGTCGTTGAGAGGCTTGCCCCCGCTCTTCCTGGTCGGAGTGTTGTTTCCGTACTGGGTTCCGCCACCGCACTCACTGGGCGAAGCACAACCCATCAAGCCGCTTGGGTCACTGGTGCTCACCGGGTTGTTGTCGGCGTAGCTGTAGCCGTTAACGGATTGCGCGTCGGCCGGGTTCAAAATCGGGTCCACGCTGAGGAACTGGCCGATGGTGGGGTCGTATTCGCGGGCGTCGACGTGGGTGAGACCGGTGGTGGTGTCGCGGGTTTTGCCCAGGAAACCCTTGTCGTTCGGCCAGGGGCCGTAGAGGGGCTTGCCCCGGTCGGCTCCGAAGGGGGTGGTGTAGCGCTTGGTGAAGGTCTGGGCCGTGTCCGGGGTGAAGGCCAGTGATGATGTGCCGTGCTGGTCACCGGCCAGGTACGTCAGTTTGTTGGTGCCGGATTCGTTGGAGCGCATCGCGGCGGTCATTCCGCCGGCACTGTAGGAACGTTGGGCCCAGATGGTGCCGTTCGCACGGAGATGGAGTTCGGTGGCACCAGCGTAGAGGATGCGCTCGCCGTTGTCCGTGCTGCGGATCAGCAAGGTGCCGTCCGCGGTGTAGAGGTAGTTGGTCGCCGTGCCGTTCTCGGTGAGCTTGGTCAGCTTGCCTTCGGGGGACCAGTTCAGTTCCTGGCGTGCGCTCTTGCCAGGGCGGTGCCAGGTGTTGCCGGTGGCGTCGTAGTCGTAGCTGCGTTCCGGAGTGGTGCAGTTGTCCTTGGTGGACGTGCCGGTCAGGGTGTGCGGCTGTTTCGTGTTGGTGTAGCAGTAGGTCGTGTTCGTGTCGGCGCCACTTGTGTGGAGGGTTTCGCTGGTGCGCTGGCCTGCGTCGTTGTAGGCGTAACTGGTCCAGTACGGGGCTGGTCCGGAGAGGCTCGAGGCGCTGCGGGCGTCGGTGCACTTCTGTGTGGCGGGTGTCCATGCCTCGGTCAGGCGCTGATGGCCGTCGTAGGCGAAGCACTGGGTGTCGGCACTGCTGGTGCCGCCCAGGGTGGTGGGGTCGCCGATCTGGGTGACGTTGCCGGCCTGGTCGTAGACGTAGTTGAGGTCCTGCAGCATGTACGGGTGGGTCTGGTCCGTGACATTGCTGCGGGTCAGGCGGCCGGTGCCGTCCTCGAAGTCGTTGCTGACATAGATGTTCTTGCTGCCTGAGCCGCCGGTACCCAGCGTGAGCTGTTGAGGCTGAGTCAGGGAGGAATACGACACGTCCCGCAGGTAGCCGGTCGATCCACCGATCGAGATCAGGTTCCCAAGGCCGTCGTACCCATAGCTGATGTTTTCCGACTCAAGTCCGCCAAGCGCCGGTTCTTTGGCGTACTGCTGGGTGCCGTCGATGTTGTAGTAGCTCTCGTACGCCAGTGTGGAGGGTGCGCCCGCCTTTACGAATGGGTCGCTGGTCGGCAGTCCCAACTGGGTTCCGGTGGCCCGGTTCAGACTGTCGTAGGCCGTGACGGTCTGGGTGTAGGCAGCGCCGGTCTTGCCACCCACATAACGGATGGAAGAGGTAGGGAGCCCCTTGAGGACCGTGTCGTACGTGTAGCCGGTCAGTTGGTTGGCATCCGTCTTCGAGCCCGTCCAGGTGCCGGTCACGCGCCCGAGTTCGTCGTAGTCGGTCAGGACCGACGTGCCGCGGGAGTCGGTGGACTTGATGGCTTGGTCGAGGGTGTTGTACTCGGTGGTCGAGGTGCCCTTGTCCGGGTCCGTGACACTGATCTGACGGCCGAAGAGGTCGTAGGTGTAGGACCACCTGGCGCCGTCCGGACCCTTGATCGACTCCTGACGGCCATCGAGTTTGTACGTGAATTTCGTGTACGCGTACGACGCTCCGGGGCCAGTGCCGAAGTCCGGGTCCGCCGGACTCACTCCCGCGTACTCACGCGTCTCCGTCGTCCGTCCGCGTACGTCGGTGATGGTGCGCTGCGCCGAGCCGCCGGCAACGGCCGTCGAGGCGACGGAGTCGCCGGTGTAGCTCGTGCTGGTGGACCACTTCTTGACCCCGTAGACATACAGGGCGCTCGTCGTCGCGCGCTCGGCGCCGTCGAACACGGTCTCCGTCTGCGTGGGGGCTGCCCCGTACTCGGCGCGCGTGTAGGTGCCGTTGGGCGTACTGGTGGTGTCGAAGATGTCTGCGTACGTCTCGTAGGCCAGGCCGCGCGTGTCGTAGCGGGTGTCGGTCAGCAGTCGGCCGCCCTGTGGGGTCGGCGCCTGGTTCTGAAGCGGACGAAGCAGGGCGTCGTAGATCGTGTAACTGGTGTTGTAGGTGTCACCGTCCTTCTTCAGAGTCGAGGTCGACACCCAGGACGGCTTGGTGTTGTCGAGGTGGTAGGCGTACCTGGTGTTCGGAACCTGGCTGCCGCTGACCCGGTTGGGAAGCCATACATCGGTCAGGCGGCCCAGTGCGTCGTAGCTGAGTTCCGTCTTCTTGAGATTCGCGTCGTAGCTGCGCAGTGTCAGGCCACGGCGTGGATCGAGGAAGCTGGTGGTCTTGAACAGCTTCGGAGCCGGGTCGGTCGTGATGGTTTTCGTGAGCGGACCGGCATCGGTCGGGGTGTAGGCGGTGGATGTGCTGTGGCCGGCGTTGTCGGTGACGGTGAGTGGCCGACCGAGGGCGTCGTACGTGGTGGTGGCCACAGCCTGCCAACCCGTCGGGAGCCTGTCGCCATTGGAGTCGGCGGTGGCCCCGTAGCCGGTGGCGCGGCCCCTCCAACTCGCCTCGCCCTTGGTCGGCTTCTGTGCCGCCGTCCAGCCGGTGACACCTGTGGTGTCGTAGACGATGGCAGTATCGGCTAGGACATCGCCGGGCGTGTCTTTGGTGGCGGGCAGCGCGAGGTTGGAGTCGGTGACCGAGCAGGCCTTGGCCACCGAGCGGTTGCGCGACGGCAGGCTGGTGATGCCGGCGTCGCTGTTGCGGGCGTACCAGGTGCGGGTGCAGGTTTCATCGCCTGAGACACCCACCTGTCCGGAGTCGCTCACGGTGGAAGGCATGCCGAAGTCGTCGTACGTGGTGCTCACCGTGCGAGCGCGCCACGTCTTTGACGTGGTCAGGTAGGTGTATGTGTTCGTCTTGTCGGTGCGCACGTAGCGGGCCACGTGGTCCCCCGCACCAGGCGGGGACTGCCGTGCGGTCTCGTGCGACCAAGGGTCGGTGACCGTTGCCGTTATCGCGGTGGACCCGTCGTACGTGACCCGCTCGCGGAGTTGTCCCGCGTACTGGTTGCTGTCGGTGAGCGAGGCGACACCGAGGTCAGGAGTCGTCATCGGCGCGAAGGAGACGGTTTTGGCGCTTCCGTCCTTGTTCTTGTCGCCGTCCATGCCCTGCAGATAGAGCGAGACCGTCTTGGAACGTGTCACGCTCGTCGCGCCGGTCCAGGCGGTGACCTGACGGTATCCGCGCCAGTCCGACCAGGTGCGTTCGTCCTTCGGCGTGAACGGATCGTCGCTGTAATGCCAAGCGGCGCCGCTGTAGTCGTAGGCGTGTTCGACGGCCTCGTTATTCGCGGCAGGGTCGGAAACAAGCACGGCCAGCACGCGGTACTTGTGGAACCAGTCGACGGCCGCATTCGCAGCGCCGTTGATGTGCCAGTACTGCGGATAGCACGAACGCGTGTTGGTGTCCTGCGGAGCATCCAGGACCGCGCTGCGCTTGCACTCGGGCGAGGACAGGGTCACCGTCGTGATCGCGCCGGTCTCCGAGGTGACGGTCGAGATGCGAGGGCGGGTCAGCGGCAGGATGTTGTCCGTTGCGTCCACCCGGTTAGGCCGCATCTGGTAGGTGAACGAGATCGGACTGATGGTGACGCTCGTGTCGCCGGCCTTGCCGGTGCGCTTCAGTGAAGTGAGCGTCAGTACCTGGTCGGAGCTGTCACCGATGTCCCCGCCGTCCAGGAACTGCTCTGCCAGGTCCCATGAGTCCACCGCGTCGTATCCGCCGCTTGTGGCGTTGTACGAGGTGGTGTCGATACCGGTCAGACGCTTTCGGGTGAAGAACGAGGGCGCTGCCGTGTTGCAGTCGTCAGCACCCTGGGCGCAGATCGCGTCGAAAGGCACGTCCGGCCAGTTGTCGGCGGTGCTCTTGGTCAGGCTCGAGCAGTCCGAGGCCGTGCAGCGCTCGGCATAGCCGAAACTGACTTTCGCGTCTGCTTTGTCGGTGAACAGCGCGCCCTTCCGCAGGCCGTATTCGATCCTGGAAAGGTAGCCGCCGCGTGTGTAGGACGCGTTGGCTGTCGCGGACTTGTTCTTCGGGTAGTAGTTGGACTCCTTCGAGTACCAGTACGTCGCCGCGTTGCCATGCGTGTCCTCGACATAATCGAGGTTCCATCGCCATGCCTGGGTGAGGGAGCGATCAGCAAAGGCGTCACCGCCCGCGTAGCCGGGCTCTCCGGAGTCGTCGCCGAACACCGGAACGGTCCAAGTGGAGTTGGTGCGTTGAGTGTCCGCGCCGTCCAGCTTGTTCAGGCCGAAGACGTACTTGGTGCCGTCGCCGGTGACCACGGTCCAGTACTCACCGTCGTCGTCGCCGTTGTCCGCGCCGGTGGAACGCGTCACCTTCGAGGCGTCGTCATTCTCCAGTCGCCATTGGCCGTTTCCGTCGTCCTTGACCAGACGGGTGGACTTGCCGTTGAGCACCAGGCGGGCATTGTCGTACTTCCAGCAGAGATCGAAGACGTCCGCGTGCCCGTCGTCGTCACAAGAGCCGTAAGTGCGCTCGACGTAGGAGTCGGTGAGGGTGAACCCTTCGCCGATCGAGGTGCCCTGGTTGTTGGTGGTCGAGGTACGGCCGTCGATACTGCCCGAGTCGTACGAGAGCGACAGGGGCGGCACCGGACCGGCCGCTGCCGGAGGCAGCGTGAAGTCGTACGACCAGGTAAAGGAACCCGAGCTTCCGCCCGCCTGCCATGAGGACGACGGCGACAACGGCGTCGCACTGTAGTTTCCGGTGCCTGCGGAGGACTGGCCCGAGCCTCCGGAAGCGGCGGTGACAGCCAGGACCGTCGTTGCCGACGGGGCTGCATTGGCGGCGCCGCTCAACTGCACATTCGCTGAGACCGTCTGGCGGGCGATGTCGTTGTCCGATTTCAGAGGCGCCTGGTTACGGCACTCAGCCTCCTGCGGGGTCGTCAGTGCGCAGGAGGGAAGTTGGACCAGACGCAAGCGCTGGGCCCAACTCCCGCCGACAGCAGACGCGAAGCCTCTGTAGTCGACAGTGACGTGGGCAGTGCCCGCCTTCTCCGCTGCAGCGGTCAACAGGACGCCCGTGACGCCCGCGTTCCGAGCGGCCGTCTGGTCCAGAACCGTGACGCGTGCCTGGCCGCCCGCTGCCTTGTCCTTCGCCGACGAATCACCGGACGTACGAACCCACGGGCTTACCTTGACGGGAAGGCCTCCCGGCGAAACGTCGCCCGATGTGCCGGGAATCAGCCTGAGCTTCGCCTCGCCCCTCTTCGGCCAGGCGAACGTGCGTTCCTTGCTTCCCCGTCTAGCCTGGTTCGCGTTAGCCCTCTTGTCAGCCGTGACCTTCCGTCTGGCTCCTGCCGCGCCTGGCCCGTCGTACTCCTTGACCTTGCTGACCCGCGACTTTGGCACGACTGGCCGCCCAAGGCCGCTCGGCTCAGTGGCCTCGGCCACCTGTGCCAGTCCTAACGGCACCACCAATGCCAGCGCCAGCGATTGCGCCAGCAGTCGGCCGGGACGGTGTGGTGCGGCAATACGACGCTGGTTTGAAGTGTCTATGCCAAATGCCATTGTTCCGTCCCGCCCCATCCCGTGGAAAGAAGTTCAGCAAGTCGTCGCAGACCTCGTCTGCCGTGTCCGTGAGCCAAGGACCGCCTCGTCAAGTGCTGTCCCCCCGCAGCTTCCGCGCCGGTCAGTCGCCCACGGTTTCCTCGACCTGTTCTTGGCTGGCCATCGCGCCCGCCCAGATCCGTACTTCCGCGACCCGGCCGGGTAGATAGTGCTGCCAGGCTCCTGAGGTGAACCCCTTACCGATCGCGAAGTCGCCCGTCCCCGCCTTCGCCGTGAACGCGCGGGCGTCATCGTTCTGCGCGTGCCCGAGATAGAGGCTGATCGTCTCCGACTGGGCGTCGAAGACTCCGGTCAACCGGACCATCCCGTCCAGTAGCGCGACTTTGTCGGAAGCCACCGCGCTGAAGGTGCCGTTGTTGTTCAGCCGGCCGAAGCGCCAGTACCCGACGGGGACGGTCTTCTCCTCCATCGTGCCCTCATCCAACACTGTCTCTTTGCTGGTTATCTCGTACCAGAAGCCCCATGCGGAACCGTCCACCGTGCGCTGGCCCAGTACCTGTCCGGTGTAGCCCACACTGCGCTTGGCCAGTTCGTCGCCGTCGAGAGAGGCAAGTGCGGTGACCGTGAAAGACCCGGTGTCGTCCACGACCGGCCCGTCTGTCGTGGCTGCGTTGTCCACGCCGTCCAGCACGATCGCCTCACCGTCCAGCGAGGCGCCACCAGTCAGCGCCAACGACCTTCCGTAGCCCGAGGTGGAGTCCTGAATGCTGCTGCCACTGCCCCGGTCGGCCGACCAGTCGGCGACCAGCTCCGCGCCGTTGTAATGGGCGCTTGTGCTGAGCCGCGCCTCATCGGCGATCAGCCCGGCCGGCAGAGCCCGCTGCCACACCGTGACCTCGTCGACGTTGCCGCTGAAGTAATCCACGTAGTTGTCAGCGAACATCACGCGACCGATCTGCAGCGGACCGTCCGCGTTCCAACCCGCTCCCGCGTCCGTGCTGCCCTGCAGCACTCCGTTCACGTAGAGGCTTACGGTCTTTTCCGCAGAGTCGTACACCCCGGCGACGTGGGTCCACACGCCACGAGGCGTGGGCTGCTTGGCCTTGACCTCGTGATAGGCGGGTTCCGTCGAGAGCACCCGCATGCCCCACATGTTGTCGCCACCGGCGCCGTACGACAGATAGAACGGGCTGTACTTCTTTGCCCACGGACTGTTGACGGGGCTCTGGCTGAGCACTGTCAACGTGTGATTCGCCTTCGGGTCGACCCGCACCCACGCGGCTACCGTGTACGACGACCGGGTCTCCAGGACCGGGCCGGCGGTGGCCGCGTACCCCGTGCTCCCGTCGAGGGAGAGCCCGGCATCCGTTTTCGGCGGGTCCAGAGGCGCTCCCGAAGAGTCGTGCGTAAGCAGCCCGCGTCGTCCCCGGTCGTCCCGCGTCGCGCCGCCACCCATGGTCGCGTTGTCACTTCCGTCAGCTGTAGCGGAATCCAACGCCGCGCCGCTCGCCTCGTCGAAGTGCCACTGCCCCACAGGGGTGTCCGTGGCGACCAGGAAGTCCACCACCGACTGCGCCCCCGCCCGCCCGGTGCCGACATTGTCAACGGCACGGACATACAGGCGGTAAGTACCCGAGCGACCCGGCGTGAGACCGACCGTGACAGTCGAACCCTTCTGCGGCGCGGACCAAGCCGCATCCGCGGACAGCTTGTACTGATAGGAGGCTATGTTGGCGTCCCCAGAGGCCGGCTTGAAAGTGAACGCCCCCGGCACGCCCGCACCGCCCCGTGCCACGCAGTCGTTGCTCGTGCACTCGGTGTACGGCGTTCCGAAGGTCACCTGCGGCGCCTTCGGCGCCGTCGGATCGACCTTGAAGTAACACCAGTCGTCTGTCGAGGCGTTGGAAGGCCCTGCCAGATAGTCCTTTCCGCCGTTGTAGTAGGAGCGCACCCAGGCCCGGTAACGGTAAAGGGTGCCCTCGGCCAGGGTCGACCAGGTTATGTTCAGCTTCGCGTTGTCGCCGGCGTAGCCCGTGGAGGGCCTCAGATCACCGTTGGCAGCAGGGGCGTCCGACCATGTGCCGTTGCCGCCTTGCTGGTCGACGTCGAAATAGACTCGCAACTGAGCGTCGTCTTCGCCGCCCGACTTCGTCTGCGCCGTCGCCATCAACGATGGCGTAGGAGATGACACGATCAGAGGGTCCGCAGCCTTGGTCTCACACACGGGCTTGCCGCCAACGTTGAGGCCGATACCAGTGGGCTTGTCCGGGAGCCCCACGAAGTCCACAGCGAGTACGGCGTCGTTCTTGAACCGCTTCCACGCGGAAGTGTCGGACTCGTCGTGAGCCTTGATCTCCAGCGTGAGGCGGGAGAACCCACCCGCCGCGAAGCTCTGGACCGTGGGGGTCAGGTTCTCGTTCGACTCGCTCGGGTTGTCGTTGAACTCGATCGGTGCGTCCGGTGAGTCCGGGTCGCACAGCGATCCACGTCCGGCCGAGACGTTCTGGTCCACCATCAGGTCCAGTTCCTTGGGACGCGTGGACCATGTGGTGGAGGAAGAGATGTTGTTCGTTCGGACCAGATCCACCCAGCGCGGGTCGCACTGGAACGCCCACGGTTCCGTCACCCGGAACGTGGCATCGAGGATCTTCTTGCCCTTCAGACTGGCCGGAGAGAACTCGAAATACAGCTTCTGCACATACCCCGGGCCGCAGTAGTAGCCGCTCCAGGTTCCGCACTTGCCCGCGCCCTTGCCCTGGCCGTCGTCTCCATTGGCCCACCCGTACGACTCGTAGCCGTCACTACGCAGCAGCGTGCGCTCCGACTCGCCCCACGTCACCGTCGGATCGATGAACACCGGGAAGGCCGAGTCCTTCGTCGTCGCCAGCATGTCGGCGTCCGGGACCACGGACAGAGAGTCCTCGGTCACGTCCACATCCATGCGGGCTACCGTGTCACCTAGTCCCGGTTCCAAGCCCGAACCGGAGGACGCAGACTCCGAAGGGTCCGACGGCTCGGCCCTGTCACCGGCGGCAGTAGCGGCCAACTGCGTCTGCGAGCCGGTCTGTCCGGCTGAGTCCCACATCCGCGCCGGCGGGGACTTGAAAACCGTGCGGCCGCTGCCGTCGACCGCGGTGAGGTTGCCCGCCGGTCCCTCCCGAACGTCCAGTCCCTCTGCCTTCATCCCGAAGGTGAGCTTTTTCAGCTGATCGCTCGCCGCGGCTTCGGGAGTCTTCACCACGAACACGGGCTGGAAGCTCTCCGGTGTCGCTGTCACCTTCAGGTCGACACCTGGCAGCACGTCCGCATAGAGAGCGTTGGTGCCGTCGAGTTGCGGGGTCGGGAGCACGCCTGGCCACGCGAGGTTCAGGGACGTCCCCTGATCGGAAATACGGGCAAGGGTGGTGTCCTTGCCTCCGCCCGAGAATGCCATCCTCACCGCGGCCGCTTTCGGGGCGACCGAGCCGTCGGAGCGCTTCTCCAAGGTGGCGTCCGGCGTCTGCCAGCCACCGCCGGGCTTGGGGACGCGAACCGGGACAGCCGAGTCCTCCAGAGTGAAGGTGTAACCGTCGGGGTTGGCGTAGACCGTCGTCCGATCCGTCCGCTGCCCGGTCACCTCTACGCGCTGACCGGATTGCTTAGCATCCGCCAGCGCCTGCTGGCCCTCCGACAGCGGTGGGGTCTCTGGCTCCGCATCGGCAGCGAATGCGGTCGGTCCTGGAAGCAGCGATGTTGCAACCAAGGCGGCCAAAGCGGCCGCCTTAACGGCTAAGCGTCTGCGCTGTCTCCCTCTGCCACACGTGCCCCACCACACCCGCACAGAACCCCGCCCCCCGCAGTCACAGGATCTTCATAAGCGAACAGGATTCAAACCTGCCTCTTACCTTCTGTCAAGGACACATCACTGCGTGCCGCTGCGAACCGCTTCGGATCGCGATCAGATCTTCCAAGCCTTCACCCGTGGGTGATCCGTGGTGAGCAGGCCGATGTCCTCGACGTCGGACGTCAGGATGGTCACCGGTCCCTGGTGCTGTAGGGCGGTGGCGCACAGCATGGCGTCGATGGCGTACTTGTGGCCGTGCAGGCCGGCACCGCGCAGCAACGCCGCTGCCGTCTGGGCCAGCGACTGAGTGACCGGCTCGACACGCAGACGCGAAAGCGTCCACCGCAGCGCCGCGTCATTGATCCGAGGGTGAATCACCTCGACCAGTACCGCGGCGGACGTCACGACCGGAGAGTCGGCGTCACGGGCTGCCGCCAACCACTCGTGTACCTCTCGATTCCGCTCCACCGCCTTCGCCAGCCCCTCACTGTCGAGGACCAGCGCACCACTCACGCGGCGGCCCCAGCCCCGGGTGTCTCGCCGCCGAGCAGGGCACGCTTGGCCGCCACCGCCTCCTGGTCGGCAGGGCCATGCACGGCCTCGAACTCCGCGATCAACTCGTCCAGGTTGTCGCGCTCTATCTGTCTCTGAGCGGCCTTCTCCAGATACGCGGACACCCCACGCTTGCCGACCCGCTCACGGATGGCCTTCAGAGTGCCGGCAGAGAGCGTGACAGAGATCCCGCTGCTGGGCCCTTCGCCGGGCGGGAAGTCAGCCGTGTCAGTCATACCCTCATTGTGGCATTGCAAATGGCATAACGCGACGGACCGGTCGGCCGGATCAGTCCGCGACTTGCGGAGCACAGGCCAAGGGCGTGGTGGCATAAGGTCCGCCTCCGGCCCGTGCGTCTTCCAGGGCCGCCATGATCTCCGGCGCGTTCCTGATCAGTACCCGGTGCCGGTAGGCCCGGACCACGGCTGCGGCGCCCGCGAAGTCGTTGGTGGGGAGGCTCCTGTGGCGGCTGCGAGTTCGTCCTCGAAACGCTCCCGGTCGCCCGGGAAACCGTACCGGCGGAGCGCGCTGCGCAGATCGTCCACGGTCCGGATCTCGGGCTGCGGCATCGCTTCCGCTCTCTGTACGGTGCTCACCACACCCCCGCCCCGCACTCCGCCCACAGGAGCTTGCCGCCCTTCGAGGCGCCCAGTTCGCGGAGGACCGACGCGCCCCAGGCGTCCGCGCAGGCCCGGACCAGGGGGATGCCTCGGCCGTTTTCGGCGTGGGGTGGGGGTTCGGGGG
>NZ_WVUG01000133.1 GCF_017614965.1 Streptomyces griseorubiginosus | reverse complement strand
GGCTGGTGGAGGCCGACGGGCTGGGGTTGCCGAGGCCGGTTCCCGGCTTGGTGGGCGACTCGGTGGGCTTCGGCGTGGGGTCGGCGGACGTGGCCGCCGCCGACGGGTCGGCGGAGGCTCCGGGCGCGGTGGCGCGCGCACCGGGCGACGGGGTGGTGCCGTCGCTCGCGGCCGGTGTGGTGCCCGGGGTGACACCGGCGGTGCCGGCGGGCCGGGCCGGGTCCGAGGGCGCGGGCGAGATGTCGAGCCGGCCGGCCGGCTTGTCGTCCTGCTGGCCGGGCACGGGCAGCCAGGGCGCGTCGGAGCTGCCGGAGAGCAGGGTGACGACGATGACGACGGCGTAGACCGCGCAGGCGATGCCGATGGCGATGCCCAGGCGGCGGAAGGTCCGGCCGCGGCGGCCCGACTCGTCCACGAACACCGGTCCGTCGGAGGGGTCGGCGGGAGCGGCCGGCCCGGGCTCGGTCTTCCGCGGGCCCAGGTCCTGCCGCGGACCGGCCCCGTCCAGCTGGACGGTCACCTCGTGCGGGTCATGGGTGCGCTCCGGGTCGGCCGACGGCTCCGGGTCGGCCGACGCCGCCCAGGGGTCGCGGGAAGCCGCGGGGCCTCTTCGGAAGGCGTCGAAGCCGTCGGGCGAGTCCGGCGAGTTTCCGCCATGACCGGCGCCGAGCACTTCGTTTCGTCCGGTGGCCGGAAACGACTGGGTTCTGTTCGCTTCGGCGACCGTTCCGGTCGCCGAGAGGGCATCGCCCCCTGATGGCGGTTCGGGCCATTCCGGTTGGGCGTCTTCTCGCCACTTCTTCACGCGCACGCACATCCCCCACGAGACCGTTCCGGGCGCGCACACGACACCGAGCACTCGCCGCAGAACCCGGCCCCCACCGGGATCTTGCGCCCCCCTTACCACTAGGTGCTCGGGCCACGAATGTAGCGCAGAAGGATGATCCGTGTGCGCCGTGTGTCATTTGTGGGCGTGCGCCGGGTCCAGATCCATGGCCGGAATCCATCCGTCGACCGGCCGCCGCAGCCATCCCTCGGCGGCCGACAACTCCAGCGCGGCCCGCCGAAGCGCGTCGAATCCCGGGTGCACCAGGCCCTTCCGCCACACAAGTGACACCGGCGACAAAGGCACCGGGTCGATCAAGGGCCGCACCACGGTCCTCGGCATGGCCGGAAAGTCCACCACGGCGAGGATCGGGTTGCGCATCTTGGCCATGATCCGCTCGAACTCCTCGTCGCCGACGGCCAGCGGCGCCGGCGGGGCGACGGCTATGCCCCGTCCGTCGAACAGCCGGCGCGCGAGGTCCGTCCACTCGGGGGTACGGGGGTTTCCGGCGCCCGCGTACACGGTCTCGCCCGCCAGCGCGGCCAGCGGCACCGCCTCCAGCGACGCCAGCCGGTGGTCCTCGGGCAGGACGACCGCCATCGGCTCGTACCGCACGAGCAGGCGCTCGAGACCGCCCCGCAGGGCCGGGTCCAGGCCCGCGAACCGGCCGAAGGACGCGTCCAGCCGCCCGGCGAGCAACTCCTGCGCCGCGCCCGTCAGACCGCTCTCGTAACGGGCCATCAGCTCGTGCTCGGGGGCGAGTTCACGCGCCCGGTGCAGCACGCGGCGGCCGGTGACCAGGCCGGGCGAGTTGAGGTCGACCAGCAGCGGACGGGTCTGTCCGAAGACCCCGAGCAGGTCGTCCTGCGCCTCCAGCACTCGGCGCGCGTACGGCAGCAGCCGCTCGCCGTCGGGCGTGAGCGTCACCTGCCGGGTGCTGCGCACGAACAACTCGGTCCCGAGCTCCCGCTCCAGCCGCCGCACATCCCGGCTGAGCGCCTGCTGGGCGAGGTAGAGCCGGGCGGCGGCCCGGGTGAAGTGCAGCTCCTCGGCGACGGCGACGAAGGCGCACAGGAGACGGGGGTCGAGGTGGCGGGGTGCGGACATCCGGCGAATTTACAACGGGAGTGCGTGGATCAAGGAACAGCAGGTGTTGGACCCGGTGACCGCTGCGGGGCGACGGTGCTGCACATGCCCGAACCGACCAGGAAAGCACCGCTGTTCACCGTCACCGCCGACACCCTCGTCGCCGTCGACTTCGGCCCCCGTGGGCGGGAGCGCCCGCCCGGCCCCTACCGCCGTCTCTTCGCCCTCCCCGGCGCCCGCGCCTTCACCTTCGGGAACCTGCTGGCCCGCCTCCCGATGGGCATGTTCAGCCTGAGCGCGGTGATGATGATCGCCGGGGCGCGCGGCTCGTACGCCCTCGCCGGCGCCGTCACCGCGACCGGGCTCGCGGCGACCGGGCTGCTCGCGCCCTGGATCGCCCGGCTCGTCGACCGGCACGGGCAGGCCCGGATCGCCGTACCGGCCACGGCGGTCGCCGTCCTCGGCTCGCTCGCGCTGCTGCTGTGCGTGCGCTACGACGCCCCCGCCTGGACCCTCTTCGCCTCCTACGCCGCCACCGCGACGACCCCGAACACCGGCGGCATGTCCCGGGCCCGCTGGGCCCACCTGCTGGGGGACGACGAGCGGGCCCTGCACACCGCGAACTCCTTCGAGCAGGCCGCGGACGAGCTGTGCTTCATGCTGGGCCCGGTGCTGGCGGCCTTCCTGTGCGGGACGTTCTTCCCGGAGGCGGGCACGCTCGTCGGGGCGGTGCTGCTGCTGACCGGCGTCCTGCTGTTCGCCGCGCAGCGTTCGACCGAGCCGCCCGTGCGTCGCCGCACCCCGGCCGGGTCACCCTTGCGGGCCCCCGGGATGCCCCCGCTGCTGGCCGTCTGTCTCGCGACGGGCACGGTGTTCGGCTCGACGGAGGTCGTCACGATCGCGTTCGCGGACGCACAGGGGCACCGGTCGGCGGCGGGCGTGGCCCTCGGGCTGCAGGCTGCCGGATCGTGCGCGGCGGGGCTGCTGTTCGGGGCGCTCGGGCCGGCCGGGCCCGTAGGCCGGCGTCTGACGTGGTGCGTCGCCGCGATGACGGCCCTGTTGGCCCTGCCGCTGCTCGCCGCCTCCCTCACCGGCTCGCTCCCGCTCCTCGCGCTCGCCCTCCTGATCGCCGGCATGGCGACCGCCCCGACGATGGTCACCACCATGACGCTGGTCCAGCGGCGCACCCCGCAGGGCCGGCTCAACGAGGGCATGACCCTCGCGGTGACCGGACTGCTCGGCGGGATCGCCTGCGGCTCGGCCACCGGCGGCTGGCTGGTGGACCATCTGTCGGCGACGGCCGCCTACGGGGCACCGGTGACGGCCGCCGCACTGGCCCTCGTGATCTCCCTCGGCGCACGAACTCCGAACAGCGATTCACGTCAGATCCGTTGACGCGCTCACAACCCGCACCTACCGTCCTCCGTCGAAGCGCTTCGACGCCTGGCATCGAATCGATTCGACGACTACCCATCCGACTCCTGCGGAGGCACGGGATGTTGACGGCACGAAGGCGTGTGACGGCGGTCGCGGCCGCGCTCCTCAGCGGGGCGCTGCTGCTGACCGCCTGCGGCGGCTCGGACAGCGGATCCTCCGACGCCAAGACGCTCAAGCTCTGGCACTACGAGGGTCCCGACAGCGCGATGGGCGTGGCCTGGAACGAGGCGATCAAGGAGTTCGAGGCCAAACACCCGGGCGTGAAGGTGAAGTTCGAGGAGAAGGGCTTCGAACAGATCCAGAAGACCGCGCCCATGATCCTCAACTCCTCGGACGCGCCCGACCTCATGGAGTACAACAAGGGCAACGCGACCGCGGGCCAGCTGTCGAAGCAGGGCCTGCTGACGGATCTGTCGGCGGAGGTCACCAAACGCGGCTGGGACAAGCTGCTCAGCCCGGGCGTGGCCACGACCAGCAAGTACGACGCCAACGGCGTCATGGGCTCCGGCAAGTGGTACGGCGTGCCCAACTACGCCGAGTACACGATGGTCTACTACAACAAGGACCTGTTCAAGAAGTACTCGATCGCCGAGCCGAAGACGTTCGACGAGCTCACGGCCGCCATGGACGCCTTCGTGAAGAAGGGCGTCACCCCGCTCGCCAATTCCGGTGCCGAGTACATGGCCCAGCAGTACCTCTACCAGCTCGCCCTGTCCAAGGCCGACCGCTCGTGGGTCGACAAGTACGAGCTGTACAAGGGCAAGACGGACTTCCACGACGCGGCCTGGACCTACGGCGCGACCACCTTCGCCGACTGGGTGAAGAAGGGCTACATCAGCAAGAAGTCGACCAGTACCAAGGCCGAGGACGCGGGCGTCTCCTGGATCCAGGGCAAGGCGCCGATCCTGTTCTCCGGCAGCTGGTGGTACGGCCGCTTCCAGTCGGAGGCCAAGTTCGACTGGGACACCTCCCTGTGGCCGGACTCGAACCTGACCCTGGGCTCGGGCGGGAACCTGTGGGTGGTCCCGAAGAACGCCAAGAACAAGGACCTGGCCTACGACTTCATCGACATCACCATGTCGAAGAAGATCCAGAACCTGCTCGGCAACAAGGGCGGCATCCCGGTCGCGGCCGACACCGGCGCCATCACCGACCCCAAGTCCCAGCAGCTCATCGCCAACTTCAACACGGTGAGCAAGCGTGACGGCCTCGCCTTCTACCCGGACTGGCCGGTCAACGGCTTCTACGACACCATCGTCTCCGAGACCCAGAAGCTGATCACCGGGAACGAGAAGCCGGACGCCTACCTCTCCAACCTCCAGCAGGCGTACGACAAGGGCGTGCCGCAGCAATGACGGTCACCGTCGAACGGGGTGCGCGGGCCGTCGGCACCGATCCGCACGCCGGCCCGCGCCGCCCCCGTACCCGCGACTCGTACGCCCTGTTCCTGCTGCCCGGCGCCCTCGCCTTCACGGCGATCATCATCGTCCCCTTCCTGATGAACACGGGCGTGAGCTTCACCGAGTGGCAGGGCGTCGGCAGCCCCCAGTGGACCGGCCTCGCCAACTACCGTGAGCTGCTGGACGATTCCGAGTTCTGGGCGTCCTTCCGGCACAGCCTGTTCATGGTCGTCGCCATGGCCGCCGTACCGACCGTGCTCGGACTGGTCCTGGCGGCCGCCCTGTTCGACTACATCGGCAAGCACTTCGGGTCGAGGTGGGCCGCGGTGCTGCGGGCCTGCTTCTACCTCCCGCAGGTCCTGCCGATCGCGGTCGCCGGCATCGTGTGGAGCTGGATCCTCGCGCCGGACAACGGCTCCCTCAACGAGCTGTTGAAAGCGGTCGGGCTGGGCTCCTGGCAGCAGGACTGGCTGGGCGACCCGGACATCGCTCTCTACAGCGTGATGGGCGTGATGGTCTGGGTGCAGATCGGCTTCCCGCTGGTGGTCTTCATGGCCGGACTCCAGCGCGTGGACCCGCAGTTGTACGAGGCGGCCGAGCTGGACGGGGCCGGCTGGTGGCGGCGGTTCTGGCACATCACGCTGCCGCAGATCCGGCCCGAGATCTATGTCGTCCTGACCTGGTGCACCATCGCCGCGCTCAAGGTGTTCGGCGCGGTGTACGTGCTGACCAAGGGCGGACCGGGCGGGGCCACGGACGTGCCGTCCTACTTCTCCTTCACCACGTTCTTCGAGAAGACGCAGGTCGGCTACGGTGCCGCGATCTCCACGATCCTCACCGTGATCATCCTGGCCCTCTCCCTGGTCCTGCTCGCACTCCAGACCCGCAGCGAGGAGGGGGAGAGCGCATGACCACCGCCCTGCGTCGCTACCCGGTGCTGATCGCCCTGTGCATCGCGGCCCTCTTCATGGTCGTCCCGTTCCTGATCGTCGCCGTCAACGCGGTCAAGTCACCCGCCGAGTACTCCGAGCACGGCCCGCTGAGCCTCCCCCAGGGGCTCTACCTGGACGGCCTCAAGGACTTCTGGCAGCGCGTCGACTACGGCCAGAAGCTGTTCAACTCGGTCCTGATCAGCGGCTCGGTGGCCGTCCTCGCCGCGATCCTGTCCGTGCTCAACGCGTACGCGATCGGCATCGGCCGGATCAAGGGCCGCACCTGGGTGCTCGCCTTCTTCGTGCTCGCCAACATGCTGCCGCAGGAGGCGCTGGTCTACCCGCTCTACTACCTGAGCAAGCAGGTGGGCCTGTACGACACCAGGCTGAGCGTGATCATCGTCTTCACGGTGATCCAGGCGGCCTTCGGCACGTACCTCCTCTCCTCCGTCCTGGGCCAATTCCCGCGCGAGATCATCGAGGCGGCCCGGATCGACGGCGCCAACAAGTGGCAGGTGCTGTGGCGGATCGTCGTCCCGGTCAGCCGGCCGACCATCGGCGTGCTGCTGGTCTTCTTCTTCATCTGGACCTGGAACGAGTTCCTGCTCCCCCTGGTCATGCTGATCTCCAACGACAACCAGACGGTGTCGGTGGCACTCGGCGTCCTCCAGGGCCAGCGCCTGATGGACGCCACGATGACCAACGCGGCCGCCCTGCTCGGCGTCCTCCCGGCGATCGTGTTCTTCCTCGTCTTCCAGCGGACCCTCACCCGCGGCATCGCCGTGGGTGCCGTCAAGTAAGGACCCCCCACGTGAAGTTCACCGATGGTTACTGGCTGCTGCGCGAGGGCGTCACCGCGGCTCATCCCGTCGAGGTCCTCGACGTCACCGCCACGGACGTCTCGCTGGAGATCCACGCGCCGACGCAGCCCATCCGCCACCGCGGCGACCTGTTGAAGGGACCGGTCGTGACGATCAGCGCGCACACGCCGATGCCGGACGTCATCGGCGTCACCTTCACCCACTTCGAGGGCGAGCAGCCGCGCGGGCCCGAGTTCGAGCTGCAGGGCGCGGAGTTCAGCCCGCAGGTCTCCTACGACGAGGAGCACGCGACGCTGACCTCCGGCGCGCTGTCGGTCCGGGTGGCCCGCACCGGCACCTGGCACGTCGACTTCCTCGCCCAGGGCCGCACGCTGACCTCCAGCGGGCCCAAGGGCATCGGCATCATGCGGGACGCGACGGGCGCGCACTTTCTGCGCGAGCAGCTCAACCTGGGTGTGGGGACCAGCGTGTACGGCCTCGGTGAGCGGTTCGGCCCGCTGGTGAAGAACGGCCAGGTCGTCGACATCTGGAACGCGGACGGCGGCACGGCGACCGAACAGGCCTACAAGAACGTCCCGTTCTATCTGACGGACGCTGGCTACGGCGTCTTCGTCGACCATCCGGGGAAGGTCAGCTTCGAGGTCGGCTCGGAGGCGGTGTCCCGGGTCCAGTTCAGCGCCGAGACGCAGGAGCTGACGTACTACGTCATCTACGGGCCGAGCCCGAAGGAGATCCTGCGCAAGTACACCGCCCTCACCGGGCGGCCGGCGCTCCCGCCCGCCTGGTCGTTCGGTCTGTGGCTGTCGACGTCCTTCACGACGTCGTACGACGAGGAGACGGTGACCTCGTTCATCGAGGGCATGCGGGAGCGTGAACTGCCGCTGTCCGTCTTTCACTTCGACTGCTTCTGGATGCGCGAGTTCAACTGGTGCGACTTCCAGTGGGATCCGCGGGTCTTCCCCGACCCGGAGGGCATGCTGACCCGGCTCAAGGACCGGGGCCTGCACATCTGCGTGTGGATCAACCCCTACATCGCCCAGCGCTCCCCGCTGTTCGCGGAGGGCAAGGCGCTCGGGCACCTGCTGCGGCGGCCGGACGGGAGCGTCTGGCAGTGGGACATGTGGCAGCCGGGCATGGCGCTGGTCGACTTCACCAGTGCCGCCGCCCGCGACTGGTACGCGGCGAAGCTGGAGGCGCTGCTCGCGCAGGGCGTCGACTGCTTCAAGACCGACTTCGGCGAGCGGGTGCCCCTCGACGTGGCCTGGTCCGACGGCTCGGACCCGGAGCGGATGCACAACTACTACACGTACCTGTACAACCGCACCGTCTTCGACGTGCTGCGCAAGCACCGCGGCGAGGGTGAGGCCGTGGTCTTCGGACGCTCGGCGACCGCCGGCAGCCAGAAGTTCCCGGTGCACTGGGGCGGTGACTGCGAGGCGACGTACGAGTCGATGGCGGAGTCGCTGCGCGGCGGGCTGTCGCTGGGGCTGTCCGGCTTCGGGTACTGGAGCCATGACATCGGCGGCTTCGAGGGCACGCCGACGCCCGAACTGTTCAAGCGCTGGCTGGCGTTCGGCCTGCTGTCCTCGCACAGCCGGCTGCACGGCAGCTCCTCCTACCGGGTCCCGTGGCTCTTCGACGAGGAGTCCGTGGACGTGCTGCGGGAGTTCACCCGGCTGAAGCTGAGCCTGATGCCGTACCTCTACCAGGCCGCGCGCACCGCGCACGCCGAGGGGGTGCCGGTGATGCGGGCGATGGTGCTGGAGTTCCCGGACGATCCCGGGTGCGCGCACCTGGAGCGGCAGTACATGCTCGGGCTGGACCTGCTGGTGGCGCCGGTGTTCAGCGACGAGGGGGACGTCAGCTACTACGTGCCCGAGGGCACATGGACCCACTTCCTGAGCGGAAGGACGGTGACCGGGCCGCGCTGGGTGCGGGAGCGGCACGGCTTCCTGAGCGTGCCGCTGCTGGTGAGGCCAGGGGCGGTGATCCCGGTGGGGGCGGTGGCCGACCGGCCCGACTACGACCACGCCGACGGGGTCACCCTGCGGGCGTTCGGCCTCGAGCGGGGCGCACGGGTGACGGTGGCGGTCGGCGAGGTCACCTTCACCGTCGTCCGCGAAGGGGACACCCTGCGGGCCTCGTGCAGTGATCCGGTGGCGCGGTGGAGCCTGGCCGCCGGGGAGCGGACGGCCGCGGCCGAGGCGGGGACCGGGTTCCTCTCCCTGGAGCTGGGCTGATGGTGAAGATCACCGATGTGGCGCGGCACGCCGGGGTCTCCCCCAGCACCGTCTCCTACGCGCTCAGCGGCAAGCGGCCCATCTCCGAGGAGACCCGGCAGCGGGTCGAGGCGGCCATCCGTGAGCTGGGCTACCGCCCGCACGCGGGTGCCCGCGCCCTGGCCAGCAGTCGCTCCAACGTCCTGGCGCTCGTGGTGCCCTTACGGGCCGGCATCCACGTCCCGGTCGTCATGCAGTTCGCGGTGTCCGTGGTGACCACCGCCCGCCGGTACGACCACGACGTGCTGCTGCTGACCCAGGAGGAGGGCGAGGACGGGCTGCGCAGGGTCGCGGACACGGCGCTCGTGGACGCGCTGATCGTGATGGACGTCCAACTGCACGATCCCCGGCTGCCGTTGCTGCGCTCACTGGAGCGGCCGTCGGTGATGATCGGGTTCCCGGCCGAGGCGGACGGGCTGACCTGCATCGACCTCGACTTCAAGGCGGCCGGCGAGGCGTGCGTGGAGCATCTGGCACGGCTGGGCCATCGGGTGGTGGCGCTGGTGGGGTCACCGCCGGAGGTGTACGTCCGGCAGACCGCGTTCGCCCAGCGGGTCGTCCAGGGCTTCACCGCGGCCGCCGACCGCGGCGGGCTGTCCTCCTCCGTCCACCCCTGTGAGGCCACGCCCGCCGGTGCCCGGCTGGTCGCCGAGCAACTGCTGCGGGAACAGCCCGCGTTGACGGGGGTCGTCGTCCACAACGAGCCGGTCCTGGAGCCGCTGATCGACGCCTTCGAGCAGCTCGGGCTCCGGGTCCCCGGCGACCTCTCGGTCACCGCGATCTGCCCCGACGAACTCGCCGAGTCGGTCCGCGTCCCCGTCACCTCCGTCCCCCTGCCCTCCGCCGAGGTGGGCGAGCGGGCGGTGCAGCTGCTGATGAAGAAGCTGGGCGGGAGTGCCGTACCCGAGGCGACGCTGCTGCCGCCCCGGATGACGGAGCGGGCGAGCACGGCACCGCGCGACGCCTGATCCCGGTCCGGTCAACGCCCCTGTGCAAGGCCCTACTCGAAGGAGCCGTGACATGAAAGGCAAGAGAAGCAGACCCAGAACGACCGTCCTGGTCGCCCTCGCCCTCGTCGCGGGCCTGGGCGCCACCGTCCCCGCCCACGCCGACGACCCCGCCTACCCCTTCCGTGATCCGGACCTCCCGGTCTCGAAGCGCGTCGACGACCTGCTCTCCCGCCTCACCCTGGACGAGAAGATCTCCCTCCTCCACCAGTACGAGCCGGCCATCCCCCGCCTCGGCATCCAGTCCTTCCGCACCGGCACCGAGGCCCTGCACGGGGTGGCCTGGCTCGGCAGGGCGACCGTGTTCCCGCAGGCGGTCGGGCTGGCGTCCACCTGGGACCCGGCCCTGATCCGGCAGGTCGGCTCGGCGGTCGGCGACGAGGCACGCGGCTTCCAGCAGACCCGCCCGGCCGGCTGGGGGCTGAACCTCTGGGCGCCCGTGGTCAACCTGCTGCGCGACCCGCGCTGGGGCCGCAACGAGGAGGGCTACTCCGAGGACCCGTATCTGACCGGCGCGATCTCCACGGCGTACGGCACGGGCCTGACGGGAGGCGACCCGGACCATCTCAAGACGGCCCCGACGATCAAGCACTTCCTCGCCAACAACAACGAGGCCCACCGCGACACCACCTCCTCCGAGCTGCGCCCGCGCGTGCTGAAGGAGTACGACGAGCAGGCCTTCGAACCGGCGATCGCGGCGGACGCGGCGACGGGCGTGATGTCCTCGTACAACCTCGTCAACGGCCGCCCGAACACGGTGAGTCCGCTTCTCGACGACACCGTCCGCACCTGGACCTCGCAGCGGCTGCTGAACGTGACCGACGCCTACGCGCCCGGCAACCTGGTCGGCAGCCAGCGGTACTACGGCACCCAGGCCGAGGCCGACGCGGCCGCGCTGAAGGCGGGCATCGACAGCTTCACCGACAACGACACCGACTCCGGGCCGACGACGAGCGCGGTCAAGTCGGCGCTGTCGTCGGGCCTGTTGAAGGAGCCGGACATCGACAAGGCGGCGGGAGACGTGCTGAGCATCCGCGTCCGCCTCGGCGAGTTCGACCCCGGCGGCGGGAAGTACGGCTCCATCGACGCGTCCGTCATCGACAGCCCGGCCCACCGCGCCCTGGCCCGCAAGGCGGCCACCGAGTCGGCGGTCCTGCTGAAGAACGACGGCCTGCTGCCGCTGAAGAAGACAGGCAGTACCGCCGTCGTCGGCCCCCTCGCCGACACCCTCTACACCGACTGGTACTCCGGCACCCTCCCCTACGCCGTCACCCCGAAGGACGGCATCGAGTCAAAGCTCGGCACCTCGGTCGCCGGCAGCGAGGGCGTGGACCGCATCGCCCTTAAGGACACCTCGACCGGCAAGTACGTGACGGCGGGGACGGGCGAGGCGGGCGCGCCCCTGAAGGAGGCGGCGGACTCCGGTACGGGAGCCCAGTTCGACGTCTTCGACTGGGGCTCCGGCATCGTGACCCTGCGCTCCGCGGCGAACGGCAAGTACGTCGGCTACAACTGGTCGAACTTCGTCAACGACCAGAAACAGCCGAACGGCTGGTACGTACAGCAGCAGTTCAAGCTGGAGCACCAGGGCGACGGCACGTACCTGCTCCGCTACGCCGGCTACGAGACCGGCGAGTCCTGGTGGTCGAACCCGGTCTACCTGGGCCCGACCGGCACGGACGGCACCCTCGGCCTGGTCACCAAGGACCAGGCGGCCCACTACACCAAGGACGTGGTCCGCAGCGGTGTGGACGAGGCCGTCGCCGCGGTCAGGGGCAAGGACCAGGCCGTCGTGGTGGTCGGCTCCGACCCCTCCATCAACGGCCGGGAGGCCCACGACCGCACGGACCTGGCCCTGGCTCCGACCCAGGAAGCCCTGGTCAAGGCGGTGCGGGCGGCCAACCCGCACACGGTCGTGATCGTCGAGAACAGCTACCCGACCACGCTGGGGTCCTTGCAGCAGGAGGTCCCCGCGCTGCTGTGGACCACCCACGCGGGCCAGGAGACGGGCAACGCGCTCGCCGACCTCCTCTACGGCGACGCGAACCCGTCGGGGCGTCTGACCCAGACCTGGTACCGGTCGGACGCGGACCTGCCGCCGATCCTCGACTACGACATCATCAAGTCGGACCGCACGTACCAGTACTTCACGGGGCAGGCGCTGTATCCCTTCGGCTACGGGCTGTCGTACACCTCCTTCCGCTACGGCGGGTTGCAGCGGGTCGGCGACGGCTACGCGGTCACGGTTACCAACGCCGGGAGCCGGGCGGGCGCGGAGGTCGTCCAGCTCTACACCCACCAGCGCACCTCCCGCGACAAGCAGCCGCTCAAGCAGCTCAGGTCCTTCCAGCGGGTGTCGCTGAAGCCCGGTGAGACGCGGACGGTCCGGCTGAAGGTACGGCCGTCGGACCTGGCGCACTGGGACGTGACCCGCTCCAAGTGGGTGGTGGAGAGCGGCACTTACGACGTCCTTGTGGGCTCGTCGTCCGCCGACATCCGCGCCCGTACGTCCTGGCAGGTGAAGGGCGAGACCATCCCGCCCCGCGACCTGTCGAAGACGACCCGCGCGGAGAACTTCGACGACTACTCCGCCGGCATCTCTCTCGTCGACGAGTCCAAGGCGAGCGGTACGGCGGTGGCGGCGGCCGCCGACGGCGCGTGGCTGAAGTTCGCGGACACCCGACTGGGGGCGGGAGCGAGCGAGTTCACCGCCCGCGTCGCCGGAGCGTCCGGCACGGTGGAGGTACGGCTCGGCTCACCGACCGGCACCCTCCTCGGCACCGCGCACTTCGCGGGCACGTCGTCGCCGTACGACTACACGGCGGTGACCGCGAAGCTGTCGGGCGCGGCGAAGGGCCGTACGGACGTCTACCTGGTGCTGTCGAAGGGCGTACGGCTGTCGACCTTCGACCTGCGCTGACGCATGACGAAGGCCCCGGCGCCGTGAGGCGCCGGGGCCTTCGTCCACATGGGACAAGTGGAGATGGCGGGAATCGAACCCGCGTCCAACGGTGCGGAATCAGGGCTTCTCCGTGTGCAGTTCGCTGTGATTTTCTCGGCCCCGGCGATCACGCGAACAAGTCGCCGACGGGCCCAGTCACTGTTTGATTTCCCTCTTCACCCCGTGACCGGGATCAAGGTTTAGTCCCCTAGCTGATGCCAGGATCCGGGTCGGGAACACCCCCGGGCTGACACTCCCATCAAGGAGCTATTCGATCACTACCTGATCAGGCAGCGAGAGCGAAGAGCTCGGGAGAATCGCTCTTGGAATTGGCGATTATTTGTTTCGGCCTGTGGTTTACGAGATCATGGCCGCTTCCTCGACACGCTTCCCCTGCTTCGACAGCCGCTGTCGAAACCGATCATCCCCATGTGTTGTTTTCAATGCTCACACCGGGTTCATCCGGTGTTGGTGCCATCGTACGTGACCAACGCGGCCCGATGCCACCGTATTCCCGCCGGTGCGGACGGGGTCAGGCGCCCCGCTGCCTGCGCTTGGCCGCCGCGATCGCGCGGTCCGACTCCCGGCGGTCCTGCTTCTCGCGCAGGGTCTGGCGCTTGTCGTACTCCTTCTTGCCTCGCGCGAGCGCGATCTCGGCCTTCGCCCGGCCGTCCTTGAAGTACAGGGCGAGGGGCACGATCGTGTGACCCGTCTCGTCCGCCTTGACCGCCAGCTTGTCGATCTCCTCGCGGTGCAGCAGCAGCTTGCGCTTGCGGCGCGCGGAGTGGTTGGTCCAGGTGCCCTGGGCGTACTCGGGGATGTGGGCGTTGTGCAGCCACGCCTCGCCCCCGTCGACCTGGACGAAGCCGTCCACCAGCGAGGCGCGACCCTGGCGCAAGGACTTGACCTCGGTGCCGGTCAGGACGAGCCCGGCCTCGTAGGTGTCGATGATGGCGTAGTCGTGCCGGGCCTTCTTGTTCTGCGCGACGATCTTGCGCTTGCCGCCCTTCTCGCCGTCCTTGGCCTTGGCGGCCGCCCCGCCCTGCTTGGGCTGGGACTCCTTGGGTACGTACATTCCCTTGCTCATAGTGCCGTCCATTTTCGCACTACGCGGGGGTGGGAGGGCCAGTCCTTATCCGGAGGCCGTCACGGGTCCCCGCCGGCCCCGGGCGGGTGCCCTCAGTCGTCGCCCAGTCCGCTCAGCACCGTCTCGGCCCGCTGGACGGCGGTGGGGCCGTCGGCCTGGTCGACCTCGAGGTCCGGGGTGATGCCCCGGCCGTCGACACTGCGGCCGGAGGGGGTGCGGTAGTGCCCGACGGTCAGTTCGGCGACGGACCCGCCGGGCAGCCGGCTCGGCATCTGGACCGAGCCCTTGCCGAAGGTGCGCGAGCCGACGACGACCGCGCGCCCGCGGTCCTGCAGGGCTCCCGTGAGCATCTCGGCCGCGCTCATCGTGCCGCCGTCGACGAGCGCGACCAGGGGTCTGGTGGTGTCGCCGCCGGGATCGGCGTGCAGGGCCTGCTGCTCGCCGTCGACGTCGTAGGTCGCCACGAGCCCGCCGTCGAGGAAGGCGGAGGCGGTGGTGACGGCTTCGGTGACCAGACCGCCGGAGTTGCCCCGCAGGTCCAGGATGACGCCGGCGCCGGCCGGGGCCCGGCGGACCGCGCCGCGGACGTCCTCGCCGACGCCCTTGGTGAACGCGGAGATCTTGATGACGGTGATCCCGCCGGCGAGTTCTCGAACGGTGACCGAGTCCGTGGACAGCCGGGCCCGGCGCAGGGTCTCGGTCCACGCGTGCGTGCCGCGCTGCAGACCGAGCCGCACCTGGGTGCCGGCCGCCGCGTCCGTGGCGTCGCCGCGCAGCAGCGAGACGACCTCCGTCACCGGCTGCCCGGCGACCTGCCGTCCGTCGACGCTGCGCAGCCGGTCGCCGCCGCGGATACCGGCCGCCGCCGCGGGCGACCCGGGGGCCACCCTGGTCACCTCGATCCGGCCGTCCCGCTCACGCCGGGCCCACAGGCCGACGCCGGTGTACTGGCCGTCGAGGGCCTCCTCGAACTCCTCGTACTCGCCCTGGGAGTAGACGGCGCCCCAGCGGTCCCCGCTGCGGCTGACGGCCCGCTCGGCGGCCTCCATGGGGGACTTGCCGTCCGCGAGTGCCTCCTGGGCGGCCTTGGCCACGTCCTCGTGACGGCCGGCGGCCAGGGCCGTGCGGGCCGCGTCGGACGCCGACTTCCGGTCGGCCCGGTCGAGTTCGGGGAACGAGCCAGTCGCCGCTCCGGCCACCAGCACGCTCGCGAAGACCAATGTCAGGGCGGCCCCGCGGCGGATGCGGCGGGGCTGGCAGAACAGGTCGCGGCCTGACATGCCGGTGAGTCTAGGACAACGCAAGAGGGCCGCAGGGGCTGTTGCCCCCACGGCCCTCTTGGCATGTGTCACACCTTCAGGTACTTGCGCAGCGCGAAGAACGCGGCCAGCGCGGGCATCAGCAGGCTTGTCGCCAGGATGAGCGGCAGCTTGGTCAGGACGGCGTCCCAGCCGATGAAGTTGATCAGGTTCAGCTTGTGGGACAGGTCCAGGCCGTGGTCGATGATGAAGTACCGCGCGATCACCAGGAACCCGCAGGCGACCGTCCCGCCGATCAGCCCGGCGACAGCGGCCTCCGCGATGAACGGCGCCTGGATGTAGAAGCCCGAGGCGCCGACCAGCCGCATGATGCCGGTCTCACGCCGGCGGCTGAACGCAGAGACGCGCACGGTGTTGACGATCAGCATCAGCGCGACCACCAGCATCAGCGCCATCACCGCCCGCGCGGCCCAGTTCATGCCGTTGAGCAGCCCGAAGAGGTTGTCCAGGATGCCCTTTTGGTCCTGCACCGACTGCACCCCGTCACGCCCGTTGAAGGCGGAGGCGATGACCTGGTACTTCTGCGGGTCCTTCAGCTTGATGCGGTACGACTCCTGCATCTGGTCCGGCGTGAGCGAGCTGGCCAGCGGGGAGTCGCCGAACTGCTGCTTGTAGTGCTTGTACGCCTCGTCCTGGGACTCGTAGGTGACCTTCTGGACGACGTCCATCTTCTGCAGGTCGGCGAGGATCGACTTCTTCTGGTCGTCCGTGACCGCGCCCTTGGCGCAGTTCGGGTCGGACTCGGCGTCGCTCTTGTTGCAGAGGAAGATCGAGACGTTGACCTTGTCGTACCAGTAGCCCTTCATCGTGGTGACCTGGTCGCTCATCAGGAGCGACCCGCCGAACAGGGCGAGCGACAGGGCGACGGAGACGATGACGGCGAACGTCATCGTCAGGTTGCGGCGGAGACCCACACCGATCTCCGACAGTACGAACTGGGCGCGCATGGCGTCTTCTTCGGGCCTTTCCGGGGACGGTCGCGGTCAGTGCTGGTAGCCGTAGACGCCGCGTGCCTGGTCGCGGACGAGGCGGCCCTTCTCCAGCTCGATGACGCGCTTGCGCATCTGGTCCACGATGTTCTGGTCGTGCGTGGCCATCACGACGGTCGTGCCGGTCCGGTTGATCCGGTCCAGCAGTTTCATGATGCCGACGGAGGTCTGCGGGTCGAGGTTGCCGGTGGGCTCGTCCGCGATGAGCAGCTTGGGGCGGTTGACGAAGGCGCGCGCGATGGCCACGCGCTGCTGCTCACCACCGGAGAGCTCGCCGGGCATCCGGTCCTCCTTGCCGCCGAGCCCGACGAGGTCGAGCACCTGGGGCACGGACTTGCGGATCTCGCCCTTCGACTTGCCGATGACCTCCTGCGCGAAGGCGACGTTCTCCGCCACCGTCTTGTTCGGCAGGAGCCGGAAGTCCTGGAACACCGTGCCCAGCTGGCGGCGCATCTGCGGCACCTTCCAGTTGGAGAGGCGCGCGAGGTCCTTGCCCAGGACGTGCACCTGACCGTGGCTGCACCGCTCCTCGCGGAGGATCAGCCGCAGGAAGGTGGACTTTCCGGAGCCGGAGGACCCCACGAGGAACACGAACTCGCCCTTCTCCACTTCCAGGGACACATCCCTGAGTGCGGGGCGGGTCTGCTTGGGGTAGACCTTGGAGACGTTGTCGAATCGGATCACGGATGCACCACGGGTAGCCGGGGGTAGATGAGCGTGACCATACGCGACCCGGGTGGGCGATCGCAGGCGCAGGACGGGTTACGCCGGGCTTGTGCGCTTTGTGCCGGCCCGGTCCTGCCCCTGAGGGCGACCCCCGCGCACCGGTCGGGTGAACCTGGCACAGTAGAGAAGGGAACGTTCCGGGACCGACGGACGTTCTCCTCATGGAACCGTTGGGCTAGGAGGGCGAGCGCATGACGTACGACCGGCTGGTGTGCGCGAACTGCGCGGCGCCCGTGAGCGAGGGCCGGTGCCCCGTGTGCCGCGCGAACCGCGAGCGGCTGCAGCAGGAGAACTTCTTGGCGGGGCTGAACCCCGTGGCGCTGATCGCGCTGGTCGCGGCGCTGATCGCCGCCGTGGCGCTGCTGGCGCACCAGACCGCCTAGGGCGGTCCCCGAGACCGAGCAGGGCCCGGAGCGTGAGTGACGCTCCGGGCCCTTCGTCGCGCACCGCGCACACGGTCCGTGCGCGTACGGCTACCGTCAGGCAGCCGCTCCGCCGCGGCCGCCCATCAGGCGGGGCAGCACCCGGAAGCCGATGCCGCCGGCGATCATCGTGGCCGCGCCGACCACCAGGAACGCGGTCTGGCCGGCACCGGTCTCGGCGAGCTGCGCGCCCTGCGCCGAGGTGTTGGACGAGGTGGCCGAACCGGTGTCGGTGAGGGCGGAGGAGCCCTCCTCCTGGGCGGAGGTGCCGGAGCCGCCGTCGGGGTCGGTGTTGCTGTTGCCGCCGCCGTTGCTGCCGCTGCCGCCGCCGTGGGTGGGCGTGGAGGTCACGGGGTCACTGGGGTCCGTCGGGTCACCGGTGGGCTCGGCCGGGTCGGACGGGGGCTCGGAGGTCGGCGGGGCCGGCGGCGTGGTGACCGGGTCCGTCGGCAGCTCGGTGGGCGGAGTGGTGGTCGGCGGCTCGGAGGTCGGCGGGGCCGGCGGGTCGTCGTCCGTGCCGGTGTTGACGTTCACGGCGACACCGCTGCTGTCCACGCTCGCGGTGAGGTCCAGCGCGGAAGCGGCACCCGCGGCGGTCAGCGACGCTCCGGCCGCGATCACGACACCGGCGGCTATCCGCGCGGCGCGGATCCGCGTCTTCTTGGTCATAAGGTTGCTACCCCCAGTAGCTCATCGTCGTCGAGGCGGCGCTCGGGGGCCGTGATCAACGGGGGTGGCAGGCTTGCGCGTTCCCCCGGTTCACATGCGCCCCAGAGATACGCATGCCACGCTTCACCCTTCCCACTTTTCACAGCAACGTCAAGGCCGTTGCGCGCGCAATGTCCAGTTGCAGGTCTTTTACTGGGAGTTGGAACCTGTGAGTGTGATGTAAAACCCAGACAAACGACAACTGCCGCCCGGTGGACGGCAGTTGTCGTATCGACAAAGCGATGCGGGGAGTTACTTCTCCTGCTGCTTGCGCCAGCGAATTCCGGCCTCGAGGAACCCGTCGATCTCGCCGTTGAAGACGGCCTCCGGGTTGCCGACCTCGTACTCCGTGCGCAGGTCCTTGACCATCTGGTACGGGTGCAGCACGTACGACCGCATCTGGTTGCCCCAGGAGTTGCCGCCGTCGCCCTTGAGGGCGTCCATCTTGGCCTGCTCCTCCTGCCGGCGCCGCTCCAGCAGCTTGGCCTGCAGGACGTTCATCGCGGTGGCCTTGTTCTGGATCTGCGACCGCTCGTTCTGGCAGGAGACGACGATGCCGGTCGGCAGGTGCGTGATGCGCACCGCCGAGTCGGTGGTGTTGACGCCCTGGCCGCCGGGGCCGGAGGAGCGGTACACGTCGATGCGCAGCTCGCTCTCGTCGATCTCGACGTGGTCGGACTGCTCGACGACCGGAAGGACCTCGACGCCCGCGAAGGAGGTCTGGCGGCGGCCCTGGTTGTCGAAGGGCGAGATGCGCACGAGCCGGTGGGTGCCCTGCTCGACGGAGAGGGTGCCGTAGGCGTACGGCACGTGCACCGCGAAGGTGGTCGACTTGATGCCGGCCTCTTCCGCGTACGAGGTCTCGATGAGCTCGGTCTTGTAGCCCTTCTGCTCCGCCCAGCGCAGGTACATCCGCTGCAGCTTCTCGGCGAAGTCGGCGGCGTCCACGCCACCCGCCTCGGCGCGGATGTTGACCAGCGCCTCCCGGGAGTCGTACTCGCCGCTGAGGAGCGTGCGGACCTCCATCTCGTCCAGCGCCTTCTTGACGGCGGTGAGCTCGGACTCGGCCTCGGCACGGGTGTCCGGGTCGTCCTCCTCCTCGGCCATCTCGAACAGCACGGCGAGATCGTCGATCCGTCCGCGCAGCGCGTCCGCCTTCCTGACCTCGGCCTGGAGGTGGGACAGCTTGCTGGTGATCTTCTGCGCCTCGTCCGGGTTGTCCCACAGGGACGGCGCGGCCGCCTGCTCCTCGAGCACGGCGATGTCTGCCCTCAGCTTGTCGAGGTCCAGAACGGCCTCGATCGACTCCATGGTCGAGGAGAGGGACTTGAGCTCTTCGGATACATCGACGACTGCCACGCCTCCAGCCTAACGGCTGTGGCAACCGACGTTCGCCGTGCCGAGGGCCCGAGCGATGACCTGCGCTTTCGCACGCTCAGGGCGAGGCGGGCGCCGAATGCCCCGTGCCCTGCGGCGACGCCCCCGCGTCGTCCCGAGCCAGGTCCCGACCCCGGCCGCCGCGGCCAGCACCGCCGCCACCGCTTCGCACGCTCAGGGCGAGGCGGGCGCCGAATGCCTCGTGTCCTGCGGCGACGCCCCCGCGTCGTCCCCCGATGTCGCGAGCCAGGTGCCCACCCCGGCCGCCGCGGCCAGCACCACCGCCGCCGCTCCCAGCACCAGCCGGCGGCGCCGTGTCACGGCCCGGTGCCGCGCCGACCCGGGCCGCGGCGCCCCCGCCGCCCGCGGCACCCGTGCCGTGCCCCGCGCACCGCCCGCCAGCTCGTCCGGCCCCGGCACCCGCATCGACGTGTGGGTGTCCCGGTTGGAGTCCGCCGGCTTCGCGCCCGGCACCAGCGGCACCGCGCCCCGCCGCCGCACCGGCTCCCCCGCCGACACGGTCTGTGCCTCCTCGGCCTCCTCGGCAGGCTCCACGTCCGGCTCGTCCACGTCCAGCGGCGGCATCCCCGCGAGCAGGGGCAGCAGCTCCCGCAGCCGTACGCCCAGCTCGGAGGCGCGCAGCCGGGAGGCGGGGGCCTTGGCCAGGCACTGGACGAGGAGCTGCCACAGCTCGTCGGGAATGCCGGGCAGCGGCGCCACCGTCTCCGTCACATGCCGCCGGAGCACGGCTCCCGGATGGCCGCCCCCGAACGGTGTGAAACCCGCCAGCAGCTCGTACAGCACGGTCGCGAGGGCGTAGATGTCCACCGCGGCGCGCGGCGGGAGCCCCTCCACGATCTCCGGCGCCAGGTAGTCCGGGGTCCCGATGATCTTCGTGGCCCGGGTGCGGCGCGGCGAGTCGATCAGCTTGGCCACGCCGAAGTCCGTCAGCAGCGCCGGGTGCGCGCCGCCGGGGCCGAGCGGGCCCTGCATGTCCAGGAGGATGTTCTCCGGCTTGACGTCCCGGTGCACGACCCCGGCCGCGTGGGCGGCGGCGAGCCCGTCGGCCACGTCCGCGACGATCGCCACCGCCGCCTCCGGCGCGAGCCGCCGGTCCCGGTCGAGGCGGGTGCGCAGGTCGGTGCCCCGCACGAGGTCCATGACCAGCGCCAGGTCGTTGCCGTCGACGACGAGGTCACGGACGGAGACGACGTTCGGATGCTCCAGGCCCAGCAGCGCCGTGCGCTCCTGCACGAAGCGGCCGACGAGTTCCTGGTCGGACGCGAGATCCTCGCGCAGCAGCTTGATGGCGACGGGCCCGTCCGGACCCTCGCCCAGCCACACCGTGCCGGCGCTGCCCCGCCCCAGGATCTGGTTCGCGGTGTACCGGCTGCCGATCTTCCGTCCCAAGACTGCTCCTACTGACGCGTGTTGTCGCCAAAGCTACGCGTCAAAGAGGCCGGCCTTCACCGTGGAGACGGAAATCACCCGCCAGATGTCGACAAATCACCAAGCCAGCGGTCGGGCGCTCAGTTGCCGCCGCCACCGCTTCCGGACGAACCGCCCAGATCGCCGATCCAGCCGCTGACGTTGTCGTACCAGTGCTTTAGCTCCGAGAAGTAGCCCCGGCCCGTGCCGATCCAGTCCTGCAGCGGGGTCAGCTCCCAGACCAGCCAGCCCGCGACGAACAGGATGACGACCATGAACAGACAGCCCTTGAGGCAGCCGAGCCCGGGGATCTTCATCCGGTTGGGGCTGGGCTGACGCGGCTGCCGGGGCTCGCGGACCGGCCGCTGCGGCTCGGGCGCGGGCGCGTACCGCTGCGGCTGCTGGTGCTGCGGCGGCGCATACTGCTGCGGCTGTTGCTGCTGCGGATAGCCGTACCCCTGCTGACCGCGCGGGGCGCGCTGCGGCGGGCGCTGCTGCTGGGGGCGCGGCGGCGGCTGCTGCGGGCGGGCGACCTGGCGCTGCGGACGGCGGCGCAGCGGGTCCTCGTTCGGGTCGAGGTACTGCACCTGCGTCTGCTCGTTGCGGTCGCGGGCGGCGCGCAGCTGGGTCTGCCAGGGGTGCGGCTGCTCGGGCTGCTGTCCGGGCTGCCCCGGGGGCATGGGCGGCATGACGGCGGTCGGGTCCGCGGCCCCGGTGTTCGGGAGTACGGCGGTGGGGTCCGCGGCGCCGACGGGGCCGGGACGTCCGGTGGTCGGCAGGACGTTGGTCGCGGCGTTCGGGTCGTAGGCGCCCGCGCCGTGCGGCAGGACCTGGGTGGGGTCGGCGGAGCCGGGGACGGCGGCGGGCTGCGGGTCGGGGGCGAGCAGGGCGCCCACGCCCTCGGCGGCGGCGATCTGCGCGGAGTTGGCGTGCACGCCGATGCCCTCGGCGACCACACGCAGGGCCCGGGCGAGGTTCTCGGCGCTGGGCCGGTCGTCCGGGTTCTTGCGCAGGCAGCGCTCGATGACCGTCCACAGCGGGTCCGGAACGGTGGAGGGGCGGCGCGGCTCGGCGCTGAGGTGCTGGTGCAGGACCTCGAGCGCCGACTGGCCGGAGAACGGGGGACGGCCGGTGACCAGCTCGTACAGCAGGATCCCGGCGCCGTAGATGTCGACCGCGGAGGTCTGCGGGCGGCCCTCGGCGGACTCCGGCGCGACGTACGCGGGCGTGCCGACGAACTCGTGGGTGCGGGTCAGGCCCGGGGAGTCGGCCAGGCGTGCGATGCCGAAGTCGGTGAGCATCGGGTGCATCTGGCCGCCGTTCTGCGCGAGCAGCACGTTGGCGGGCTTCAGGTCGCGGTGGACGACGCCGTCGGCGTGGCTGGCGGCGAGCGCGTCGGCGATCTGGGCGGTGAGCAGGGCGGCTCCGACAGGGCTGAAGGGGCCGCTCTCGCGCAGGTAGCGGTGCAGGTCGGGACCGTCGACGAGATCCATGACGAGGGCCAGCAGATCGCCCTCGACGACCAGGTCGCGCACCCGGACGATGTTGGGATGGGTCAGCCGCAGCAGGACGGACCGCTCGCGGAGGAACCGCATCACGATGTCCGGGTCGCTCGCCAGCTCCTCCTTGAGGACCTTGATCGCGACCGTCTCGCCGGGCTGGCCGGCCACGGCGGCCTCGGCCCCCGCGGTCTCCCGCTGGCGGGCTCGCCAGACGGTCCCGGTGGCGCCGCGTCCGAGCGGCTCCTCCAGGAGGTACTTGCTGCCTACCGGCCGCACGTCATGCGCTCCCTGTCGCTTGCCTGCTGTTCCGACCCACTGTAGTGCCGCCACGCCGGGCGGCATCCTGTCCGCTTTCCGTGCCTCTTCCGTTGTCTCTTCCGGTGCCACTTACGTACCGGTTCCCGTCCTTGTTCGAAGGAAAGACGCTCGACCCGGTCGGCCGGTTGCCGCGGTCCGGACGTGACCGATCTCAACTGATCACCCGCGCACCACTGGTCAGGCACTTTTGGGGGCAGAGGTGACCAATCAAGATCACTTGGGACCGGGGCATGGGCGTGTTGTCAGTGGCAGGTGCGAGGATGCCTTCCGTACTGGCCGACGTGCTCGTGTGGGGTGGGGCTCGTGTGGGGT
>NZ_WVUG01000132.1 GCF_017614965.1 Streptomyces griseorubiginosus | reverse complement strand
GGGGCGGGCGGCCCCCTCCGCTGCGGGCGCCGCCCTGCTGGCCGGGCTTGGCCGCCGGGCGGCCGTTGCGGCGCGCCTCGATCAGGCTCACCGCCCGCTCGGGCAGCCACGCCGAGGCCGTACCGCTGTCGTCGGAGCCGGAGCCGAAGAGGTGCGGGGCCAGGTTGGCCTGGAGGTCGGCCGGGTTGGGGCGGGCCGTGGCCTCCATCTGCATGCAGGACTCGATCAGCGGGCGCAGCTCGTCCGGCAGGCCCTCCAGGTCCGGGCCTTCCCGCAGCAGCATGAAGACCGTCTCGACCGGGTTGGCGCCGTGGAAGGGCGGGTGGCCGGTGGCGGCGAAGACCAGCATCGAGCCGAGCGAGAAGACGTCGCTCGCGCCCGTGACCGACCGCGAGTCCTTGGCCTGCTCGGGGGACATGTAGGCGGGGGTGCCGACGGCCACGTTCGTCATGGTCAGACGGGTGTTCGAGACGCCGGAGGCGATACCGAAGTCGATCACCCGGGGGCCGTCCTCGACCACGAGCACGTTCGAGGGCTTGAGGTCGCGGTGGACCAGTCCGGCGCCGTGGATCGACTGCAGCGCCTCCGCCACGCCCGCCGCGAGCCAGCGCACGGCCTGGGCCGGGAGCGGCCCGCACTCGTTCACTATCTCCTCGAGCGAGGGCGCCGGCACGTACGCGGTGGCCAGCCACGGCACCGCCGCGCGCGGGTCGGCGTCGACGACGGCCGCCGTGTAGAAGCCGGAGACCGCCCGGGCCGCCTCCACCTCGCGGGTGAAACGGACACGGAAGAGCTGGTCCTCGGCCAGCTCGGTCCGGACCGTCTTGATCGCCACACGCCGGCCGGACGCCGAGCGCGCGAGATAGACCAGCCCCATGCCGCCGGCACCCAGCCGTCCCAGCACCTCGAACGGCCCGATCCGCCGCGGATCGTGCTGCGTCAGCTGATCCACCACTTGCCTGCCACCTCCCCGTACAAGCCGCGCCACCCACATATGTACGCGACCGAAGTGCAGCGTCTCACCACCGCACCGCCATGGCGGCACGCACCCCGATTCTTCCTGGCCGGAGCACCGGTTGCGAACCCGGGCCCGAATCGGGGTGTCTCCCCGCAAACCGGGGCGTTTCACCGCATGACTCAGGGCTCGGGCCGCTCCAGTACGGCGAACGACGCCCCTTGATTGTCTGTGACGACCGCCACCTTTCCGTACGACGTCTCGAATGGTGGTGCCTGAATACGGCCATCGAGCCGGCTCACCGTCCCGAGGACCGCCTCACAGTCCTCGACGGCGAAGTGAACGAGGAAATGGGGCGGCATCTCGGCCGGAAAGACCTCGGAGACCGGCGCGCGGCCGAAGTCGGGCCTGGCGTCCGGCCCGAACAGGGCGTCATGGAAGAGCTCGCCGTAGAAGGTGTTGGCGGCCTCGGTGTCACGGGCGTACAGCTCGGCCCAGCCGAAGGTGCCCGGCTCGTGCCGCTTGCCGAAGCCGGGGTGGGAGCCGGGCTCCCACAGGCCGAAAACGGCGCCCTCGGTGTCGGTGACCAGCGCGGTCGTCCCCAGGTCACCGAGCGGGACGGGCGCGGTGACGACCTGTCCGCCGGCCGCCCAGACCCGGTCGGCCAGGGACTCCGCGTCCGGGGTGGCGAAGTAGACGGTCCACACGGTGGGCAGCCGCCCGTCCGTCTTGCGGGCGAGCGCGGCGACCGGCTCGCCGTCCTTGCGCGCCCAGACGGATCCCCCGTAGGCGTCCTCGAAGTCCCACCCGAAGAGCTCACCGTAGAACCGCTTGCCCGCCTCGACGTCGGGAAGCTGCGCGTCCACCCAGCAGGGGACGCCCTCTCCGTACGCGGATGCCCTGTTTTCGGCCATACCGCCAAACTAACGGCGCCTCGCGCACCCCGCAGGACCAGGCACACCTGTCCCCGCACCCCCATGCACCCCATTTGCAGTCGGCCGAATCGCGCTCCGATCACCCCTCGGTAAGCTGACGGCATGACAGGACAAGTGCGTACCGTCGACGGCCGTGTGGCGGGTCGGCGTGGGCAGGCGACCCGGCAGAAGCTGCTCGACTGCCTCAGCGAGATGCTCAGCTCCTCCCCGTACCGGGACGTCAAAGTCATCGATGTCGCCCGGAAGGCGGGCACTTCGCCCGCCACCTTCTACCAGTACTTCCCGGACGTCGAGGGCGCCGTCCTGGAGATCGCCGAGCAAATGGCCACCGAGGGCGGGCAGTTGACCGCCCTGCTCGAGGGCCGTTCCTGGGTCGGCAAGGCCGGCTGGCAGACCGCGCAGGAACTCGTGGACGGGTTCCTGGAGTTCTGGCGGAAGAACGACGCGATCCTGCGCGTGGTCGATCTCGGGGCCGCCGAGGGCGACAAACGCTTCTACAAGATCCGCATGAAGATCCTTAACTCGGTCAACAACTCCCTGGCGGACTCCGTCGCCGAGTTGCAGTCCAAGGGCAGGGTCGACAAGGACGTGAACCCGGCCGCGGTCGCCGGTTCACTGGTCGCGATGCTCGCGGCGGTGGCCTCGCACCAGAAGGGCTTCCAGACCTGGGGCGTCAAACAGGCCGAACTCAAGCCGAACCTGGCGCTGTTGGTGCACCTGGGCGTGACGGGCAAGAAACCGACGAAGTAACCCACCCCCTTACCAGGCCCCCCAAGTCCTGTCTGGCAGGCGGTGGTTCACGGAACACACCCGTGAACCACCGCCTGCTCTGCTGTACGGGCGCCGCCCGGGCCCCTGACCTCGCAGTCCCGGCTCACTGATCGCGACGGGTGATCCGGAAGACCCGGATCTCCCTCTCGACCCGCGCCTGATAGGTGGCGTACGGCGGCCAGAAGGCCAGCAGCGCCTTCCAGGCCGCCGTCCGCTCCTCGCCCTCCAGCAGCTGGGCCCGGACGGGGATGTCCGCGCCCTTCCAGCTGATCTCGGCGTCCGGGTGGGCGAGCAGGTTGTGGGTCCAGGCCGGGTGGTCCGTGCGGCCGAAGTTCGAGCCGATCAGAAGCCAGCTGCGGCCGCCCTCCTCCGGCATGCACGCGAGCGGTGTACGGCGCCGCTGCCCGCTCCTCGCCCCCGTCGACGTCAGGATCACCCCCGGCAGCATCTGCGCGCTCAGCAGCACCTTCCCCCGGGTGAGCCGGTGGACGGCGCGGTCCAGCGCCGGAATCACATGCGGGGCCACCTTCGCGAAACCCCGCGTCGACGACACCCGCTGCACGACACGTTCGCCGATCACACCGCCACCTCCCGGCCCTCGAAGAGCCGCGCCGTCTGAGCGGCACGCGCCCGCAACCGATGCACCGGTCCGAAGAGCAGTTCGTCGCCCGATGCGCGCTTGAAGTACAGGTGCGCCTGGTGTTCCCAGGTGAAACCGATGCCCCCGTGCAGCTGGATGCCCTCGGCGGACGCCACCCGCAGGGCCTGAAGGGCCTGCGCGAGCGCCAGCCCGCCGGCCCGCTCCCCCTTCGCGGTCGCCCAGGCCGCGTAGTACGCCGCCGACCGCGCCGCCTGCACCTGCACGTACACGTCCGCCAGCCGGTGCTTGACCGCCTGGAAGGAGCCGATCGCCCGCCCGAACTGCTCCCGCTGTCCGACATACTCCACCGTCAGCTCCAGCGCCCGGTCCGCGGCCCCGACGGCCTCGCAGGCCAGCACCGCGGCGACGGTGTCCCCGAGCGCGGCGAGGGCGCCCAGTACGTCGGAGCCGTCCTCCCCCAGCAACTCGGCCTCGACGTCCCGCAGCTGGACGCGGGCCTGCGGCCGGGTGGCGTCCAGCGCGGTCTGCCGTACCCGCACCATCCCCTCGGCCTCCCCCGGCACCAGGAACAGCAGCGTCCGGGAGCGGGCGAACCCCCCGGTGTGCGCGGCGACGAGCAGCACCCCCGCGCTGTGCCCGTCGAGCACCTGTTCGGCCTGCCCGTACAGCCGCCACCCCTCGCCCGCCCGTCTGGCCTGCACTCCCCCGGCCCGTCCGCCACCGGCCCACTCCCCGCCGTTGTCGCCGGTCAGGGCGAGGGCGGAGGCCAGGGCGGTGCCGGGTACGGCGAGGGCGGCGGTGAGGGCGCCGGAGGCCAGACGGGGCAGGAGCGAGGCGCGCTGGGCGTCCGAGCCCAGGGCGAGGATCAGCGGCACGGCGAGGACGGCGGTGGCGAGCAGCGGCGAGGGGGCGAGCGCCCGTCCCGTCTCCTCGCAGGCCAGGGCGAGCTCGGTCGCCGAACAGCCGGCACCGCCGTACGCCTCGGGCAGGGCGAGCCCCGGCAGGCCGAGCTGGTCGGCGAGCGCGGTCCACAGGACGGGGTCGTGCCCTTCGGGGGTGTCGAGGGCGGCCCGCAGCTCCCGCGGGCCGCAGCGCTTGGTCAGCAGTTCGCGCAGGGTACGGCGGATCTCGTCCTGTTCGGCGGTGAAGCGGGCGTCCATGGCTCTTCCCTCCGGATCTGACGGGCCGTCATATTAGGAGTCCGGGAACGATATGCCCAGGGGAAGGTGGCCTTCATGACGCGCGGGAGCCGGAAAGTGGCCGTGGTCGGGGTGTCCCTCTCCGACTGTGGCCGCATCGACGACGCGACCCCGTACGCCCTGCACGCCCAGGCGGCCCGCCGCGCCCTCGCGGACGCGGGCCTGGGCCGCGATCTCGTCGACGGCTTCGCCTCGGCCGGTCTCGGCACGCTCGCCCCCGTCGAGGTCGCCGAGTACCTCGGCCTGCGCCCCACCTGGGTCGACTCCACCTCGGTCGGCGGCTCCACCTGGGAGGTCATGGCGGCCCACGCGGCGGACGCGATAGCGGCCGGCCACGCGAACGCGGTGCTCCTGGTCTACGGTTCCACGGCCCGCGCCGACATCAGGGCCGGCCGGCGCACCGGCGACCTCTCCTTCGGCGCGCGCGGCCCGCTGCAGTTCGAGGTGCCCTACGGCCACACCCTGATCGCCAAGTACGCGATGGCGGCCCGCCGTCACATGCTCGAACACGGCACCACCATCGAGCAGTTGGCGGAGGTGGCGGTGCAGGCGCGGGCGAACGCCGCCCTGAACCCGGACGCGATGTTCCGCGACCCGGTCACCGTGGACGACGTCCTGTCCGGCCCGATGATCGCCGACCCGTTCACCAAGCTGCACTGCTGCATCCGCTCCGACGGCGGCGCGGCGGTGCTGCTGGCCGCGGAGGAGTGCGTACGGGACTGCCGTACCGCCCCCGTCTGGGTGCTCGGCACCGGGGAGCACGTCTCGCACGCGGCGATGTCCGAGTGGCCGGACTTCACGGTGTCCCCGGCCGCGGTGAGCGGGCGGCTGGCCTTCGAGCGGGCCGGTGTGCGGCCGGCGGAGATGGATTTCGCGCAGATCTACGACGCGTTCACGTACATGACGCTGGTGACCCTGGAGGACCTCGGGTTCTGCGCGAAGGGCGAGGGCGGGGCGTTCGTGGAGAAGGGTCGGCTGCGGGTCGAGGGCGGGGAGCTGCCGGTGAACACGGACGGCGGCGGGCTGTCGGCCCAACACCCCGGGATGCGGGGGCTGTTCCTGCTGGTGGAGGCGGTACGGCAGCTGCGCGGGGAGGCGGGCGCCCGGCAGGTACACGCGAGCGACGGGGAGTTGCCGCGGCTGGGGGTGGCGTCCGGGACCGGCGGGTGGTTCTGCTCCTCCGGGACGGTGGTGCTCGGGCGGGACTGAAAACGCGGTCACTGCCCGACGGTGGCCGTACGCTGCAAAGGGAGCCCTTTCCCGGCCCGCAGCGTACCGCCCCGTCACCGGAGGAGACCGTCATGGCCGCCCTGACCCGTGAAGAGCGCGCACAGTTCCTGGCCGAGCCCCACATCGCCGCCCTCGCGGTGGACGCGGGTGAGGGACGCGCGCCGCTCACGGTGCCGATCTGGTACCAGTACGACGACGCCGACGGGACCGTGTGGATCCTGACCGGGCTCACCTCCCGCAAGTACGAGCTGATCCAGGCCGCAGGCCGCTTCTCCCTGATGATCGACCGGCTGGAGCCCACCATCAGGTACGTGTCGGTGGAGGGCCCGGTGATCGAGACCGCGCCCGGCACGATCGAGCGGCTGCGGGAGATGAGCGCGCGGTATCTGCCGGCGGAGAAGGTGGACGAGTACGTCGACTTCGCCTGGAAGAACCACGGCGAGCAGGTGTTCCTGCGGATGCGGCCCGAACGGTGGCTGTCCTCGGACCTCGGTACCGTCTGAGGCATGGGAACGGATCTTCACGAGGTGCTGAGGTCGCTGCGGGTGTGGGACCCGGCGGTCACCGAACTGCGCCCCTTCGACCCCGCGGCCGCCCCCGCCGACCCCCTCGACCTGTTCACCGCGTGGTTCGCGGAGGCGGTCGCGGCGGGGCAGCGCGAGCCGCACACCATGTCCCTCGCGACGGCCGACGCGGACGGACGGCCGGACGTACGGATCGTGATGCTGCACGGCGCGGACGCCGAGGGGTGGACCTTCGCGACGCACGCGAGCAGCCGCAAGGGCCGGCAGCTGGCACAGCGCCCGCAGGCGGCCCTCTGCTTCTACTGGGCCGCCCTCGGCCGCCAGGTACGGCTGCGCGGGACCGTCACGGCAGCGCCGGCCGCAGCGTCCCAGGGCGATCTGCACGCCCGCTCCACCGGCGCCCTCGCCGCCGCGCTCACCGGCCGGCAGAGCGAGGTCCTGGGCTCGCTCGAGGAGCTGGCGCAGGTCTCCCAGGCCGCCTGGGAACGGGCCCAGCGGGAGCCGGACGCACCCGTACCGACCTGGACGCTGTACCGACTGCGCCCTGAGGAGGCGGAGTTCTTCCAGGGCGACGAACAACGCCGGCACGTACGGTTGAACTACCGCCGGGAGGGCGCGGGTTGGCAGCGCGAACTGCTCTGGCCGTGACACCACGTCCTCAGCCCGCGACACCACGCCCTCAGCCCGTGACGTCGTGCCCGTCGAAGTCGTACAGGTCGAAGTCGGCCACCGGGCGATAACCGATGCGCTGGTAGAGGGCGTTGCTGGTCGGGTTTGCCAGGTCCGTGAAGAGCAGGACCTCGTCGGCGCCCGACGCACGCGCCGCCCGGCTGACCTCGACGGTGACCGCGCCCGCGTAGCCCCGGCCGCGCAGTTCCGCCGGCGTGTAGACGGGCGCCACCCGCACCTGCCCGGCGACCATCGGGGTGGCGCCGGCCATGGCGAGCGGGGTGCCGTCGGCGTCCTCCCAGAACGTGACGCCTCCGTAGGAGATGCGCGTGTCGGCCCAGCCCTCAGCGCGCTGCCCGGCGCTCTCGCCGACGGCCGCCATGAACTCGCCGTACCAGCGCACCAGTTGCTGCCGGTCCGCCTCCCCCGCGACCCGCGCCCGGCCCTTCGGCACCGGGCCCGGCGCGGTCAGGGCGTCGAGCCGGTACAGCCGCTGACGCTGACGCACCGCCGCCCTCGCGCCCGTGCGCCGCTCCCAGGCCCGCGCCAGCGCGGCGACGGAGGCCCGCTCGCCGGAGACGCCGGGCAGCGGACGGCCGTCGGCGGCCAGGTGGCCGGCGAGGGCGCCGGCCTCCTCGGGGGTGAGGGAGGTGACGTTGAGGCGGTGGGGAGGCGTACGGAAGTACACGGCCCGGACCGTCCCCTGCCGCTCCAGCACTCCGAAGTACGGCGCCTCGTCCCCGTAGACCCCCGCCCCCCGGGTCCGCAACTGCTCGGTCACCGTCAGTGGGAGGGTGTGCAGGGCGGGCCGGGAACGCAGGAAGTCCCCGGCACGGGAGAGGAAGACGCCCAGGTCGTCGACGCGGTACCAGTCATCGGATCCCATACCTCATGCTGCCGCGCACTTCCCCCGGGACGCCTCCGAATTACGGGGGGTCGCTCAAACGGCGACGATGACCACCGACGTCTCCAGCCCTTTGAAGTCCCCCGCGTTCCGCGTGTAGAGCGGCAGCCCTCTCGCCGAGGCGGCGGCTGCGATCATCAGGTCCATACGGCGTGGGCGGGGATCCCTGTCGGCCGCGATGGTCAGCGCGACCAACGTTCCGTACCTTGCCGCCGCCTCACTGTCGAAGGGCAGAGGGTCGAAATCAGCAACCGCAGCTCCCAGTCTGCTGCAGTTCGGCGAACGTCACCGCCGTCAGTTCGGGAATCGAGGGGAGGCTCTGCGGATCGAGCAGACCCAGATCGATGTAGGCGCACGTGTCGAGGACCCCGCGGGACGGACGATCAGCCACGCTCGCGCTCGCACGGGTCGGCGTCGGCCCTTTCCTCGTCCCCGAAGAACTCGTCCACCTCCGCGCGCATCTCCGCGTGGTCCACGCGAGGAAGCAACCGGTGCCGCGCCACCAGCTCTTCGGCGGTCAGCCTGCGCCGGCGTGCCAGTGGACGCAATTCGGCGACCTCTATGCCGTTCCGTGTCCCACTGTGCTACGCACACCGAAATGCTCAGACCCCCAGCCTCGGCTCCGGATCCGTGGCCAGGCGGGCGTGGAGGTGGGCGTCTCGGAAGGCGTCCTGGCGGTCTGCTTCGAACATCTGGCCGCGCATGGTGCCCTCGTAGCGGAAGCCGCAGCGTTCGGCGACCTTGCAGGAGATCTCGTGGCCGACGGCGTGGCCCAGTTCCAGGCGGTGCAGCCGGAGGTCGGTGTGGGCCCAGTGCGCGACGAGGGCGAGGGCGCGGGTGGCGACGCCCCGGCCGCGGGCCTCGGGGAGGACCCAGTAGCCGATGCGGGCGTGGCTGAGGAGGGTGTGGATGTCGTTGACGCTGATGTGGCCCAGCCTCGCACCGTCGTCCGCGTCCTCGACGCAGAACGCCACTCCCGTCCCCGTCCGCGCGGCCTCCGTCTTCGCGGCGATCGAGGCGCGGGCCACGGCGAGGTCGGCGACCGGCGTGAGCGGTGTGTTCCAGCGCAGGAACTCCGGGTCCGCGCAGCCCCGGAAGAAGGTCTCGACGTCGGCGTCGGAGTCCGCGTCCCACGGGCGCAGGCGCAGTCCGTGTCCGAGCACTTCGGTGGATTCGAGGGCGAGGGTGGGTTGGTGTATGCCGGTCATGGGCCCATTCAAACGCGCCCGCCTCAGCCACGCGGCCGGAATACCGGCACCCCCTCCCGGAACACGGCCTCCAGCTCCATCCCGGCCCGCAGCCGCTCCGCCGCGCACTCCACGATCTCCGTCATCATCCGCGGCCCCTCCGCGAGGTCGACGACGGCGGCGACGTACGGGGTGCGCTCGCCGAAGGGCGGCAGGTCGTTGCGGTGGACGACGGACCAGGTGTAGAGCGCGGCCCGGCCGCTCGCCGGCTCCCAGGCCACGTCCTCGCTCCAGCAGTGCGGGCAGAACTCCCGCGGGTAGTGGTGGGCCCGCCCGCACGCCCCGCACCGCCGGACCAGCAGCCGCCCCTCGGCCGCCGCGTCCCAGTACGTCCGCGTGAAGGCATCGGCCTCCGGGAGATCGTGACGGGTCATGTATCTGACGGTACGTCAGGTATGGCGATCCCGGAACCCGGAAGGGAGCAGCCCTGTGCGGCGGCCGTGAAGCTGTGCATCCGCTACGAATGCCGGCGGATTGTTGGCAATTTTGTCGGCGACCCGGCTAGCTTCGCAGACGCAAGCCCACCACCGAGGGAGTCGAACCGTGAAACACAGGGCAGTCAAGCGCAGGAGCGTCGTTCTGGGCATCGGCGCCACCGCCGGTGTCGCCGCGACCGGCGGCATCGCGCTGAACGCGCAGGCGTCGAGCACCTCGTCGTCCTCGTCCTCCTCGTCGTCCTCGCCCTCCGCGGACGCGCTGGTCTTCGACCCGGACGCCTTCACCGAGCTGACGACCACCGTCACCGACACCGACGGCGACGACCACGCGGTGACGTACCACTTCTGGAAGGCGATCACCTATGTCGCCAAGCCGGTGGACGCCACGTACCAGTCGCTGAACGTCAGCGTCCCGGTCGAGATCGACGGCAAGGCCGTTGACGCGAGCAATGCCCCGATCCTGTTCGCGAACTCCGTCGGCGGCTACATGCCGTCCTCGGTGGCCGACGCCACCGGGATCGGCGGCGGGGGCGCGGGCGGCGCGGGCGGCGCGCCGAGCGGGGCGCCCTCGGCGAGCGCCTCGGCCCCCGGCGCGAACGGGGACACCAACGCGACCGGCGGCTCCCTGGCCACCAACCAGCTGCTCGCCCTGGCCGCCGGGTACGTCGTCGTCGAGCCCGGCGCCCGCGGCCGTACCCTCAAGAACTCGGCCGGCGAGTACTACGGCACCGCGCCCGCCGCCATCGTCGACCTCAAGGCGGCGGTGCGGTACGTCAGGGCCAACAAGGGCCGCATACCCGGGAACGTGGAGCGGATCGTGTCCGCCGGCACCAGCGCGGGCGGCGCCCTGTCCTCCCTCCTCGGCGCCTCCGGTGACAGCCCGCTCTACGACAGGTACCTGAAGGAGATCGGCGCGGCCGACGCCTCCGACGCGATCTTCGCGGTGGGCGCCTGGTGCCCGATCACCGACCTGGAGCACGCGGACGGCGCCTACGAGTGGAACTGGGGCGCCAATGTCACCCAGTCCACCGGCGAGGTCGTCGACCAGACGGTGTCGAAGGACCTGCGCTCGCAGTTCGCGCAGTACCAGGCGTCGCTGAGGCTGCGCGGCCGGAACGGGTTCGGCCCGCTGACCGCCCGCAACTACGACACGTACCTGGTCGAGCGGTACCTGGAGCCGTCCGCGACGAAGTACCTCGCGGCCCTGTCGGACTCCGGGCGCGAGAGCTACCTGGCGAAGAACACCTTCATCACCTGGAAGAACGGCAGGGCCACCTTCACCTGGGACGACTTCCTCACCCATGTCGGCGCCCGCAAGAAGACCACCCCGGCCTTCGACGCCTTCGACCTGTCGACGGGCGAGAACAACGAGTTCGGCGCAGGCACCACCGCGAACCGCCACTTCACGGCCTACGGCGCCAGGAACGACACCACGGGCCTCACCACCAGGCGGGTGGCGAGCGACATCCCCGAGAAGCTGAACCTGATGAACCCGATGTACCACCTGGTGGAGAAGGTCAACGGGCGCCGCTCCAAGCACTGGTGGATCCGGCTCGGCACCGGCGACTCCGACACCTCGCACGTCATCTCCGCCAACCTGGCCGCCCGTCTGGACAACCTCGGCGACGACGTGAACCACCTCTACTACTGGGACCAGGGCCACGGCGCCAACACCGACCCGGGCGACTTCATCACCTGGATCGCCGAGGTGACCGGGTACCGGGCCGGGAAGTAGGCAGGGGGTCGGGGGCGGGACCGTGCCGATCGCCGTACGACCACAACCAGGTGTCCTACGCCACAAGCCCCACCCACTCCTCCTACAGGCGTGATCAATCCGCAACCAATTCCGGTCTTGACCGAGACCCATCAAGCTGGTGCGTGATTACGCTCGCGCTCATGGCCGACTCCACACCCTCCCCGAGCCCTTCGGACCGTCCCGTCTACGTCGTCGGCGGCGGACCGGCTGGACTCTCGGTGGCGTACGCGCTGCGGGCCAGGGGGATCCGTGCGGTGGTGCTGGAGAAGTCGGACCAGGTGGGCGCGGCCTGGCGGCGCCACTACGACCGGCTGCACCTGCACACCACCCGTCGGCTGTCCGCCCTTCCCGGACTGCCGATACCGCGCCGTTTCGGCCGCTGGGTCGCCCGGGACGACGTCGTGCGCTACCTGGAGAAGTACGCCGAGGTGCACGAGCTGGAGATCGTCACCGGTGTCGAGGTGTCCCGGATCGAGCGCACCCCCGACGGCACGGGCTGGCTGCTGCACGCCACCGGCGGCCGTGAGCTGACCGGCGCCGCCGTGGTCGTCGCGACCGGGTACAACCACACCCCGTACGTGCCCGAGTGGCCCGGTCTCGGCCAGTACACCGGCGACTTCGTGCACGCCGGCGACTACCGCAACCCCGAGCCGTACGCCGGCCGGGACGTCCTGGTCGTGGGCGTCGGCAACACCGGCGCGGAGATCGCCGTGGACCTGGTCGAGGGCGGCGCCTCGCGGGTACGGCTGTCGGTGCGCACGACCCCGCACATCGTCCGCCGCTCCACCGCGGGCTGGGCCGCCCAGTACACGGGCGTCCTGGTGCGGCGGCTGCCGGTCGGGCTGGTGGACCGGCTGGCCCGGCCGATGGCGAAGCTCAGCGTGCCCGACCTGTCCGCGCAGGGGCTGCCCCGCCCGGACACCGGGCTCTACAGCCGCGCCAAGGACGGCGCCATCCCCGTGCAGGACGTCGGTCTGATCGACGCCGTGCGCAAGGGGAAGGTCGAGGTCGTGGCCGCCGTCGACGGCTTCGAAGGCGGCAAGGTGGTCCTCGCCGACGGCACCCTCGTCTCCCCGGAGGCCGTGGTCGCCGCCACGGGGTACGTCCGCGCGCTGGAGGGCCTGGTCGGTCATCTCGGTGTGCTGGACGAGCGGGGCAGACCGGTGGCGCACGGCGCCCGCGCCCCGCAGCAGGCGCCCGGCCTGCACTTCACCGGGTTCACCACACCCATCAGCGGCACCCTGCGCGAGGTCGCGATGGACGCCGAGAAGATCGCGAAGGCGATCGTGCGGGCCGGCGGGGACTCGTTGTCCCGGCTGCCCGGCTGATGCCCTCCTGACCTGCACAACCCTCAACTTCCCCCATCCATATACGCGTTACTCGTGCGTCAGATGTGGCGGAAGCGTTGAAGCGTGCCGTCTTCAGGGGCCAGAATGTGAATACTGCTCAGCTTTCGGCTCCACATTCTCTCCCCACTCTCTCCATACGGAGGACGCACGTGGTACGCGAAAGACAGCCCCACCCCCGCGCCCTGACGCGGCGCTCCCTGCTCGGCGGTGCCGCCGCGGCGGGCGCCGTCACCCTCACCGGCACCGCCGCCGGCACGGCATCGGCGGCCGGCACCCGTGAGGTCGACGTGGCGATCGTCGGCGGCGGCCTCGCCGGACTGACCGCGGCCCGTGACCTGGTGGCCGGGGGCAAGACGGTCGCCGTCCTGGAGGCCCGGGACCGCGTCGGCGGCCGGGTCGTCAACCTGCAACTGCCGGGCGGCGGGTTCACCGAGGGCGGCGGCGAGTTCATCGGCCCCACCCAGAACCGCATCAAGGCCCTCGCCGACTCCCTGGGCGTGGCGACCTTCACGACCTACAACACCGGCAAGAACCTCCTGTACAAGGACGGCACCCGGACCCCGTACGCCACCGACGGGATCCTCGGCTCGGTCCCGCCGGTCGACGTGGCCGGTCTCGCCAACGCGGCGGTCGTGCAGGCCTCGCTGGACGACATGGCCAAGAAGGTGCCGGTGGACGCGCCCTGGACGGCCGCCAAGGCGGCCGAGTGGGACAAGCAGACCTTCGAGAGCTGGCTGAACGCCAACGCGGTCATCCCCTCGGCCAAGTTCCTGCTGGACGTGGCCTGTACGTCGATCTTCTCGGCCCAGCCCCGCGAACTCTCCCTGCTCTACGTGCTGTTCTACATCGCCGCCGCCGGCGACGAGAACAACGCCGGCACCCTGGAACGCCTCACCGACACCGCGAACGGCGCCCAGGAGTCCCGCTTCGTCGGCGGCTCCCAGCAGGTCCCGATCAAGCTGGCCGCCACCCTCGGCGACCGGGTGGTGCTGAGCGCGCCGGTGCGCTCGATCACGCAGTCCGGCGCCAAGTACGTCGTCACGGCCGACGGGATCACGGTGACGGCGAAGAAGGTCGTCGTCGCCGTACCGCCCCCGCTGGCGGCCCGCATCACCTACGACCCCCTGCTCCCGGCCGCCCGGGACCAGCTCAGCCAGCGGCTGCCGATGGGCTCGATCGGCAAGGCGATCGCGGTCTACGACACCCCCTTCTGGCGCGCGGACGGCCTCAACGGCCAGGTCGTCAGCGACTCCGGCGTGGTCCGCTCGACCTTCGACAACTCCCCGCCGGACGCCTCCTACGGCGCCCTGATGGGCTTCATCGAGGCCGACGAGATGCGGGCGTACGACGCCTCGAGCGTCGACGAGGTCAAGGCGGCCGTCCTGAAGGACTACGCCAACTACTTCGGCGACAAGGCCAAGTCGCCGAATTCCTTCGTCCTGCAGCGGTGGAACAACGAGGGCTTCTCCCGCGGCGGCCCGGTGGCCTTCGCCCCGCCCGGTGTCCTGACCGACTACGGCGCCTCCCTGCGCAAGCCGGTCGGCGGCATCCACTGGGCGGGCACGGAGACGTCCACGTACTGGAACGGCTACATGGACGGAGCCGTGCGGTCGGGCGAGCGGGTGGCCAAGGAGGTGCTGGCCGAGCTCTGAGCCGGTTGATCGGTTGTGGGTCCAGCAGCTGTTGGTCGGTTGCGGGTCCAGCCGCTGTTGGTCGGTTGCGGGTTCACCAGCTGTTGATCGGTTGCGAGTTCACCAACTTTGGGTGCACGCCCATTCCTGACACTGCGTCAGTTCAGTAATCTGACAGAGCGTCAGTTATTTGGCTGTCTCAGAGGAGCGGGCGGACCGATGCTTGGATCAACCCACGGCACCCTCACCACCGACTCCCGCCGGGCCCGGGTCATCGCCTGCGGCGAGCAACCCGGGCCCGCCGTCCACGGCAGGCCCGCCGAGGTCGACGAACTGGACGTCGGCGGGCGGCCGCTGTACGCCGACGTCCCCGACCTGGACCGGTTCTTCCGCCCCGAGTCCGTCGCCGTCATCGGCGCCTCGGACACCGAGGGGCGGCCCAACACCGGCATCACCCGGCAGCTGGTGGCCTGGGCCGAGCGGGTCGGCGCCCGGCTGCACCCCGTCCACCCGAACCGTGAGTCCGTCTTCGGCATACCCTGCTCCCCGTCCGTCGCCGACCTGCCCGAACAGGTCGACCTCGCCGTGCTGCTGGTCGCCGACCCGCTTCCCGTGGTCGAGGAACTCGCCGAGGCCAAGGTGAGGTTCGCGGTGGTCTTCGCCTCCGGGTTCGCCGAGACGGGCGCCGAGGGCGCGGCCGCGCAGGAGCGGCTGGCGCTCGCCGTGCGGCGCTCGGGGATGCGGCTGCTCGGGCCCAACACCAACCTCAACGCCTTCGAACGGTTCCGCGACGACCTCGACGGACCGGCGATCGCCCTGATCACCCAGTCGGGACACCAGGGCCGCCCCGTCTTCTCCCTCCAGGAGCTCGGCATCCGGCTCTCCCACTGGGCACCCACCGGCAACGAGGCCGACCTGGAGACCGCCGACTTCCTCTCCTACTTCGCCGAGCGGCCCGAGGTCGGCGCCATCGCCTGCTACGTCGAGGGCCTCAAGGACGGCCGCTCCTTCCTGCTCGCCGCCGACCGCGCCGCCCGGCGCAAGGTACCGGTCGTCGCCGTGAAGGTGGGCCGCACCGAGACCGGCGCCCGCACGGCCGCCTCGCACACCGGCAAACTGACCGGCGCGGACGCGGTGGTGGACGCGGCGATGCGGCAGTTCGGCGTGATCCGGGTGGACGGCCTGGACGAACTCCAGGACACCGCCGCCCTGTTGGCCCGGGCGAAGCCGCCGCGGGCGGACGGGGTCGTCGTCTACTCCATCTCGGGCGGCACCGGAGCGCACTTCGCCGACCTGGCGACGGAGGCGGGCCTGTCGCTGCCGCAGCTGTCCGCGGCCAAACAGTCCGAGCTGCACCAGTGGATACCCGAGTACCTCAGCGTGGCCAACCCGGTCGACAACGGCGGGCACCCGGTCGGCGACGAACGCGGCCGGAAGATCATCGACGCGATCCTCGACGACCCGGCGGTCGGCGTGCTGATCTGTCCGATCACGGGCCCCTTCCCGCCGCTCAGCGACAAGCTCGTCCAGGACCTGGTGGACGCGGCCGAGCGGACGGACAAGCTGGTCTGCGTGGTGTGGGGATCCCCGGTCGGCACCGAACCGGCGTACCGCGAGGTCCTGTTGGGCTCCTCCCGCGTCGCGACCTTCCGCACGGTCGCCAACTGCATCACCGCCGTCCGCGCCTACCTCGACCACCACCGCTTCGTCGCCCACTACCGCTCCCCCTTCGACGAGGCCCCGCGCACCACCTCGCCCTCCTTCCGCAAGGCGCAGGCGCTGATGCGCCCCGGCCAGCAGCTCAGCGAGCACGCGGCGAAGCAGCTGCTGCGGGCGTACGGCATCCGTGTACCGCGCGAGCAGCTGGTGACCAGCGCGGCGGCGGCCGTACGCGCGGCCGGGCTGGTGGGCTACCCGGTGGTGATGAAGGCGTCCGGCGCGCAGATCGCCCACAAGACCGAGCTGGGCCTGGTGAAGGTGGGCCTGACCTCCGCAAGCCAGGTCCGCGACGCCTACCGCGAGCTGACGGACATCGCCCGCTACGAGGGCGTCACGCTGGACGGTGTCCTGGTCTGCCAGATGGTCGAGCGGGGCGTGGAGATGGTCGTCGGCGTCACCCACGACGAGCTCTTCGGACCGACGGTGACCGTCGGGCTCGGCGGGGTGCTGGTGGAGGTGCTGCACGACGTCGCCGTACGTGTGCCGCCCTTCGGCGAGGACCAGGCGCACGCCATGCTCGCCGACCTGCGGGGGCGGGCGCTGCTGGAGGGGGTCCGGGGACGGCCGCCGGCGGACGTGGACGCGCTCGTTGAGGTCGTCCTGCGGGTGCAGCGCATGGCGATGGAGCTCGGGGACGAGCTGGCGGAGCTCGACATCAACCCGCTGATGGTGCTGCCCCGGGGGCAGGGGGCGGTGGCGCTGGACGCGCTGGCGGTGTGCCGGTGACCGGGATCCTGCACACGACCGACGGCCGGGTCACCCACCTCACCCTCAACCGGCCCGAGGCCCTCAACGCCCTCACCCCCGACCAACGGGACCTGCTCATCCGGCTGTTGGCGGACGCGTCGGCCGACGCCGACGTCCGGGCGGTGGTGATCACCGGGACCGGGCGCGGCTTCTGCGCGGGCGCGGACCTGCGCGGTGGCGCGGCGGCCGGTGAGCGGGTGGCGGGGGATGTGGCCCGCGTCCTGCGCCTCGGCGCCCAGCGGCTGACCGCCGCCGTCCTGGACTGCGAGAAGCCGGTGATCGCGGCGGTGAACGGCACGGCGGCCGGCCTGGGCGCGCATCTCGCCCTCGCCTGCGACCTCGTACTGGCCGCGGAGTCGGCGAGGTTCATCGAGGTGTTCGTGCGCCGGGGGCTGGTCCCGGACGGCGGTGGGGCGTACCTCCTCCCCCGCCTGATCGGCCCGCAGCGCGCCAAGGAGCTGATGTTCTTCGGCGACGCGCTCTCCGCCACCGACGCCGAACGCCTGGGTCTGGTCAACCGAGTCGTCCCTGACGAGGAGTTGGAGAAGACGGCCCGCGCCTGGGCGGAACGCCTCGCCGCCGGCCCCACTCGCGCCCTCGCCCTCACCAAACAGCTCGTCAACGCCTCACTGGACACCGACCGCGCGACCGCCTTCGCCGCCGAGGCCGCCGCGCAGGAGATCAACATGACGACGCGCGACGCCCAGGAAGGCGTACGGGCCTTCGTGGAGCGCAGAAGCCCCGACTACCAGGGTCGTTGACCTTCCCATCTGACGAACCGTCAGCTTCAATGGAGGGGTGATGGGACACGCAGGAGCGGCCGCGGCCGCCGTCCGATACCTCAGGTCGACCGGGGCCACGGTCCCCGTGGAGCCGCTGCCGCGCCCTGAGCTGCGGTGTGTCGGCGAGGACGAGCGCGCCCCCGTCGACCAGACGGAGTTCCGCCGCGTCCTGGGCACCTTCGCGACCGGCGTCACCATCGTGACCGCGCCCCCCGAGGCCGGCTTCGCCTGCCAGTCCTTCTCCTCGCTCTCCCTCGACCCGCCCCTGGTCGCCTTCATGGTCGGCCGTACGTCGACGACCTGGCCGCGCATCGCCCGCGCCGGCGTCTTCTGCGTCAACATCCTCGCCGCCGGCCAGGGCGACCTGTGCCGCGCCTTCGCGGTGAGGGGCGCCGACAAGTTCGCGGGCGTGCCGTACGACCCGGCCCCGGCGACCGGCTCACCCCGCCTGACCGGCGCGGTCGCATGGATCGACTGCACGATCCACGCGGTCCACACCGGGGGCGACCACCTGATCGTGGTGGGCCGGGTGGAGGCGCTGGGCACCGGCGACGGCGACGAAGCGCCCCTGCTCTTCCACAAGGGGCGCTTCCTGTAAGCGGTCAACCGCCCTTGCGTGGCACCCATGGCGCGGTCGCCGGCCGGAGTTCCGCCTTGCGCCGCCGAGCGTGCCCAGGCGGTGTCGAACTGCTCGACGCCGATTCCCATGCCCACGCGCACCGTCCAGAAGCGGCCCCACCGCTGCTCAGGGCCTTCGCAGACCTACTGGCCTGGATCCGCGTCCTGGACGACGAACCCCAGGCAGATGTCGATGCGGGCGAGAACGTTCTTCCGCACTCAAGGCCGGCGGGATCACCTTCATCGGGGTGGCGACCTTGGGGTTCACCATCGGAAGCTTTCTCGGCGTGTAACTATTAGGGGTACACTCCTTAGAAGTACGTTCCTTAGATCTGTGCGGGAGTGCGCCAGTGCAGCAGCCAAGGCGGACCAAGCCCTCACGAGTCTTCGACCGGGGCCTGGAGTGGGACGCGCTCACCGCGTTCGTCGACCGCCCGCTGCCGCATGCCGCTCTGGGAGTCCTCAGCGGCAGACGACGCATGGGCAAGACCTACCTGCTGCGGGCACTCGTCGAACAATGCGGAGGGTTCTACTTCGGGGCCACTGACGCCACCGAGGCGGAATCCCTTCGGCAGTTCAGCGCCGCCCTTGCCGAATACGTCGGTTCTCCGGTGGCCTTCTCCTTCGCCACCTGGGACGACGCGGTCTCCTACCTCTTCGGTCTCGCAACCTCCTCCGCCCGGGCGTCCGGCGGGCGGACACCGGACGCGCCATTCCTCGTGGTCATCGACGAGTTCCCGTACCTGGTGAGGGCGGCCCCCGAACTGCCATCGCTGATCCAGCGCGCAATCGATCGCGGGCAGGTGGAGGAGAGCCGTATGCGTCTACTCCTGTGCGGTTCGGCAATGTCCGTCATGGGTGGGTTGCTGGCCAGCAGTGCGCCGCTGCGCGGGCGGGCGCAGCTCGAACTGGTCGTGCGCCCCTTCGGATACCGTGCGGCAGCGGACTTCTGGGGAGTCGCCGCCGATCCAGGTCTTGCCGCCCGGCTGCACGCGGTGCTCGGTGGCACCCCCGCGTACCGCCGCCAGTTTCTGGCGGACGACGTCCCCGCCGGTCTGGACGGCTTCGACGATTGGATCTGCCGCACGGTCCTCTCTCCGTTCAGTCCCCTCTTCCGAGAGGCTCGATACCTGCTCGCCGAGGAGGCCGATATCCGGGATACAGCGCTGTACCACTCCGTGCTGGCCGCCGTGGCGCAGGGCAACACCACGCGCGGGGGCATCGCGGGATACATCGGTCGCAAGGCCGTCGACATCTCACACCCGCTCAATGTTCTGGAGGACAGTCATCTCCTGGTGCGGGAAGCCGATGTCTTCCGATCCGGGAAATCGCAGTACCGCATCACCGAGCCCTTGATCAACTTCTACGAAGCAGTCATGCGTCCGGCCTGGGCCCGACTCGAAGGGGGCCAGGCCGCGGAGGTATGGGCTCATGCAGGACAACGCTTTGCAGCACAGGTGGCCGGCCCGCACTTCGAAGCCATGTGCCGTGAGTACGTGCTGGGACCTGGAAGGACACTGCTCAGCACCTCTCTGGGTGAGGTAGGCAGTGGTGTCGTGACCGATCCGAAAGAGCGCCGGCAGATCGAGGTCGACGTAGCCGTCGTCGAGCAGGGCTCCGGTGGGAACCGCCCATCGGTCGCCCTGCTCGGCGAGGCGAAGTGGGGCACTGTCATGGGAGTCGCCCACCTCGAGCGCCTGGCACGAGCAAGGGAACTTCTCGCCGGTCGCGGCATGGACACATCGCACTGCGGGCTCGCGTGTTTCAGCGCGGCGGGCTTCAGCGACGCTTTGCGGGCCGAGGCCGCGCGGGGCGGAGTGCTGTTGATCGGTCTGGAGGAGCTTTACGGCCGGCCCATGCCCGAGGGCTTCCTGCCCTAGGCCGGGAGGGGGGTGCCCATCTCCGCAAGCTCTCCGGCGGGACGTCCCGGCCTCCGCCTGATCACCAACGCCATCAGGGCCGCCGCCGCGCACAGGGCTCCTGAGGCGTACCAGACCATGTCGTAGGAGCCGAAGACGTCCCGGGCCACGCCGCCCAGGAAGGCGACGAGGGCGGCGCCGACCTGGTGGGAGGCGAGGACCCAGCCGAAGACGATGGCGCTGTCGTCGCCGTAGTGCTCGCGGCACAGGGCGACGGTGGGCGGGACGGTGGCGACCCAGTCGAGGCCGTAGAAGACGATGAAGAACAGCATCGGGGGGTGGACCGAGGGCGCCAGGAGCATCGGCAGGAACAGGAGGCTGATGCCGCGCAGGGCGTAGTACACCGCGAGGAGGCGACGCGGCTCGAAGCGGTCGGTGAACCAGCCGGAGGCGATCGTGCCGACGACGTCGAACACCCCGATCACCGCGAGCAGCGAGGCCGCCGCCGTCACCGGCATGCCGTGGTCGTGCGCGGCGGGCACGAAGTGGGTCTGGATCAGGCCGTTGGTGGAGGCGCCGCAGATCGCGAAGGTGCCGGCCAGCAGCCAGAAGGGGCCGGTGCGGACGGCCGAGGCCAGCACCCGCACCGTGCGGCGGGCGGCGCCCTGCGCGGGCAGCGGCTTCGCCACGAACTCCTGCGCGCCGTACGGCTTCACCCCCACGTCCGCCGGATGGTCCCGCAGCAGCAGCCAGACGAAGGGCACGACCGCCAGGGCCGCGAGGGCGACCGTGACCGCCGCCGGACGCCAGCTGTGGTGCTCGACGATCCACGACAGCACCGGCAGGAAGATCAGCTGACCGGAGGCGGACGCGGCGGTCAGGATGCCCGTCACCAGGCCCCGCCGCTCGGTGAACCAGCGGTTGGTGACCGTGGCCGCGAAGGCCAGCGCCATCGAGCCCGAGCCGAGGCCCACCAGCAGGCCCCAGCACAGCAGCAGCTGCCAGGCGGAGTTCATCCCGACCGTCAGGCCGGAACCGAGGGCGATGACCGTCAGAGCCACCGCGACGACCTTGCGGATGCCGAAGCGGTCCATCAGCGCCGCCGCGAAGGGCGCGGTCAGGCCGTACAGCGCGAGGTTGATCGAGACGGCCGCGCCGATCGTGCCGCGCGACCAGCCGAACTCCTGGTGCAGCGGGTCGATCAGCAGCCCGGGCAGGGAACGGAAGGCGGCCGCGCCGATGATCGTCACGAAGGTGACGGCGGCGACGAACCAGGCGCGGTGGATGCGGCGGGTCTTTCCGGCGGACGGGGTTTCCTCTACGGCGGCTGCCGCCTCGGTTGTCTGGGTCACGACATAGAGCATCCCGGCCGGAACCGGTCGCAACCACTGGCCCGAAGGACAGCATTCGTTAGAATCGGGCCATGGGTCCAGAGAGAGGTACGGCCATGGAATCCATGGAGTTCCGCCCGCACCGTGTCGTCGTCCTCGCCATGGACGGCCTGCTCCCCTTCGAGCTGGGCATCCCGCACCGCATCTTCGGCCGCCCCAAGGACGCCCTGGGCCGCCATCTCTACGAGGTCCTGACCTGCTCGGTCCGGCCGCCCGGCCCGGTGCGCACGGACGCCGACTTCTCGATCCACGTCGAGCACGGCCCGGAGCTGCTGACCACCGCCGACACGGTGATCGTCCCGGCGTCGTACGAACTCGGCCCGGTCTTCGAGGAGGGCGTCCTCACCGACGAGCTGGCCGCCGCCCTCGACCACATCCGCCCCGGCACCCGGCTCGCCTCGATCTGCACGGGCGTCTTCGTGCTGGCCGCCGCCGGCTACCTCGACGGCCGCCCCGCGACCACGCACTGGGCGGAGACCGACCAGCTCCAGCGCCTCTTCCCGAAGGTCGACGTCGACCCGAACGTGCTGTTCATCGACGACGGCGACGTCCTGACCTCGGCCGGGGTGGCGGCCGGCATCGACCTGTGCCTGCACATGGTCCGCCGCGACCACGGCACGGCGGTCGCCAACGAGGTGGCCCGCCGCACGGTCGTACCGCCGCACCGCGACGGCGGACAGGCGCAGTACATCCACCGCCCGGTCCCCGAGCCCCAGGTGGCGACCACGACCGGCGCCCGCGCCTGGGCGCTGGGCAGGCTGCACGAGCCGATCCAGCTGCGCGACATGGCCGCCCAGGAGTCGATGTCGGTACGGACCTTCACGCGCCGCTTCCGTGAGGAGGTCGGCGTCAGTCCCGGCCAGTGGCTCACCCAGCAGCGCGTGGAGCGTGCCCGGCAGCTGCTGGAGTCGAGCGATCTGTCAGTGGACCAGGTGGCGCAGGAGGCCGGCTTCGGCACCGCCCAGTCGATGCGCCAGCATCTGCAGGCGGCCGTGGGGGTGACCCCGACCGCGTACCGCCGGACCTTCCGCACGGGCGTCAGGACGTGAGCACCCGGGGCGGTCAAAGCGTGAGCGCCCCCGCACGGGCAGGACGTGAGCACCCGCAGGGTCAGAACGTGAGCACCCGCGCGGTCAGAACGTGAGCACTCCGCGCGCCACCCGCCCCGCCTCCGCGTCGGCCTTCGCCTTCTCGAAGTCCTCGACCGGGTAGGTCGCGGTCACCAGCTCGTCCAGCAGCAGCCGTCCCGCCCGGTACAGCTCGGCGTAGAGGGCGATGTCGCGCTGCGGGCGCGAGGAGCCGTAGCGGCAGCCCAGGATGGACTTGTCGAGGTACATGGCGGAGACGAGGAAGGACGCCTCCGCGGTGGCCGCCGGCACCCCCAGCAGCACCGCCTGCCCATGCCGGTCGAGCAGGTCGACCGCCTGCCGGATCAGCTCGACCCGCCCCACGCACTCGAAGGCGTGGTCGGCGCCGTCCGGCAGGATCTCCTTGACCCCGTCGGTGGAGGTCAGGAAGTCCGTGGCCCCGAACCGCCGGGCCACCTCCTCCTTCGCCGGATTGGCGTCGACGGCGACGATCCTGAGCGCCCCCGCGATCCGCGCCCCCTGGATGACGTTGAGCCCGATCCCGCCGGTCCCGATGACGAGCACCGAGTCCCCCCGGTCCACCCGCGCCCGGTTGAGCACGGCCCCGACCCCGGTCAGCACCCCGCACCCGATGAGCGCGGCGGACGGCAGCGGAATGTCCTTCGGGATCCGCACCGCCTGCACGGCCTTCACCACCGTCCGCTCCACGAAGGCCGAGTTGGAGGCGAACTGGTACACCTCCCGCCCGCCCTGCGTGAAGG
>NZ_WVUG01000131.1 GCF_017614965.1 Streptomyces griseorubiginosus | reverse complement strand
GGCGAGGGCGGCTCCGGTGAGGGGGCCGCAGACGGCGGTGGCCGTGAGGGCGAGGGTCGCCGCCCAGCGCGCGGTGTTCCGCATTGTGTGCATCCTTCCGCTGGATTCCAAGGGGTGCCGGACCGTCTCGGGTCGGTGCCGGACCGGCGAGCGCGAGTCTGCCGAGTCCGCCGCGGAAACTCACCTCGACCCCCTGTGAATCAGTAACCTTGCGTGTTGAATCAGTGGCGCGAAGTCACGGCACCCGACCGGCCGAACCCCAAAACTGAGCGGTTCTTGATCGCCCGAAGCAGCCAAGTGGCTGATTCCGCCCGCTTCGTTAATAGGCCTGAAACATTCCGGTTGAGCTCTCCGCGGACTCCTCGGCACCCCCTTGCGCTCATGAAAATGCCGAGTAATCGTCATTACATGATTACGAAAGAGCAGCACGAGAAGCTACGCGGCTGGTTCACCGGCCGCATCCCCGACGACCTCTTCGAGGAACTGGCCGAGCTCACCGCCGACCGTGAGGAGATCACCGTCATCGGCCGCATCCCGGAACCCCGGCTCGCCGAGGACGCCTCGGCCGCCGAGCGGGAGGCGGCGGTCCGGAGCCGGATCGAGGAATTCCGCGAGCGCACCCGGGAGGCACGGGTGGCCGTGGCGCGCGAGGCCGAGCACCGCTTCCGCCGCAAGGTGTCCTGGGGGGTGGTGTGCGGCGGCGAGCGCGCCCTGTTCACCCATGTCGCCGCACCCGTGATGACCCGGCTGCGCCAGCCCGAGCGCCAGGTCCTCGACACCCTCATCGCGGGCGGGGTGGCCCGCAGCCGCAGCGACGCCCTCGCCTGGTGCGTACGGCTGGTCCAGCGCCACACCGACGACTGGCTGACCGAACTGCGGGAGTCCCTGGAGCATGTGCAGCGGGTGCGGGCTCAGGGCCCCGACACCGACACCGACGCCGAGCCGGAGGACGCACCGGCCGACGACGCGTGACGGACGAACCGTCCTCCCCGGTGCCGCCCGACCCTACGTGAAGGCCGGTGCGCGGCACCGCACATACCGACGAGTATGGTCGCTACGGCGCGTACTCGAGGCGGAGAGGCGGGGCGTACGGTGGCGAAGCACTGGGCGGATTTCCAGTACGAGATCTATCTCAACGGGATGAGCGGGGCGGTGCCCCGGCTGCCCACGGATCTGACCAGACTCGAGGCGCTGGCCGAGACGCGGCTCGGGCCGGGCCCGGTCGGTTATGTGGCCGGCGGCGCGGGCGACGGCAGCACCATGCGGGCCAACCGCGCGGCCCTGGAGCGACGCCGCATCGTGCCCCGCATGCTGCGGGACGTCGCCGAGCGGGACCTCTCGGTGCGGGTGCTGGGCCGCCCGCTGCCCGCGCCGGTGGCGCTGGCGCCCGTCGGCGTACTGTCGATCATGCATCCGGACGCCGAGTCCGCCGCCGCACGCGCCGCCGCCGCGCACGGAGCGCCGTACATCCTGTCCTCGGCGTCCAGCACACCGATGGAGCAGGTGGCGGAGGCACTCGGCGACACCGAGCGGTGGTTCCAGCTCTACTGGGGCAAGGACCGCGAGGTGACCAGGAGCTTCCTCGGGCGTGCGAAGGCCGCCGGGTTCTCCGCGCTGCTCGTCACCCTCGACACCCCGCTGGTGTCCTGGCGCCCACGGGATCTCGACCTCGCCTACCTCCCGTTCCTGCACGGGGTGGGCACCGCCAACTACTTCACCGACCCGGCCTTCCAGGCGGGACTGGCCAAGCCCGTGCACGAGGATCCGAACGCGGCCGTGCTGCACTTCCTCGGGCTGTTCGGGGACGCCGGACACACCTGGCCCGACCTGGCGTTCCTCCGGGAGAACTGGGACGGTCCGATCGTCCTCAAGGGCATCCTGCACCCGGACGACGCCCGGCTCGCCGCCGACGCCGGCATGGACGGCGTGGTCGTCTCCAACCACGGCGGCCGTCAGGTCGCCGGTTCCGTCGCGGCCGCCGACGCGCTGCCGCGGGTGGCCGAGGCGGTCGGCGACCGGCTGACCGTCCTGTTCGACAGCGGTGTCCGCAGCGGCGACGACGTCTTCAAGGCACTCGCGCTCGGCGCGCAGGCCGTCCTGCTCGGGCGGCCCTACGTCTACGGTCTCGGCCTGGACGGACAGGCGGGCGTCGAGCACGTGATCCGCTGTCTGCTCGCCGAGTTCGACCTGACCCTCGCCCTGTCCGGGCACGCCACACCGGCCACGATCAGCGCCGCCGACCTCGCCGAGGATCCCATGTGACCGGCCTGGCTGACGAGGCGGAGGTGGCGCAGATCGTCGATGGCGCGCTGAAGGACGGCGGCCGGGTGGCCGGCGCCGGCCTCTTCCCAGCCGCGGCGGGCGGGCGGCGGGACTTCCCGACAGGCCCTTGCGGTCGCCCCCGGGCTTCCCGCACTACGTCCGCTCGCCGGCCAGTCCGGCGGGCCGCACCGCGGGCTTCTCCGGGCCCGTGATCGACAGTGAACCCGGGGTGGCGGACGCCGGGGGCTCGGTCAGCCACCGCTGTGCGGGCGAGCCGTCCCGGACCTTGACGACGATGTCGGCTCCCGGATCGTCGGTCGTGGCGGCCAGGGCGAGCTGCTCGTCCCAGCGCGGCAGCAACTCCCCGCGCACGGTGAGGTCGTAGCGCACGTCGTCACCGCCCCCGCAACGGCCGAGGACGACCACGCCGGCGTCCACGTGCGAGTTCAGGCACAGGTCGGGGGCCGCCGCGCTGCGCAGCCGTCCGTCGCCGCCGTAGGACCACTGCTGGCTCGTGTCGGTCGAGCAGGCCGCCAGTTCGGTGTCGGCCCCCGGCTTCGGCCTGCCCCTGACGGCGAGGCAGAGGTCGGCGGAGGCGTTGCGCAGCCTCGAGTCCCGCGGCACGGTGGGCAGTTCGGCGGTGCCGGGCGAGGACCGGGCGCCGGCACCGGGGGTCGAGCCGTCGCTCGCGCTGGTGGAGGCGGCCGGGTCGACGCCGTCGTCGTGGGACCACATGCCGACGACGGCGACCGTGGCGATCAGCCCCGCGGAGGCGACGCCCAGCCCGGTCAGCAGCGCCCGCGAGGTGCGCGGCGCGCCCGGGGTGCCGCGGCCGCGCAGCGGGATGCGGGGCAGGATGCGGGGGCGGCCGCCGCCGTGCCGGGCGGAACCACGCGGGCGCGGGGTGCGCGACCGCGTGCCCTGGCCCGCGCGGCCGGGACGGGACTCCAGATAGCGGCGGGCGCCCCAGCCGAGTACGGACTCGGCCAGCAGCACTCCCAGGCCGCCCTCGAAATGGCTCAGTTGTTCGGCGGCGAAACGGCAGTAGCGGCATTCGGTCAGATGTTGCTGGACATCGGGCAGCAACGCTCCGCCACGCCGAATCGGAACGTCGAGGAGACGGTTGTAGAAGCGGCAATCCTTGCTCGGCGCGAGTTCCCGATGGGCATGTACACATCCTTCACGGAATTTTTCCCGCGCCTGTTCGAGTGCGGCCGACGCGGTCTCGGTGTCCATGCCCAGCAGACCGGCCGGGACGGTTATCGCTTCGGCCTCCACCTCGGTGTGCCAGAGCAGACACCGGGCGAGTCCGGGAAGGGCCTGGAATGACCGCTCGGCCAGTATGCGATTTTCGGGCGTCATCGACTTCGCCGAACGCATGCCGCGGCCGCCCGCGGGTTTCAGCAGCTCCGGCAGAACGGCGGATATCCGGTCCTCCGTGGTCCAGACGCGGACCGTGTCCCGGACGGCCACGAGGAACCGCGGGCGCAGCGCGAGCGCCGGCTCGCCGAGTGCCAGCCGGTCGAGCACCTGGTGGAAGGCGGCCGAGGTCACCATGGAGGCGACCTCGTTGCGGGAGGCGAGGCAGATGGCCGCGTAGTCGCGGGCCGGCTGCCAGTGCCGCGTCATGAGCAACGCGACGGAACGTGCGGTCTCACCGTCGGGGCGGCCGCGGAGCCGGGCGGCGACGTTCTCGTCGGATTCTCCCGGAACCCCGCCGGCCGGCGGGTAAGGCGGACGAGGGGGGTGGGGGGTGGCCACTGAGCGAATTCCTTCCCACGCGCATAGGACACACAGGAGTCACCGCCGCCGAAAAGGCCCCCTGGTGGTGCACACCTCTTGGACGGCGAGCGCGAGGAGCGTGAATTCGGGTACGTCCGTCGGCTCCTGCTCCCCTCAGCCAGGCGAACGTGCCCCGGCCATTCCCCCCGCACGGGTGGTCAACCCTTGCACAACACACTGATGACCAACAAGGCACTTGAGCAACATCCGCATCTTTGAAGGGAAGTCAGATACGGTCGCAACTCGCGTTCCCCGCCCCGGCTTTCCTCATTCCAGGCGCCCCGTGTGAAACAGGCGCACGCGCCGGAGCACCGCGCACGCTCCCGGCGTGCGCGCCCCCGTAGTGCACTGGTGCCGGACCTTCTCGAAAGGCCCCGGCGCAGGACGGCGGCTCTCCTGCGCCGCACGGGCCGCCGGCCTTGTTCCTCCCGCCCTGGGCCGGCGGCCCCGGCGGGTGACAGGGCCGTGCGGCCGGGGTCCTCAGATCTGCCAGGAGCGCAGCCGGTCCGCCGCGCCGTAGACATCGGTCTTGCCGTCGATCAGATCGCGGGCGAGATCGACGAGGGCGCCGTAGGGCGGGTCGATGCCGACGCCGCTGACGAACATGTACGCCACGGCGGTCGAGCAGGCGAAGCGGGCGTTGGCCGAGGGCAGCGGCTTGAGCAGCGCGAGGGTGTGCAGCAGGGCGGCCGCCCGCCAGGCCGGGTCGGAGTCCACGCCGAGGCGGGGCGGGTCCACGCGGTGCCGGGCCACGGCGGCGACCAGCGCGGAGAAGTCGTTGACGGTCGGCTGGTCCGGCAGGACCTCTTCATGGCGCTGGAGCAGCCAGGGCACGTCGATGTGGATGACGGGTGCCATCGGTCAGGCGACCCGCCCCTCGCCCGTGGCGGATGGTTCGTCCTCGGGGAACGCGGCGGCGAACTCGTCGGCGTGGGAGGCGAAGAAGCGGCGGAACGCCTCCGCCCCTTCCTGCAGGGCCCGGTGCCGGGCTATGTCGGCCGCCGCCGCCTCACGCACGAGCGCCTTCATCGACGTGCCGCGTTCCTTGGCGATCTGCCGCAGATCCTCGAGTTCACGATCACTGAACTCCACATTCAGGGCTGGCATGCCTTCACGGTACCGCCGAGGTACTCATGCGTAAATACTCCCTGCTCACAGCACCCGCGCGACGGTACCTCGAGAGGTGCTCCAAGAGTGAGGACCACGTCCGATTCCCGCCGGTCGCGACCGGTGCGGCGCAGCAGACTTGAGCCATGAACACGTACACGACCCTCGACAGCCCCCTGGGCGAACTGCTGCTGGCGGGGCGGGAGACGACCCTCACCTCGCTGTCCCTGCCGGGCCGGCGGCGCGCGCCGGCCGTCGGCGCGGACTGGCGGCGCGACGACGCGGCCCTCGCCGAGGCGGCCCGGCAGCTCTCCGCCTACTTCGCGGGCCGGCTCACCCGCTTCGACCTCGACCTCGCCCCCGCCGGCACCGGATTCCAGCAGCGGGTGTGGCGGGCCCTGGACGACATCCCGTACGGCACCACGACCACCTACGGCGAACTCGCCACGCGGCTGGAGGTGCCGCGGCACGAGATCCGGGCCGTGGGTGCGGCGGTCGGGGCCAATCCCCTGCTGATCGTCCGCCCCTGCCACCGCGTGATCGGCGCCGACGGCTCGATGCGCGGCTACGCGGGCGGAGTCGAGCGCAAGGTGCGGCTGCTCACCCATGAGGGCGCGCTGCAGCCGATGCTGGTGTGACGGAGGGAGACGACGTGACGCTCACCAGGGCCCAGGCCCGCAAGCGGGCCGGCGACACCGACTGGACGGCCCTCGCCGCCGAGCTCGACGTGCACGGCAGCGCGCCCACCGGACCGCTGCTCACGCCGGCCGAGTGCCGTGAGCTCGCCGCGCTGTACGACAAGCCGGAGCTGTTCCGGACCACCGTCGACATGGAGCGCCACCGGTTCGGCTCCGGCGAGTACCGGTACTTCACCCACGACCTGCCGGCCCCGGTGGCCGCGCTGCGCGCCGCCCTGTATCCCCGGCTGCTGCCCGTCGCCCGGGACTGGGCGGCCCGGCTCGGCCGCCCGGCGCCCTGGCCGGACTCCCTTCAGGAGTGGCTGGAGCGGTGCCATGCGGCCGGGCAGGACCGGTCGGCGCAGATCCTGCTGCGGTACGGGGCGGGCGACTGGAACGCACTGCACCGGGACGTCTTCGGCGAGCTGGTCTTCCCCCTCCAGGTGGTCGTCGGCCTCGACGTGTACGGCGCCGACTACACCGGGGGCGAGTTCCTCATGGTCGAGCAGCGGCCCCGGGCCCAGTCCCGGGGCACCGCGACCGCGCTGGAACAGGGCCACGGGCTCGTCTTCACCACCCGGGACCGTCCCGTGCGCACCCGGCGCGGCTGGTCGGCCGGGGCGATGCGACACGGGGTGAGCACCGTGCGCTCCGGGCGCAGGCACGCACTGGGCATCGTCTTCCACGACGCGTCCTAGAACGCGTCCTGGACGCCGGCCCACAGCCCCTTGCGACGGTAACTCCCCTCCCAGAACAGCCGGTTGAGGACGCGTACCGGCGCCGGGAGGGAGCCGAAGAAACGCTCCCGGTCCGCCGGCCCGGCGCCGTCGACGATCCACGGCACGAACACCGAGGCACCGCGCAGCCCTTGGGTCTCGCGCATCCGTCCGGTGAAGGCGCCCCAGTCCGCGGCGGTGAGGACGTCCTGCATCAGCGGCAGCGCGCTGTCCTCCTCGTGCCCCAGATGGTCGTCCAGAGTGGCCGTCAACGCCCGTACCAGATCGGGTAGTTCGGGTGCCCGGTCGGTCAGCGCCGTGTCGACCGACGCGAGCAGGGGGTCGATACGGGCGTGCTCGGCCTCCATGTCGTCGAGCAGGGCGAGGTCCCGGGGGCGCCCGGTGAGGCGTTCCCGTACCCGGGGCCACAGTTCGGCGTCCTCGGCGGTGTGGTGGATGTGCAGCTGCCGGGTGAAGTTCGCCCAGCCGGCCCGGACACCCGGCGTGTGCGCCCGGCCCTCGGCGACCGCCTGCGCGAGGCGCTCGAGATCGCGCCGGAAGGCGTCGTGCGAGGCGTACATGGCGGTGAAGTCGATGCTCATCGGGTCCCTCCTGTCGAATCGGTCTCCCGTGCGGGACTCGCGTTCAAGAGGGCGGGCCGGCCGGCGAGTGTGACGTCGCTGAGACGTGCGTCACACACCTTCGGTCCGATGTCACATTCGGGCCCCCGGTTCGGGTCGAAGTAGTGAGCGCACCGACGGGAGGTCCACGTATGTCCGAGAGTTCTGTCGATGAGGCGACCGATGTGTTCATCGGCCATCGCGAGCTGCTGTTCGGCCTGGTCTACAACATGCTGGGCAGCGTCGCCGACACCGAGGACGTGCTGCAGGAGACCTGGCTGTCCTGGACCGGCCGGGGCACCGACGGCATCGACAACCCGCGCGCCTACCTGGTCCGCATCGCCGTCAACCACGCCCTCCAGCGCCGCGCGGTGATCACCCGTCGCCGCGAGACCTACGTCGGCCCCTGGCTGCCCGAGCCCCTGGTCACCGAGGGCGACGGCGCCGAGGACCCGGCCCTGCGCACGGAGTCCGTGTCACTGGCGATGCTGGTCGTCCTGGAGTCGCTGACGCCGCTGGAACGCGCGGTGTTCGTGCTCAACGAGGTCTTCGGGTACGCCCACACCGAGATCGCGGAGATCATCGACCGCACCCCGGCCGCCGTACGCCAGCTCGCGCATCGCGCCCGGGGCCATGTGCACGCCCGCCGGCCGCTGTACCGGGCGCATCCGCGGGTGCGGCGGGAGGCGACCGAGCGGTTCGTGCGGGCGGCGCTCGGCGGGGACATCGCGGAGCTGATGGAGATCCTCGCGCCCGATGTCACGGTGTGGACGGACGGCGGCGGCAGGCGCAGGCCGGCGGGCCTGAAGCCGGTGCACGGCCGGGACAAGGCGGTCCGGCTGATCAACTCCTTCGCCACCCGGGGACGCGGCCCCAGGGACCTCGACCTGCGCTACCGCCGGGTCAACGGCGACGACGCCGCCGTGCTGTTCCTGGGCGACTCCCCGTACGCGGTGATGGTCATGGACCTCACGCCCGACGGCGACCGGGTCAGCGACGTCTACATCGTGACCAACCCCGACAAGCTCACGCACGTGCACAAGGACGAGGAGGCGGAGTGAGCGCCACCGAGACCCCCGGCAAGGGCGAGCGCGTCGCCGACTGGCTCGACGGCCGCCTCGGCATCCACTCGCTGGGCCGCAAGTACCTGCGCAAGGTCTTCCCGGACCACTGGTCCTTCCTGCTGGGCGAGATCTGCCTGTACAGCTTCGTCGTCCTGGTCCTGACCGGGATCTTCCTGACCTTCTTCTTCCATCCGTCGATGAACGAGGTGACGTACCACGGCGGTTACCTGCCGCTGAACGGCGTGCGGATGTCGGAGGCCTACGCCTCCACGGTGCGCCTCAGCTTCGACGTGCGCGGCGGGCTGCTGATCCGGCAGCTGCACCACTGGGCGGCGCTGGTCTTCGTCGCCGGGATGCTGACGCACATGATGCGGCACTTCTTCACCGGGTCCTTCCGCAAGCCCCGGGAGATCAACTGGCTGTTCGGCTGGGCCCTGCTGTTCCTCGGCCTGTTCGAGGGCCTGTTCGGCTACTCGCTGCCGGACGACCTGCTGTCGGGGACGGGGCTGCGCTTCGTCAACGGCGCGCTGCTGTCGGTGCCGGTCGTCGGGACGTATCTGTCGATGTTCCTGTTCGGCGGCGAGTTCCCGGGCCACGACATCGTGGCGCGGTTCTACTCGCTGCACATCCTGATCATCCCCGGCATCATGGCCGCGCTCGTCGTGGCCCACCTCATCCTGGTCGTGTACCACAAGCACACGCAGTTCGCGGGGCCCGGGCGGACCGAGCGCAATGTCGTCGGCACTCCGTTCATGCCGGTGTACCTGGCGAAGGCGGGCGGCTTCTTCTTCCTGGTCTTCGGCGCCCTCACGCTGGTCGCGGCGGTGGCGACGATCAACCCGGTCTGGGTCTACGGCCCCTTCCGCCCCGACCAGGTCTCCACGGGTGCCCAGCCCGACTGGTATCTGGGGTTCGCGGAGGGTCTGGTCCGGGTGATGCCGGGGTGGGAGATCACCCTGTGGGGTCACACGCTGGTCCTGGGCGTCCTGATCCCGGTCGTGGTCTTCCCGCTCCTGCTCGTCTTCATCGGGGTGTACCCGTTCCTGGAGGCGCGGGTGACCGGCGACCGGCGCGAACACCACCTTCTCGACCGCCCGCGCAACCGTCCCGTCCGTACCGGGATCGGGGCGGCCTGGATCAGCCTCTACCTGGTCCTGCTGGCCGGCGGCGGCAACGACATCGTCGCCACCCGCCTCCATCTCTCCATCAACACGGTCACCTGGACGGTCCGCGTCGCGGTGTTCGTCCTCCCGGCGATCGTCTTCGTCGTCACCCGCCGTGTCTGCCTCGGCCTCCAACTCCGCGACCGGGAGCTGGTGTTGCACGGCCGGGAGACCGGCGTGATCAAGCGGATGCCGAACGGTGAGTACGTCGAGGTCCATCAGCCCCTCACCCGGGCCGAGCTGCACACCCTGACCGCGCACGAGCGGCCCCGCGAACTCGTCGAGCACGAGCGGCGCTGACGGGACCGGCGGCGCAACCGCCGAGACCCTTGCGGAGTCTCCCCCACCGACACCCGGGCGCGCACCGATGTGCGCCCGCCGCACGCTCGTGGAGGCACCGATGGCCATGGTCGGCCTGTTCTGGATCACCGAGGACTCCGTGTACCTGGGCGCGGAGCCCGCGGGGACGGCCTCCGGGGTCAGGCTGACGGAGGACGGCGTCGAGACCGTGGGCTCCGGGCACGGATCGGCCTGGAGCTGGGAGGAGGTGCGGGGGATCGAGGCCGCCGACGTGGCCGTGCGCTCCGGAGCACGTCGTCTGGCCTCGCTGGCGTGGGACTCGGTGGCCGTCCTGGTGACCGGCGACGGGGAGCTTCCCCCGGCCTTCACCGTCCGGGTGGCCGCCGCCGACGGCACCGAGGAGGTGAGCGTCCTCTCGGCTGCCGTCGGCGGCATCCACACACCCGGCGAGTACGAGCTCTCCCGTACGCTCCTGGAACGGATCACCGACAGCCGTGAGGTCGTCGGCGAACTGCTCGCCTGGGGCCGGCACCACGCCGCGGAGGGCACCCCGCGCCGCGAGGAGCGCGAGGCGCTGCTCCGCAAGTGGGCCGGCGCGTAGGGGTGGTCAGCCCTGGTCGGCGACGAAGGACGCCATGCGGGCCAGGGCCGCGTTCCAGTTGATCGCGGTCTCGTTGGTCGACCAGGACTGGATGTCGTCGATGTAGCAGAACTGGCCGACGCAGCCCTGGAGTTTGCTCTGTGCGTAGGGGTCCTGGATGGAGGAGTTCGGTCCGCCCGCGAGGGTCCCGCGCGGCGGGTTCGGCAGGTTCGGGTCGAGCTCGTGGGCGTACCAACGGCTGTGCTGGTTGTGCGAGGTGACCTCGCCGTAGCCGGTGACGTACGAGATGTTCAGGGCGTTGCGGCCGAGGATGTAGTCCATGCTCTGCGTCGCCGCGTCCCGGTACTTCGCGGCGCCGGTGATGTCGTACGCCGTGGCCAGGACGACCGCGTTGTTGAGGACCTGGGCGCTGGAACCCCAGTCGTAGAGGTTGTCGTCGGGGGCGTAGGGCATCCCGTACGGCTGGGACGTGAGCGTGGCCAGATAGCGGTCGGCGCCCTTCACGACGGACTGGCGCACCTTGTCCCGGCCGGGCAGCTTGCTGGGCACCGTGGCCAGGTCGAGCCGCCCGGCCGCGGCCGTCCGGCCCCAGTCGAAGCCGAGCGGGCCGAAGATGTCGGCGGTGTTCACGGGCGAGGTGCGGACGTAGTCGGCGAACTGCTGCTCCCCCGTGGTGAGGTACAGCTCGGCCGCCGCCCAGTAGAACTCGTCGGTGGCGTTGGTGTCGTCGTAGGTGCCGCCTCCCGTGCCGTCGCTCGCGGAGGCGTACATCGCGGGATGGGCGAGAGCGGCGGTCCACGCCTTGCGCGCGGCGCTCAGGGCCTTCGCGGCGAACGCGCGGTCGTAGGGCCGGTACAGACGTGCCGCCTGGGCCGCGGTCGCCGCCAGGTTGAGGGTGGCCTGGGTGGAGGGCGGGTGCAGCTCACGCTTCTGCGGGTCGTCGCTGGGCAGCAGGGGCAGGCCCGTCCACTGCTCGTCGTGGACCTTGTGGTGGGCCATCCCGGCCAGCGGCCGGCCGTCCGGCACCTGCATCTTCAGCAGGAACTCCAGCTCCCAGCGCGCCTCGTCGAGGACGTCCGGCACCTTGTTGCCGCTCTCCGGGACGGCGAGGGTGCCGTCGCGCAGCCTGCCCGACTCGCCGGTGCGGGCCAGCAGTTCGCGTTCGTAGGTGCTCAGCAGCTCCCAGGTGGCGATGCCGCCGTTGACGACGTACTTGCCGTGGTCGCCCGCGTCGTACCAGCCGCCGGTGACGTCGAGGGTGTAGTCGCAGACGCCGGGCTGACAGGCGACGTTCGAGTCACCCTGGTTGGGCGGGACGTCGACATGGCCGGCGGGCCTGCCGTAGCCCGGGCGCAGGTCGTCGCGGATCGCGATGCCGCTGCGCTGGGGGTAGTAGTACTTCAGCGAGTCCAGCCGCAGCTGCTCGTAGTCACCGGTCCCGATGTCGAACGGGCGGCTGGTCTCCCCGTCGGCCACCAGCGTGAAGCCCTTGCCCGGCCTGCGGTAGGCGCCGAAGTCGATGGAGTGCACGTTCTGCCCGGAGGAGACGTCGACCCCGCGCGGCACGCTCCAGCCGTGCGCCACGGTGGTTCCGCCGGCGTTCTTCAGCTGCCAGGGCAGCCTGGTGGTGGCGTCGGTGACGAGGGTGGCGTTCTTCGGGCCGGAGGGCAGATAGCCGACCTGGTTGACGCGCACCCGCGGTCCCGTGTCGGGGTGGTACACCTCCGGCGGCACCCCGCCCAGCAGCGACACGTCGTCCATGCACATCCGCCACGCGTCCGCGCTGCCGCCCGCCTGGAAGGCGACCTGCGCCTGGGTGGTGTCGACGGGCGAGGTGAAGGTGTAGGCGTACGTGTCCCCGGAGACCGTCAGCTGCGGGCTGATCTCGAAGTAGGTGTCGTACGGCGACACCTGGAGCCCCACGATCGCCCGCACCACGTGCCCCTCGGGAGAACCGGAGACCTTGAAGGCGAACCGGTACGACTCCCCCTTCACCAGGGTGACGTCGTTCTGGCCGACGGCCGCGTCCCAGCGGTTGGCGGTGCCGCCGGGGACGTCCGCGCAGAGCTGTCCGTCGGACAGGCCCGCGGTGACGTTGCTCGTCGTCCACCAGGGAGCGGTGGTGGTGTCGAAGGTGCCGTTCTTCAGCTGCTCCACCTCGTCGGCCGCCGCCGGGCCGGCGGGCAGCCCGGTGAGGGTCGCGCCCAGCAGGGCGGCCAGGGTCAGCAGGACGGTTCTGCGTCGTTTCACGTCTGGGCTCCTCGGGTGGAGGGGCGGGTGACGCTCACCGAACTCGATGGGAGCGCTCCCAGATGCGGACGCAGCTCATGTTTGTTCGCGCCATGACACTCCGTCAACGGTCCGGACGGGACGACTTCCCGTCCGGACCGTTGCCCGGGGTCAGCCGGCCGGGACCTCCAGCTTGCTGATGCGCACCGCGCCCGCGGCGGTGCCGGGGTGCGCGCTGGTCATCGTCAGACGCAGCCGGGAGCCGCTGGTCGCGTCGAAGGTGATGACGGTGGGCGCGTCCGAGGCGGTGGCCCAGTCGGTCGACGCCCCGGTCACCGGCACATACGTGTGCCCGTTCCACACGGCGACCTCGACGGAGGCGGGCAGGCTGTGGGTGGCGTCGGCGGTGAAGGACACCTCCACCCGGCCGAGGTTCCGGGTGCGTCCGAAGTCGACGGAGACCCAGTCCCGCGTCCGGGCCCCGTTGAAGGCGGGCAGCAGGGCGGTGGCCGACTTGGTGAAGGCGTTGGACCAGCCGGTGGCGGGGTCGCCGTCGAGCATCGCCGCGGGGAGGGTGTCCGGGCGGCCGGAGTAACTGGCGTCCGCGTACGGGTAGTTCGGGGCTGCCGGGTGGTCGGGCTCGAACGCGGGGGCCGGTGTGGCCGCGACCGAGCGGGCGGGCGTGGTGCGCACGGTCGCCGTACCGGTCCGCAGACCCGCCGCCCGCGCGGTCACCTTCAGGGAGCCGGGCGTGGTCCCGGAGCGGACGATCGCGAGGGCCTTGCCGTGGAAGGCGGTCCGGGTGGTGGCCTGGTAGCGCTCGGCGCTCTCCTCGCGGCCGTTGTCGAGCCCGGCCAGCGAGCCGCCCTTCACGTCGAAGGTGATCAGATGCCCGGCGTCGGGCACCACCACGCCTCGCGCGTCGACGATCTCCGCGGTCACGAAGACCAGTGAACGCCCGTCCGCGGCGAGCGACGTACGGTCGGCGGTGAGACGTACCGCGTGCGCCTCGCCCGCCGTGCGCAGCACGTCGGTGGCCACCGTCTTGCCGTTCCGCCGCGCCACCGCCTTCAGCTCGCCCGGCGCGTACGGCACCTTCCAGGTCAGGTGGAGTTTGCCCGCGCTGCCGTTGGGGCTGGTGTAACTGCCCGGATAGGGGCCGCCGGTGACGGTCTTGTCGTCGCCGGTGGCCTCGGTGGTCTCCAGATAGGTGCGGCCGTCGGTGGTCGTCTTGGTGTCGAAGCTCCGGGTGCCGAGGGACGTCCCGTTGAGGAAGAGTTCGACGGTCTCCACGTTGGAGTACGCCCACACCTCGACCGTGTCACCCTCCTCGTGGTTCCAGGTCATCGGCAGCAGATGGACCATCGGCTCGTCGACCCACTGGCTGCGGAAGAGGTGGTACATGTCCTTGGGGAAGCCGGCCGTGTCGACCGCGCCGAAGAAGGACGCCTTCACCGGGAAGACGTCGTACGGGGTCGGCTCGCCGATGTAGTCGATCCCGGACCACAGGAACTGCCCGGCGAACCACTTGCGGTCCCGGTCCTTCTTGTGGCCGTACTCGCCGCTCATGGTCCAGGAGGCGAGGTTGTTGTCGTAGGAGGAGACCTCCCGCCTGCCCGGCGTGTGGTTCTCGCCGGTGTTGAGGTGCTCGGGCTCCTGGTAGGTGCCGCGCGTGGAGGTCTCCGAGGAGGACTCCGACTCGAAGAGGAACAGCTTCGGGTACCTCGCGTGCAGGGCGTCCACCGACCTGGCGGTGTTGTAGTTGAGTCCGAGGCCGTCCAGCTTGGCGAGCATGAGGTCGGCCGCCGAACCGGCGGCGGGCACGGAGTGGTACTTGTTGGAGCCGATGACGACCGGCCGCGTGTCGTCGGCCGCCTTGATCGCGGCGATGATCCGGTCGGCCATCGCCAGCCCCGCGGTGGAGGTGGAGTCGGGGATCTCGTTGCCGATGGACCACAGCACCACGGCCGGTGAGTTGCGGTGCGCGAGGACCATCTCGGTGGCGTCCTTCTCGCACCACTCGTCGAAGAAGCGGCCGTAGTCGTACTTCGTCTTGCCGGTCCTCCAGCAGTCGAAGGCCTCCACCATCATCACGATGCCCAGTTCCTCGCAGACCTGGACGATCTCGGGCGAGGGCGGGTTGTGGGAGGTGCGGAAGGCGTTGACACCCATCGACTTCATGATGGTCAGCTGTCTGCGCACCGCGTCGATGCTGATCGCGGAGCCGAGGGCGCCCTGGTCGTGGTGGAGGTCGACGCCCTTGATCTTGGTGTGGGTGCCGTTGAGGGAGAAGCCCTCGTCGGGGTCGAAGCGGTACTCGCGGATGCCGAAGGTGGTGCGGCAGGTGTCGACGGTCCTGCCGCCGACGCGCAGTTCGGTCACCAGGGTGTAGCGGTGGTGCGGGGTCGCGAAGTCCCACAACTTCGGCTTCGGGACGGTGAGTTCGTGTGTCTCGGCGGCCTTGTCGGTGACGGTGGCCGTGGTGGCCGCGCGGGCGACGGTACGGCCGGAGGGGTCCTTCACCGTCGAGCGGATCTCCACCCGGCTCGTGGCGCCCGACTCGTCGACCACCGAGGTCCGGGCCCGTACAACGGCCCGCTCGGCGCTGATGTCCGGCGTGGTGACGTACGTGCCCCAGCGCTCCACGTGCACCGGCTCGGTGATGACCAGGCGGGCCTCGCGGTAGATGCCGCTTCCGGAGTACCAGCGGCTGCTGGGCAGCTGGTTCTGCACCTTGACCGCGAGCACGTTCGCGGTGCTGCCGTCGGTGTGCACGAGACCGGTGAGATCGAGGGCGAAGCCGGTGTAGCCGTAGGGGTGGCGGCCGACCTGGGTGCCGTTGCAGTAGACGTAGGAGTCCATGTAGACGCCGTCGAACTCCACCGAGATCCGCTTGCCGGTGAAGGCGGGCGGCAGGGTGAAGGCCAGCCGGTACCAGCCGAGGCCGCCGGGGAAGAACCCGGTGCCGCTGGTGGTGCCGTACTGGGTGGTGGGGGTCTGTTCGATGCTCCAGTCGTGCGGAACGGCCACCTCGCGCCAGGCCGAGTCGTCGTAGCCGGGGTCGGGGGCGTTCGTGTAGGCGCCGGTCGGATCGGTGATGCCGGCCGGATCGACCAGCGCGAAGCGCCAGCCGTCGCGCAGCGCGACCGTGTGCCGGCCGGCCGCGCCCCCGGCCGCCGCGGCGGCACGGGCCGCCGGTGTGGCCAGGAGCACACCGGCCGCGGGTGCGGCGGTGGAGGCGAGCAGAACCGATCTGCGAGTGACCGTCATGGCGGCTCTCCCTCATCAGGGCCCAGAAGTACTCACAACTGATCGTGAACAAACAGATTCTGACGGTCTGCCACGCGCGCCCGTCAAGGGTGCGGCGGGCGCCGTTCTGCCGCGCGGGCGACAACGGCCGGTTTTGCCCCTTGACCGACCGCACCCACACACTCGGGGGTTCCTCGTTCGCCGCGGACCACTTCGCACTACGCTGGGACTCCGGTGACGCACTTGTTCACTGTGCGTAGGCGCGATGGGTGGCGACGATGAGCCCGGTGGATCCGTTCGACGATGCCTCGACCGCGAGGGCCGTCATCGATGAGCGGGGACGCGTGGTCCGGTGGGGCGCCGGAGCCCGACGACTGCTGGGGTTCGAGGCCGCCGAGATCGTGGGCCGTCCGGCGGCCACCCTCCTGGCCGGCGCGCAGGAACTCGCCCCTCCCCCGGGTCCCCGGTGGAGCGGCGGTCTCGACCTGCGCCACCGGGACGGCCGCACCCTGTCCGTCCGGCTGCTCGCGCTGCGCAGACCGCCCGAGGGAAACCCGGCCAGCTGGCAGGTCGTGGTCCCGCCGGACGGCGCGGAACTCCGTCCGTCCGACGACACGCTGACCGCGGCGGCACTGGCCCAGTCCCCCTGTCCGATGCTGGTGTGCGACGGGGACCTGCGCCTGCGCTGGCTCAACGAGCGCATGGTCGGGATGATCGATCTGCCCGTCGACAAGGTGACCGGGCTGCGGATCACCGACATCGGCGTCCGCAAGGAGAACCAGGACCTCGAGGACCTGCTGGGCGAGGTGCTCGCAACCGGACAGCCGCGCGACATCGAGACCTACCTCCGCCCCAGCGGTCTCGACCACTCCTCCGCCTTCCTCACCCGGCTCGCACCGCTCACCGATGCCTCGGGACAGGTGCGGGGCGTCTGTCTTACCGGCCATGACTTCACCGAGCACTACCTCGCCCGCGAGCGCCTCCGCCTGGTCAACGAGGCCAGCGTGCGCATCGGCACCGCCCTCGACGTCACCCGGACGGCTCAGGAGCTGGCGGACGTCTTCGTGCCCGCGCTGGCCGACCTGATCAGCGTCGACCTGCTGGACCTCCAGGAGCACGGCGGTGAGCCCCCGCCCCGGCTCAGCGCGCCGATCGCCCTGCGGCGGGCCGCGCACGCCTCGGTCAATCCCGGCACTCCCGAGGCCGTTCTCAAGCCCGGACAGACGGAGCACTACCCAGCCGGCTCGCCCCAGGCCGACTCACTGGTCGCGGGCCGCACCATCGTCGCCTCGGTCTCCGAGCTCGACCAGTGGCTGAGCTGGCACAAGGCGCGCGCCGACCGGGTCAGGGAGTACGGCATCCACTCCACGATGGCCGTGCCGATGCGGGCCCGCGGGCTGACCCTGGGCGTCGCGGTCCTCACCCGCTTCCGGCGGCCGGACCCCTTCACGGCCGACGACGTGCTGCTGGCCGAGGAGATCACCACCCGGGCCGCCGTCTGCATCGACAACGCCCGCCGTTTCTCCCGAGAGCGCGAGACCGCCCTCGCCCTGCAGCGCAGCCTGCTGCCCCGCTCACTTCCGCACACGGCCGCCGTGGACGCCGCCTCCCGCTATCTGCCGGCCGCGCGTGCCGGGGTGGGCGGTGACTGGTTCGACGTGATCCCGCTGTCGGGGATGCGGGTCGCCATGGTCGTCGGGGACGTCGTCGGCCACGGCATCCAGGCCTCGGCCACGATGGGACGGCTGCGCACCGCCGTACGCACCCTCGCCGACATCGACCTGGCCCCGGACGAGCTGCTCACCCATCTGGACGACCTGGTGGTGCGGCTGTCCGCGGAGTCCGGCAGCGACGGCACCGGCGAGGTCGGGGCGACCTGTCTGTACGCGGTCTACGACCCGGTGTCACGACGCTGCACCCTGGCCCGGGCCGGGCATCCCCCGCCGGTCGTGCTGCCGCCCGGCGGCGAACCGCAGCAGGTCGAGCTGCCGGCCGGACCGCCGCTGGGCCTGGGCGGGCTGCCGTTCGAGTCCACGGAGCTGGAGCTGCGCGAGGGCAGCGTGCTGTCGTTCTTCACCGACGGCCTGATCGAGACTCGCGAGCGGGACGTCGACGCCAGTCACCGGCTGCTGTGCGAGGCCCTGTCCAGGCACGTGGACTCGCTGGACGAGACGTGCGACCGGATCCTGCACGCCCTGCTGCCCCCGGGCGGCGCGCCGGACGACGTGGCCCTGCTGCTGGCCTGTACCCGGGGGCTGCCCGCCGCCCGGGTGGCGACCTGGCACATCCCCGCCGACCCGGCGCTGGTGGCGCCCATCCGCAAGCAGGTCGTCGAGCAGTTGGACATCTGGGAGCTGCAGGAGGCGGCGTTCACCGCCGAGCTGGTGGTGAGCGAGCTGGTCACCAACGCGATCCGCTACGGCGCCCACCCCATCCGGCTGCGGCTGATCCACGACGAGTCCACGCTGATCTGCGAGGTGTCCGACACCAGCCACACGGCCCCGCACCTGCGCCGCGCCAAGACCTGGGACGAGGGCGGCCGCGGTCTGCTGCTGGTCGCCCAGCTCACCCAGCGCTGGGGCAGCCGGCACACCGGCGAGGGCAAGACGATCTGGGCGGAGATCGGCCTGCTGGACGAGGACTGAGCGCTCAGGCCCGGTCCGTCAGCCAGGGGCGGACCCGGCGGCGGGCCTCGTGCAGGCGGGACTTGAAGGTGCCGAGGGGGATCCCGGCGCGCTCCGCGGCCTCCGCGTACTCCAGCTGGCAGACGTCCCGGTAGACCAACGGCTCGACCAGCTGCGGGTGTTCGCGCTCCAGCCGCTCCAGGGCCTCCAGCAGGTCGATCCGGGAGCCGGCGATCACGCTCGTGGTGCGGGGGTCGACGGACCGGTCGGCGTCGAGGGGAGCCGGCTGCTCGGCGGCCCGTCGCTTGAGCTCCCGGTACTTCTGGCGGCAGCAGTTGGCGACGACCGTGTGCAGCCAGGTGCTGAAGCGGCTGCGTCCCTCGAAGGTGCCGATCTTCCGGGACACCTGCAGCAGGACGTCCTGGGCCGCCTCCTCGGCGTCCTCGCGGCAGGGCAGGAAGCGGCCGCAGCGCCTGAGGATCTCGGGCCGGATCGCCTGGAGCAGTTCCTCCAGTGCCGCCGGATCGCCCGTGGCGGCCAGACGGGCGAGTTCCTCGGTGGGCACGACCAGGTGCTCGGCTCGGGATCGATCCACGTCCAGGCATGATAGTCGTATGCACTCCGTGGAGCGGATCGGGCGCTACCGCCTCGAACGACGCCTGGGCACGGGCGCGTTCGGCACGGTCTGGCTCGCCCACGACGACGTGCTGCGAGCGCCCGTCGCGGTCAAGGTCCTCGCCGACAACTGGGCCCACCGCCTCGATGTGCGCGAGCGCTTCCTGGAGGAGGCGCGCATGCTGCGCCGGGCCGGCTCCGAGCGGGTGGTGCAGGTCTACGACATCGGTGAACTCCCCGACGAGCGGCCGTACTTCGTCATGGAGTACGCCGACGGCGGCACCCTCGCCGACCTGGTCGCCGACGGTCCGCTGCCGGTCCCCGAGGCGCTGCGGCTGACGGCGCTGGCCGCCCGGGGCGCGGCGGCGCTGCACGAGGCGGGGATCGTGCACCGGGACATCAAGCCCACCAACGTACTGCTGTCCGGGAGCGGTCCGCGGGTGCTGCTCGCCGACCTGGGGCTGGCCAAGAGCCTGGCGCAGGCGTCCGGACTCACCCTGGCCGCGGGCTCGGCGGGCTACCGTCCGCCGGAGCAGGCCGAGGTCGGTGCGGGGATCGACGAACGGGCCGACGTGTACAGCCTCGGCGCGGTCGGCTACCACCTGGTCACCGGCACGGTGCCGGGCGAGCCCGGCAAGGTCGTACCGCCCGACCGGCTGCGCCCGGACCTGGACCCGGCGGTCCGGCGCGCCCTGATGCGGGCGCTGGAGCCGGACCGGGAACGGCGCTGGCCCACCGCGCGGGCCTTCGCCCAGGAGCTGGAAGGGCTCGCCTCGACGGGTCGACGGCCCCGGCGGCACCGCCGGGCCCTCGCCGTCGCCGGCGTGGTGGCGGTGGCCGCGGCCATCGGGGTGATTCCGGCGCTCCTCCACCGGTCCGCGCCGGCGTCCGCCGTGCGGGTCGCCGACACCGGCGGGCGGGTCACGGCCGAGGTCCCCGCCGCCTGGGACCGCCAGCTGCGCGACTCGGGCTGGGATCCGCGGGCGCTCGGCCTGCCCGGCGGGCACGAGCCGGGGTTCGCCGTCGCGGACGACCTGGCCAAATGGCCGGACCTCGCGGCACCGGTGAACGGCGCCTTCGTCGGCCTGAGCGGGCCCGGGGACCTCACGGCCGCGGTCGACGCCCTCAGCCACCCCGGCTGCCACTACGACGGCGGCCACACCTACAGCGGCACGGCGTGGCGCGGCACGGTCCGCGTCTGGAGCGACTGCTCCGGCCGGCCGGGGACGGTCACGGAGGCCGCGCTGGCACCGGCGGACGGTGCCGGGCGGCCCCGGGTGTACGTCCAGATCCGTACCCACGGCACAGTCTCCGCCGCCGACCGCGTGCTGGCCTCCGTGCGCGTGACGGGCCGGCAGGGCGCACCCTGAAACACGCGCGAACTTTTTCGTCCGGGCGCGCATCGGACCTGTATGACGGGGCACAGAGCGCCGTACGCACGCGCTGTGGCGTGTGCGGGCAAACTCCGGGAGTGTTGAGGACCATGGCGAACAAGTCCCCCTCCGTCCACCGGGCGGCCCTGGCGGCGGGCGCGGCCCTGCTGCTGGGCACGCTGACGGCCTGCGGCAGTGGCGGTGACAGCGGCGCGAGCTCTCCGCAGACGCTGAGCGGCACGGCGGCGCCTGCCACCGGCGGCGCCGCCACCGACTCGGCGAGCGCGTCCGTCACCGCCTCGGCCTCGGCGCCGGGCAGCACGGCCGGCAAGGCCACTCTCACCGTGGGCACGCCGCCGTCGCAGACCACGTCGGCCGCCTCCAAGAGCCGCTGTCACACCTCCGAGCTGCGGGCGAGCGTCGGGCGCAACGACCCCGGCGCCGGGCAGGAGAACTTCCCGATCGTGCTGACCAACACGTCCTCGCGCACCTGCACGGTGCGCGGCTATCCCGGTGCCGCCTTCCTGGACGCGTCGGGCAGGCAGCTCGGACCGGACCCGGTGCGCGAGTCGGGGACACCCACGACGGTGACGCTGGCGCCCGGCAGGAGCGCCTGGGCAGGGATGACGTTCTCCAATCCCGGCGTCAGCGGCGCGCACGCCGCCACCCCCGCGGCGCTGCTGGTGACCCCGCCGGACGAGAGGGACCCGTTGAAGGTGACGTGGACGGGCGGTCCGGTCCCGGTCTCCGGCAACGCGTCCTCCGTACGCCTGATGGTGTTCGCCCCCGGGACGGGCCCCTGAGCAGCGGGGTCCTGACGGGCCTCTTACCGGGGACTGATTTCATGGAGCCCTCCCGCCTCGCGTCGCCCTGAAGGACCCTGCCCTGAACACCCCGCTCGCCGAAGCCCTGTCCGTCGTCCTGCTCGCCGCCGTCCTCGGCTTCGCCGTCGTCCGCCCGAAGGGGCTGCCCGAGGCGGTGCTGGCCGTGCCGGCGGCCGGGATCGTGATCGCCACCGGCGCGATCCCGCTGGACCACGCCAGGCAGGAGGCGGCGCGGCTCGGCCCGGTCGTCGGCTTTCTGGCGGCGGTGCTGGTGCTGGCCCACTTCTGTGACGTCGAGGGGCTGTTCCAGGCATGCGGGGCGTGGATGGCGCGCTGGGCGGCCGGGTCGCCCGGGCGGCTGCTGACCGCGGTGTTCGTGCTGGCCTCGGTGATCACCGCGGTGCTCAGCCTGGACGCCACGGTGGTGCTGCTGACACCGGTGGTGTTCGCGACGGCCGCCCGGGCGGGCGTACGGGCCAGACCGCACCTGTACGCGTGCGCCCATCTGTCGAACACCGCCTCGCTGCTGCTGCCGGTGTCCAACCTGACCAACCTGCTGGCGTTCGAGACGAGCGGGCTGAGCTTCACCCGGTTCGCCGCGCTGATGGCGCTGCCGTGGGTGGTGGCGATCGGCGTCGAGTACCTGGTCTTCCGGCGCTTCTTCCGTGACGACCTGAGCGCCGCCGCCCACTCCCCCGAGCCCGGCGGGACGCCCGAGCTGCCGCTGTTCGCGCTCATCACCGTCGGCTGCACGCTGGCCGGGTTCGTGGTCGCCTCGACGCTCGGCGTGGAGCCGGCGTGGGTGGCCGCCGCGGGCGCGCTGGTCATGGCCGGCCGGGCGCTGGTACGGCGGCGCGCCACCCCGCCGGCGGTGCTGAAGGCCGCTTCGCCCGCGTTCCTGGCGTTCGTGCTGGCGCTCGGCGTCGTGGTGCGGGCGGTGGTGGACAACGGGCTCGCCGACGCGCTCGGCCAGGTGGTGCCCACGGGTTCGGGGCTGCTCGCGCTGCTCGGGATCGCCGCGCTGGCCGCCGTCCTCGCCAACCTGATCAACAATCTGCCGGCCGTGCTGGTCCTGCTGCCGCTGTCCGCCGCGGCGGGACCCGGCGCGGTGCTGGCGGTGCTGCTCGGGGTGAACATCGGCCCGAACCTGACCTACGCCGGCTCCCTGGCGACGCTGCTGTGGCGGCGCATCGTGCACGGGCACGGGCAGGACGTGCACCTAGGGCACTTCACCCGGCTCGGCCTCGTCGCAACGCCGGCCGCGCTGGTGTCGGCCGTTGCGGCGCTGTGGCTGTCGCTGCAGGTGGTCTGAGTCCGAGCGGGCCCGGGCCGGGCCGTCAGTGGCGGCCGCCTCCGTAGCCGCCCCAGCCGTAGCCGCCGCCCGGGCCGCCGTATCCGCCGCCGTAGCCGCCCGGGCCTTGGCAGTAGGCGGGGTTGTAGGAGCAGTACGGGTTCGAGGGGTACGGGGTCGACGGCGTCGGCTGGGCGGTGGTCGGCTGCGCGCTCGGCGTCGGTGTGGCGGCCGGAGTGCTCGAGGCCTCGGGGGCGGCCTTCTTGACGGACGGCGACGGCTCGGCCCTGGTGTCCGCGTCCCAGTTGACGACCTGCATCTGCAGGTCGGCGCGGGAGGTGTCGAACGCCCAGCGCTGGGCGTCGGTGTCGTCGCGGGTCTTGACCACGAGCGCGCCCGAACCGTCGGTGGCCGCGGGGCTCAGGGCCAGGTTCTGGTTCCAGCGCGGCACGACGGTGCCCTGCAGGGTGAAGTCGTAGCGGATGTTCTTCGGGTTGCCGTCCGTGCACGGGGCCAGCTGCACCGAGTAGGCGAGGTGGGAGTCGAGGCAGAGCTCGGGGTCGGCGACACTGCGCAGCCGGCCGTCCGTCTCGTACGCCCACTGCTGGCCGGTGGCCGAGGAGCAGGTGGCGAGTTCGGTCTCGGCGCCCTGGACGACCTTCTTGCCGACGACGGCGATGCACAGACCCGAGTCGAGGTTGTGCAGCCGGCCCTGGACGTCGCCCTGCGCGGCCTCCGCGGCGCTGATCCAGGAGGGGTGGCCGGCGGCGGTGCTCCGGCCGGGCTCGGGGGTCGGGGAGGCATGGCCCCCGGC
>NZ_WVUG01000130.1 GCF_017614965.1 Streptomyces griseorubiginosus | reverse complement strand
CCCGAACTGCTGCCCACCCGCCGCCCCTTCCCGGACGGCGTCCGCGCCGCGCCCGACCGGTTCCCGCACGGCACCACCGTCCTCGCGCTGACCTATCGCGACGGCGTGATGATCGCCGGTGACCGCCGGGCGACCATGGGCAACCTGATCGCGCAGCGCGACCTGGAGAAGGTGCACCCGGCGGACGACCACACCGCGGTCGCCTTCGCGGGCTCGGTCGGTCTGGCCCTCGACATGGTGAAGCTGTACCAGGTCGAACTCGTCCACTTCGAGAAGGTCGAGGGCATCCCCATGACCCTCGGGGCCAAGGCGAACCGGCTGGCCGGGATGATCCGCCAGAACCTGGGGCAGGCCATGCAGGGCCTGGCCGTCGTACCGCTGCTGGCGGGCTACGACCCGGCGGCGCCCGAGGGCCGCAGGGGCCGCATCTTCAGCTTCGACGTGGCCGGCGGTCTGTACGAGAAGCAGGACTTCCACGCCGACGGCTCCGGCTCCCCCTACGCCCGGGGCGCGCTGAAGAAGCTGTTCCGGCCGGGCATGGACCGGCGCGAGTCCGCCCTGGCCGCGCTCCAGGCGCTGTACGACGCGGCCGACGACGACTCCGCGACCGGCGGTCCGGACATCAGCCGGCGGATCTTCCCGATCGTCTCGGTGATCACTGAGGAGGGCTTCGAGCGCTTGCCGGAACAGGAGACCGAGCAGCTCAGCCGCGAGATGGTCGAGCAGCGCCGCAGCCGCCCGGACGGACCGAACGCCACGCCCTGACCGGCGCACCGCCCTTTGCCTTCCCATGGGGAAGAGCTGTCACGGGCTTTACTGCACATCATTTGCAAGTACGGGACCATGGCACGAGGTGGTTGATGGCAGCTGCCTTCGGACCGAGAGAAGGAACGTCCCGCATGACCTGGCACCGCCTCCGCACCTCCATGACGCGGGACGAGTGGACCAGGATCGGCGGGATGGCCGCCTTCGTCATCGCCCTGCACGTCATCGGCTGGTTCACGCTCGTCGGCATCGTGGCGCCCCAGCACTACAGCATCGGCGAGAAGTCCTTCGGCATCGGCATCGGCGTCACCGCCTACACGCTCGGCATGCGGCACGCCTTCGACGCCGACCACATCGCCGCGATCGACAACACCACCCGCAAGCTGATGGGGGAGGGCAAGCGGCCGTTGTCGGTCGGCTTCTGGTTCTCGCTCGGCCACTCCAGCGTCGTCTTCGTGCTGGCGCTGCTGCTCTCCCTCGGAGTGCGGGCGGTGGCGGGACCGGTCCGCGACGACAACTCCGAGCTGCACGACGTCACCGGCCTGATCGGCACGACCGTCTCCGGGACCTTCCTGTACGTCATCGCCGTCATCAACCTCGTCATCCTGGCCGGCATCTGGAAGGTCTTCCGGCAGATGCGCCACGGTCACTTCGACGAGGCCGCCCTGGAGGAGCAGCTCGACAACCGGGGCTTCATGAACCGGCTGCTGGGCCGCGTCATGAAGTCGATCACCAAGTCCTGGCAGATGTACCCGCTGGGCCTGCTCTTCGGGCTGGGCTTCGACACCGCCACCGAGATCGCCCTGCTGGTGCTGGCCGGCTCCGGGGCCGCCTCGGGGCTGCCCTGGTACGCGATCCTGTGCCTGCCCGTGCTGTTCGCCGCCGGTATGTCGCTGCTGGACACCATCGACGGCTCGTTCATGAACTTCGCCTACGGCTGGGCCTTCTCCAAGCCGGTCCGCAAGGTCTACTACAACCTCACCGTCACCGGCCTGTCCGTCGCCGTCGCCCTGCTCATCGGCACCGTCGAACTCCTCGGCCTGCTCGCCGAGAAACTGGACCTGCACGGCTTCTTCTGGGACTGGGTGGCCGGACTCGACCTCAACGTCGTCGGGTTCGTGATCATCGGCCTGTTCTTCGCCACCTGGGTGGTGGCCCTGCTGGTGTGGAAGTTCGGCCGGATCGAGGAGAAGTGGACGGCGGGCCTGGCCCGGCCGGCCGAACAGCCCGCCGAGTAGCCCCGCCCGCCCCTCACCCGCGCACCCGCATCTCCTTGCGCCACTTCACGAACTGCAGCTCCGGATCGCCGGTGTAGGACCAGGGGGTCCGGGTGGCGCGGGGCCCCAGCATCCGCAGCACGGCACCGGCGACCTCCTTGTCGCCCGCGTGACAGGCCGCGTGCGCGAGGTAGTTGAGGTCGCGCAGTTCGCCGGGGGCGACCCCGTTGTCCGTCCGGCCGATGATCCAGCGCTGCCAGGTCCGGCGCACGTCGCTGACGGCGCCGTCGTGGCTCCAGTGCTGGCCCAGGCCCACGGCGCTCTGGCCGGCGTGGCCCGCGTCGAGGGCGTAGCGGTACTCCTCCACGCGCGCGTACTGCAGCAGCACCGGCAGCGCGGAGCCCTGGGGCGCCACACCGGCCGCGTCGCGGGCGAAGTCGTACATCAGGCCGTGCGAGCCGTGCCAGCGCGCCGAGTAGTAGTGCAGGACCTGCAGATGGCCCTCCACGCTGTACGGGTCACGCCGGTGCAACTCGTCCCACCAGCGCGCCAGTTCCTGCCGCCGCACCCCCGCCGGGTACAGCCGGGCCACCGAGATCAGTGAGATCCACGGCGTCGGATCGTCCAGATACGCCTCCGCCGCCTGCAGACACGCCGTCACCGCGGTGTCGACACGGTGCGGGTCGATCGGCACGCCCCGGCCCGCGGCGATCGCCAGGTTGAACGCCCTGGCCGTCTCCGTCGCCGCCCGCAGCACCAGCGCGTCGGCGCTGTACGGCTCGGCGGCCAGCCACGACTCCGCCGTCGAGGTGCTCGCACAGGCCTGGGCGAGCAGCCGGATGCGGTGGCCGCGGGCGAGCCAGTCCGCGCCGGTGACCCGCAGCAGGTCCCGCAGGCCCTGCCAGCGGCCGATGACGATGTCGTGGGTGGCGTTGGTCAGGACAGCGTCCCCGCAGTCGGGGTCGAAGTCGGGGGCGAAACGGTCGCGCGCCATCGGGGGTCTCCCTCAGAAGTCCTCAGAAGTCGGTGGAGAGACCTTCGTGGGCACGGGAGTTCGCGGCGGCGTACGGGTCGAGGACGTACTCCGCCTCCACGGTGCGGGTGGCGTCCAGCCGGGCGGGGCGATAGTAGTCGCTGCCCTGTCTCCAGTACCAGAGCATCGGGACGAGACCGACGGCGAGCCCGCCGATGCCGATCGCGATGGCCGCGGTGTCCAGTTCGCCCAGCGACTCGACGAAGATCCAGAACATGAACAGCGCGCCGAACAGCGGCCACAGCCCGCCCAGGAGGAAGTTGCCCAGGGACTTCGTCAGCATCTTGCGGTAGGCGACGACGACCGCGAGGCCCGCGAGGCCGTAGTAGACGGCGATCTGCAGACCGATCGCCGAGATCGCGTCGGCGAGGATGTCGCCCACCGAGCCCAGGGCGTTCGAGGCGATGAACATCGCCAGCGCCACCCCGCCGACCACGACGATCGCCACGTGGGGCGTGTTCCAGGTGCGGTGCACCCGGCCGAGCGCGGGGGGCATCGTACGGTCGCGGCCCATCGCGAACAGGGAGCGCGTGACCTGGATGAGGGTGGTCTCCAGGGTGGCGATGGTCGACAGCATCACCGCCACGATCAGCAGCTTTCCGCCCAGGCCCGGCCAGATCTCCTCACCGAGCACGCCCAGCACGTTGGCGTCGTTGGCGTCGATCTGCTTCGAGGTGAGGATGACGTTGACCGCGATGGTGAACACCTCGAACAGCAGGAAGACGATGCCCACCCCGATCAGACCGGCGAGTCCGGTCGTACGACGGCTGTTGCGGGTCTCCTCGCTGAGGTTGCTGGTGACGTCCCAGCCCCAGTAGTAGAAGGCGGCGACCAGGGCACCCGAGGCGAAGCCCGAGACGCCGTCGAAGTGGGAGAAGCCCAGCCAGGACCACTCGAAGGAGCGGACGTTGCCGGTGTGGAACAGGGCGAGGACGGCGAACAGCGCCAGGATCGCGATCTCGATGCCGGACATCACCAGCTGGGCGCGGACGGTGAGCCGGGCGCCGCCCAGCACCACGAGCAGCATCACGATGAACCACGCCGCCCCGACCACCGTCGACAGCGCGGTGTTGCCGGCCAGGTCCGCGTCGAACAGGGACAGGGTCATGGAGCCGGCCGGCAGCGAGCCCGCCACCATGAAGATGGTCGCCGAGATCACCAGCGCCCAGCCGCTGATGAAGCCGAGAAAGGGATGCAGAGTGCGGCCCACCCAGGAGTAGCTGGCGCCCGCGTTGACGTCGATGCGGCTGAGATAGCTGAAGGCCAGGGCGATGCCCAGCATGGGTATCGCGCAGTACAGCAGCGCCGCGGGGCTGGCCAGTCCCACGGCGCCGACCAGGACCGCGGTGGTGGCGGCGATCGAGTAGGCCGGGGCGCTGCCCGCGACGGCCATCACCACCGTGTCGAAGGTACCGAGGGCGTTGGCCTGCAGCCCTCTGCCCCTGATGTTGCTCATGGTGCGCTGCTTTCCGTCGTGCACGACGCGAGGACGACCTGACACCGACGACGTAGGGGGGTGGAGGTGGGGCGAACTCACACCCGGCCGAAGAGGGTTGGCCTCGGGCCGGAGGTGGGCAAGGCGTGGAGGAATCCGCTCGGCCGATGCGTCGCCGGGCGGTCACAGCGTGTGTGCGAGTGATGATAGCCGCACTCATTGACGTTTCAAGATTGACCAGGGGGTAACCTCCTGGGCCTCCCGGGACCGAGGAGGTTGGACGGCGCGCAACGGGAAACGCGGATCGGGACACCGTACGGACAACGAACCGCCGCAAGGGCGCCAGGAGGTATCCATGGGCACCGACCCGATGGCCGACGACGTCTACCAGCCCACCGGGAGCAACGAGGAGCAGGAGGACGCGGCGCCGCTGGACCTGCAGGACGCCGTCGACGAGCGCGACTACGACGACACCCTCGACGAGGGCTACTCGCCGCCGGAGAAGCCGCTCGGCGTCACCCGGCACGGCACCACGGCCGCCGAACAGCACGACGGCGAGAGCCTCGACGAGCGGCTCGCCGAGGAGGTCCCCGACGTGACCGTGCCCCCGGGCGACGAGGTCGGCGACCTGCCCGGGGGCGAGGGCGAACCCGTGGACCCCGAGTCCGGTGCGGACCGGGCAGGACGCCTGGTCGCCCCGGACGAGGGCGCCCACGTCGACACCACGAAGGAGGAGGTCGCCTCGGACGTGGGCATCGACGGCGGGGCGGCCGGCGCCGAGGAGGCCGCCGTCCATGTCGTGGAGGACAGGGAACTGCCCGATCTGTGACGTCAGTCGCCGATGCGGTCGATCTGCCGCAGCTTGTTGGTGGCGTCGAGGGCGGCGACCTTGTAGGACTCCGCCAGGGTCGGGTAGTTGAACACCGCGTCGACCAGGTAGTCGACGGTGCCGCCGCAGCCCATCACGGTCTGCCCGATGTGGATCAGCTCGGTGGCACCGCTGCCGAAGCAGTGCACGCCCAGCAGCGTGCGGTCCTGGGGCGAGACCAGCAGCTTCAGCATGCCGTGCGAGTCGCCGATGATCTGGCCGCGGGCCAGTTCGCGGTAGCGGGAGATGCCGACCTCGAACGGCACGCTGTCCTCGGTGAGCTGGTCCTCGGTGCGGCCGACGAAGCTGATCTCGGGGATCGTGTAGATGCCGATGGGCTGCAGGTTGTGCATCTGCCCGACCGGCTCGCCGAAGGCGTGGTAGGTCGCCGAGCGGCCCTGCTCCATCGAGGTCGCCGCCAGCGCCGGGAAGCCGATGACGTCGCCGACGGCGTAGATGTGCGGCACCTCGGTGCGGTAGTGCTCGTCGACGGTGATCCGGCCACGCCGGTCGGCCGTCAACCCGGCCTTGGCGAGGTCGAGTTCATCGGTCAGGCCCTGCCGGCCCGCCGAGTACATCACGGCGTCCGCGGGGATCTTCTTGCCGCTCTCCAGGATGGTCAGCGTGCCGCGCGCATGGCGTTCGACGGCGGCGACCGTCTCCCCGAAGCGGAAGGTCACCGCGAGGTCCCGCAGGTGGTACTTGAGCGACTCGATGATCTCGATGTCGCAGAAGTCGAGCATTCCGGGCCGCTTCTCCACCACCGTCACCTTGCTGCCGAGCGCGGCGAACATGGAGGCGTACTCCATGCCGATGACGCCGGCGCCGACGATGACCATGGAGCGCGGGACGCGTTCCAGTGCGAGGACGTTGTCGGAGTCCATGATCGTACGGCCGTCGAACTCGACGCTGTCCGGCCGGGCCGGCCGGGTGCCGGTGGCGATGACGATGTTGTCCGCGCTCAGCAGCCGTTCGTTGCCGGTGACCTCGCGCAGCGCGACGGTGTGCGGGTCGACGAAGCGGCCGGTGCCGGCGTACAGGGCGACCTGGTTGCGGGAGAGCTGGCTGCGGATGACGTCGACCTCGCGGTTGACCACGTGCTGGGTGCGCGCGGTCAGGTCGGCGACGGTGATGTCCTCCTTCAGCCGGTAGCTCTGGCCGTACAGATCCCGCTGGGTGAGGCCGGTGAGGTACAGCACCGCCTCGCGCAGGGTCTTGGAGGGAATGGTCCCGGTGTGGATGGAGACCCCGCCGACCATGTCGGGGCGGTCGACGACGGCGACCCGGCGGCCGAGCTTGGCCGCGGCGATGGCGGCCTTCTGGCCGCCCGGGCCGGATCCGATGACGAGCATGTCGAAGTCGGGCACCCTTGGAAGTCTGTCAGCACGAAGGCCCTCTTCGAAAGGGTGAACGGGCAACGAGGCGCCCATTGATCGAATCCAACTCCCCTCGACCGGCGGCCGGTTGCCGGCCGACAAGAAGCAGGTGCCCCAGTGGCCACCCGGCGTGATAATGCGCCCATGGGCCATCGACTCGCCGACACGAGCACTCCCGCCCGGCTGGCCGCCCCCGACGAGGGCATCGGCCGCGACGAACTCGCGCTGGCCACCCGCAACCACGGCCTCCCCCTGGAGGCCCTGCGCTACGACGTCACCCCGCCCGGCCTGCACTACGTACTGACGCACTACGACATCCCGTACGTCCCCGAGGGCACGCCCTGGCAGCTGACCGTCGCAGGCCGCGTCCGCCGCGAGCTGCAGCTGAGCCTGGCCGATCTGCGCGAGTTCCCCCAGGTCACCACGCGGGTGACGCTGGAGTGCGCGGGCAACGGACGTGCCCTGCTCACACCCCGCCCGGTCAGCCAGCCCTGGCTCGTCGAGGCGGTCGGCACCGCCGAGTGGACGGGCGTGCCGCTGCGCCTGGTCCTCGGCGAGGCCGGTGCGGAGGCGGACGCCGTCGACGTGCTGTTCACCGGCGCCGACCACGGGGTGGAACGCGGAGTCGAACAGGACTACCAGCGCTCGCTCCCCATGGACGTGGCCACCGGCACCGAGCCCGAGGTGCTGCTCGCGTACGCGATGAACGGGGCCCCGCTGCCGCCGCAGCACGGATGGCCCCTGCGGCTGGTCGTGCCGGGCTGGTACGGCATGGCGCATGTGAAGTGGCTGCGCCAAGTCGACGTCCTGGACGAGCCGTTCACCGGCTTCCAGCAGAGCGTCGCCTACCGGCTGCGGCAGGAGTCCGGCGAGGAGGGCGAGCCCGTCACCCGGATCGAACCCCGAGCCCTGCTCGTGCCGCCCGGCTTCCCGGACTTCATGTCACGGGCCCGGGTGGTACGGCCCGGACCGGTGCGGCTGGAGGGGCGCGCCTGGTCGGGACGGGCGCCCGTCACACGCGTCGAGGTCAGCACCGACGGCGGGCACACCTGGCACGAGGCCGAACTGGAGCCCGACGGCGGCCGTCGCTGGGCATGGCGCCGCTGGCACCACGACTGGACGGCCACACCCGGCGAGCACGAACTGACGGCCCGGGCCGCCGACGCCGATGGCCGCACCCAGCCCCTGACGCAGCCCTGGAACCGCGGCGGCTTCGCCGTCAACCTGGTCCAGCGGGTACCGGTGCTGTGCCTCGAAGCGGACGGCGGCGATTAGGGCAGCAGCTTCTCCAGGGCGAGGGGGCCCTCCGTCTCCAGCTTGCGCCTGGCCCATTCCAGGCTGTGCGGGGTGATGTCCCTGCCCGTGGCAAGGACGAGATCCTCCGGGGACACCTCGGTGCCGGTGCTGGTGTGGAGCAGGGCGTCCGGGGTGCAGCGCTCCTCGGACGGCCCGGACGCGTCGGGCTGTGACATCTCCATGAGTGCTCCTCGGGTCCGGAAGCTTCTGTAAACACCATTCAACGCCCGGGCCCGCCCCGCACCCGGAGGGACGGGCAGCGGCCGTCCCGGCGGAGATGCCGACGTGATCCAACGGGCGTCTAATGGGGAGGACGAGCGACCCTGCCGTGGGAGAGGGCCTGTGCTATGTCACATACCACCGGCACGAGCACAGGGGGGAAGAGCACCAGCCGCGGAGGTCTTCTGCGACGCCTCGGAGAGTGGTGCGCCCACCACTTCGTGATCGTCATCGTCGCCTGGCTGGTCGCCATCGTGGCGCTGCAGGTCCTCAACCGCTCCTTCGGCGGCGAGTACTCCGACAACTTCTCGCTGCCCGGTGTGCAGTCCCAGAAGGGCCTGGACGTGCTGAAGAAGCACGACCCGGCGGCCGGCGGCTACAGCAGCCAGATCGTCATGCACGACGGCCAGAAGTCGCTGACCTCGCTCAGCTCGCAGATGTCCACCACCGTCGGGGACCTGCAGAAGCTTCCGCACGTCCTGTCCGCCCAGAACCCGCTGTCCGTGCAGCCCTCCAAGGTCGGACCCCTGTCCTCCGACGGGAAGACGGCCTACATCACGGTCCGCTTCAACGTCCAGCCCTCCACCCTGGGCGACGGCTATCTGAACGGCGTCGACAAGGCGGTCCAGCCGCTGCGGTCGGCCGGCGCCCAGGTCGAGTACGGCGGACCGCTCGGCGAACTCGCCCGGCCCGCCGCCGACGACCGGGTCAGCGAACTGATCGGCTTCGGCGTCGCCATCGTCGTCCTGCTGATCGGGTTCGGCAGCATCATCGCCGCCGGTATGCCGCTGCTCACCGCCCTGGTCAGCGCGGTCGGCGGACTGGCGATCCTCGGACTGGTCGCCGCCGCGTTCACCTTCGCCACCGTATCCCCGACCCTGGCCACGATGATCGGCCTCGGCGTCGGCATCGACTACGCCCTGTTCCAGATCACCCGGCACCGCCAGAACCTCATGAACGGCGCCGATCCCGTGCACTCCGCCGGTCACGCCACCGCCACCAGCGGCCGGGCCGTCCTCGTCTCCGGCTGCACCGTGATCATCGCCCTGACCGGGCTCTACGCCTCCGGCGTGAGCTTCATCGGCAAACTCGGTCTCGCCGCCGCGATCACGGTCGTCTCGGCGGTCATCGGCGCGCTCACCCTCGTACCGGCACTGCTGGGGCTCGTCGGCAGACGCATCGACCGCTACCACGTCCGCCGTCCCGTCGCCGAGACCGACGCCGAGCCGGGGACCGAGCCGCAGGGCACCTGGCACCGCTACGCCCAGCGCGTGGAGCACCGGCCCTGGCAGTTCCTCACGGCCGGAGTCGTGACCGTCGTCGTCCTCGCCATCCCGCTCTTCTCCATCCAGCTCGGCCACATCGGCGACGGAGCCGACCCCACCTCCTTCACCGACCGCCGCGCCTACGACCTGATGACGGACGCCTTCGGGCCCGGCTCCAACGGCCCCCTGACCGTCGTCATCGACCAGACCACCGTCCCCTCCTCCCAGCGCTCCTCCCTGTCCGACCAGGCCCAGAAGACCCTCAACGGCGTCGCGGGCGCGTCCACCGTCACCCCGCTGACCCCCACCAAGGACGGGGACGTCCTGATCAGCACGGTCTACTCGAAACAGTCCCCGCAGAGCGCCACCACCACGGACCTGACCAACCGGCTGGTCCACCACACGCTCCCGGACGCGGTCTCCGGTACGAGCGCCAAGGGTTACGTCACCGGCACCACCGCGGCCCAGGTGGACTTCCGTGACATCGTCGCGAGCCGTCTGCCCCTGATCATCGCCGTCGTGGTCGGCCTCGCCTTCCTGGTCATCCTCGCGGTCTTCCGCGGCCTGCTCGTCGCCGTCAAGGCGGCCGTCCTCAACATCCTGTCCATCGGAGCCTCGTACGGTGTCGTGGTCGCCGTCTTCCAGTGGGGCTGGGGCGGGCCCGCGCTGGGCGTGAACGGCAAGGTGCCCATCGAGAGCTATGTGCCGATGATGATGTTCGCCATCATCTTCGGCCTGAGCATGGACTACGAGATCTTCCTGCTCTCCCGCGTCCACGAGGCCTGGCTGCGCACCGGTGACGCCAAGGCCTCGGTCGCGCACGCCCTGGAGATCACCGCACGGGTCATCACCTGCGCGGCACTGATCATGGTGAGCGTGTTCGCGGCCTTCATCGTCAGCGACAACATCGTGGTCAAGATGCTCGGACTCGGCCTCGCGGTGAGCGTGCTGATCGACGCGACGGTGGTACGGCTGCTCATGGTGCCCGCCGTGATGACGCTGCTGGGCCCGCACGCCTGGTGGACACCGCGCTGGCTGGACCGGGTGCTGCCGCACATCGACGCCGAGGGCGACCACGAGGAGAGCGCCCAGCAGGACGTCAGCGAGCGTCGTGTGACGCGGACGTGAGCACGAGCATCGTCACGTCGTCGACGACGTCGGGGCAGTACCGTACGAGGTCCCCCCAGACCCGGTCGGCGAGCAGGGCCGGGTCGCCGTCGGCGAGGGCGGCGAGGCGGTCGGTCAGCGGGTAGAAGGTGCCGGAGGTGTCACGGGCCTCGCTCACCCCGTCCGAGGCGAGGAACAGGGTGTGGCCCGGCTCCAGCCGCAGCGCCGGCCCGGCGGACGGGCCGGTGTCGGCCAGACCGAGCCCGAGCGGCGTCCACGCCGTGAGCTCGACCTCGCTGACGTGACCGCCGCGCAGCAGCAGCGGCGCCGGATGCCCGCAGGACACCAGGCGCACGGACCGGCCGTCGGGCGAGAACTCCGCCAGGACGGCCGTCGCGAACAGCTCCGCGTAGCGGGAGGACGCCGAGTCGACCGCCAGTCTGCGGTCCAGCCGGGCGGCGACCGACTCCAGGTCCGGCTGGTCCAGCACCGCCTCACGGAAGGCGCCCAGCAGCGAGGCGACCGTGGCGACCGCCGACAGCCCGTGCCCCTGGACGTCGCCCAGCACGGCCCGCACCCCGTACGGCCCCTCGCGCACGTCGAAGAAGTCGCCGCCCACCAGCGTCCCGCGCTGCGCGGCCCGGTACAGGCCCACACAGCGGACGGGGCCGACCCGCTCGGGCAGCGGCGGCACGACCGCCCGCTGCGCGGCCTCGGCCACGGTCCGCTCCAGATCCAGCTGGGCGTCGCGGTGACTGCGCACGTACGACACGAACACGCTCAGCACCGCCACGAAGGCGATGGTCAACAGGTCCGTGTTGCCGGGCCGGTTGAGCTGGAAGGCGGGGACGTTGAGGACGACGACCACGCCGGCGCCCAGGAGCGCGGTCGCCCAGGGACCGTACGACAGGACGGCCAGCGGCGGGATCGCGCCCAGCAGGAAACCGATGTCGAGCCGGTTCGGGCTCACCAGCGTCGCCACGCACACGCCCGCGATCAGTGCGACCGGCAGCGCCTTCACCCACCACGGCGGCGGCGCACCCCGCAGCCAGCTCCGCCGGGCCTGGTCCCGGCGCGGCCACGGCACGATCGTTCTTCCCACACCACCACGCTCCTACGCCGGGGCGCGCCCCGCATGCCGACGACGGCCTGTCAGTGCCGGCGGGCACGCCGGTGGCAGACCTGATCAACCTGGTGGGGAGGCGCGATAGGCCGGCGTCCTGCTGCACATCGAGAACGACCCGAGGACGGCCACCGGAGTTGACGGGGTGTCAATCCGCCGCGCGGTCCAGCGACGCCTCCGCCTCCGTCAGGATCTCCGTGACGCGCAGGGCGAAGGCCGCGTCGCAGGGGTGCGGGCGTCCGGTCGCGGCCGCGTCGATCAGGGCGTCCGCGGCGTGGAGGAGGGCGGTGACGGCTCCCTCGGTGCTGTCCGGCAGCACGGCCACCCCCGTCTCGCCGCGCAGCTCGACCGTCGCGCCCGCCGCCGCGGACGGCGCCGACAGGCTCAGGGTGAGCGTGCTGGACGCCCCGCCCGCGTGATCGAGGACGAGGTGGACCGTGTCGCCGGGACCGGGCGCGGCCGCGACCACCCGCCGGACGTCGCCCAGGACCGGCAGCAGCACGGACAGCGCGTGCGGCCCCACGTCCCACAGCGCGCCCTTCTCCTGCCGCCACGGCGAATCGGCGAACGGGCTGCTGCTGTCACTGCCGAACAGCGACCCCAGCCACGCCGCCCGACCGGTGAACCAGCCCCCGGCAGCCGCCTGTTCGGAGATCCACGCCTCCGTCCGAGTGACGAAGCGGCTGGTGAAGAAGACCACCGACGCCACCCCGGCCTCCCGCACGGCGTCGACCACGGCCCGCCCCTGCTCCACCGTCGTCGCCAGCGGCTTGTCCAGCAGCAGATGACGTCCCGCCCGCGCGGCCCGCGCCGCCAGCTCCGCCTGCACCGCCGGCGGCAGCGCCACGGCGACCGCCTCCACGTCCGTCAGCAACGCGTCCACGTCGTCGTACGCCCGCGTGCCGTACCGGTCGGCCAGTGCCTTGGCCGCCTCCGGGCGCCGGCCCCACACCCCGACGAAGTCCAGCCCCGAGTGCTCGCTCAGGGCGGGGGCATGAGCCATCTCCGCCCAGGGGCCGGTACCGAGCAGTCCGATCCGCATGCCGCCGCCTCTCCACACCACCGCTGTACGGCAGCGAGCCTCGCACACCGACCGGCCCGCCGCACAAGGCGGTCGCCGGCACCACGGGATTCAGCGGACCCGCTGCTGAATGCGTTCGCTTTCCTCTATTGGACCTTCGGCCCCCGGCCGGGTCAGGCTGGATGGCGGTCCGGCACCGTCGTGGTCCATGTCCGACGGGCCGGACGTCATCCGGTCCCGCGACAGCCGAGAGAGGTCACCAGCACATGCACACCCGCCGCATCGGGGACGTCGACGTCAGCGCGATCGGACTGGGCGGGATGCCCATGTCCATCGAGGGGCGACCGGACGAGGCGCGCTCCCTGGCCACCATCCACGCCGCTCTCGACGCCGGCGTCACCCTCATCGACACCGCGGACGCCTACCACCGTGACGCCCACGAGGTCGGCCACAACGAGACCCTCATCGCCAAGGCCCTCGCCTCCCACGACCGCGGCAAGGACGTCCTGGTCGCCACCAAGGGCGGCCATCTGCGCCCCGGCGAACGGCAGCTGGACCCTCGACGGCAGCCCCCGCCACCTGAAGGAGGCCTGCGAGGCGTCCCTGCGCCGCCTCGGCGTCGAGGCGATCGGGCTCTACCAGTTCCACCGCCCCGACCCGAAGGTGCCCTACGCCGAGTCCGTCGGAGCCGTGCGGGACCTGCTCGACGAAGGCAAGATCCGGATGGCCGGCATCTCCAACGCCAACCCCGACCAGATCCGGCAGGCGAACGACATCCTCGGCGGACGCCTGGTCTCCGTGCAGAACCAGTTCTCCCCGGCCTTCCGCTCCAGCGAGCCCGAACTCGGCCTGTGCGACGAACTCGGCATCGCCTTCCTGCCCTGGAGCCCGCTCGGCGGAATCTCCCGGGCGGGCGAACTGGGCTCCACCTACGCGCCGTTCGACCGCATCGCCAAGGCCCACGGGGTGAGCCCGCAGCAGGTGTGCCTGGCCTGGATGCTCGCCAAGTCCCCGGTGGTCGTGCCCATCCCCGGCTCCAGCCGCCCGGAGACGATCCGCGACTCCCTCGCCGCCACCGACCTCGAACTCGGCGCCGAGGAACTCGCCCAGCTCGACGCCGTCTGACGCCCGCTCCGCCACCGGTCAGGCGGCGCTGCTGCGCGGGATCCGGTGCGGGCAGCTGGCGTCGTGGTCGGTGCCCAGACTCGTCCACCACCGCTCGCAGCAGGCCGCGTACAGCTCCTCCCGGACGATCTGGTCGGCCGCCGAGCGCACCGGCCGGCGCGGCCCGGTGCCCGCCGCCAGCAGATCGCGGATCAGTGTCTCGCGTACGACGGCGATGACCGGGACCACGCTCGCGGCGGCGAACAGGCACGCCATCCAGAGCGGGCCATGAGCGAGGTCGAGCACCGCCGTCGCGGCGAGCCCGCCGGTGGTGACGAGATAGAGGGCGCAGAGGAGGCGGCCGGATCGGTTCATGGTGGTCACCGTTCGTGCAGGGATGGTTGCACTCCGTTCAACGCGTGGGAGGGCGTGAGGGAATCGGGTCGACCGACGGTATTGCGTCAAATCCGGGCGCCGTGGAGGAAGGCAGGAATGGTCCGGCCCTGTCCGGGAATACGAGGCGAAAATCGAGAGAGGGGCGCTTCGTGCTCGTTCCGGACCCGAAGGTCGTCAGAACGTTGCTCACCACGTACGCATCGCTGCGCATCGCGCAGGCGGAGCGGGACCGGCCGCACACGGCGCGCGCGTTGGCGGAGGTCAGCCGCGAACTGTGCGCCACGATGGGAACCGCGGACCTGCACGAGGCGATCGCCCGGGCCGACGCCCTGTTGCGTGCCGCGCGGGGGATGACCGGTGGGGAGCGGCGCGGCGAGGACGGCGTGAAGTCCGCCGCCTGACCGGCCGTCGGTTTCAGGCCCGTGCGGCCACGACGGCAGCGCCACCCTGGAAGGAGCCGCGGTAGGCCTGCGGGGTGGTGCCGACCACGCGGCGGAACCGCTCCCGGAACGCCGTCGGCGACCCGAACCCCGCCTGTCGCGCGATCCGTTCGACGGGATGGTCGCTGTTCTCCAGCAGGTACTGTGCCCGGCGCACCCGGGCGCGCAGCAGCCACTGCAGCGGGGTGGTGCCCGTCTGCTCACGGAAGCGGCGGCTGAAGGTCCGCTCGCTCATGCCGGAACGGGCCGCCATCGCGCCGAGGGTGATCTCGCCGCCCAGGTTGTCCTCGATCCACTCCAGCACCGGCTCCAGGGCCGAGCCGCGCGGTACGGGTGGCTGCTCGTGCACGATGAACTGGGCCTGGCCGCCTTCGCGTTCGAGCGGCATGACGGACATGCGGGCGGCGTCGGCGGCGACGGCCGAGCCGAGGTCGGTACGGATCATGTGCAGGCACATGTCCAGGGAGGCGGCGGCGCCGGCCGAGGTGAGGATGCGGCCGTTGTCGACGTAGAGCACGTCCGGGTCCACCGTGATCCGTGGGTAGCGCCGGGCCAGTTGGCCGGCGGCCACCCAGTGCGTGGTGGCGCGCAGCCCGTCCAGCAGTCCCGCCTCCGCGAGGACGAAGGCGCCGGAGCAGACCGAGGCGATCCGGGCGCCGGCCCGGGCCGCCCGGCGCAGGGCGTCGAGGGCCCGGGGCGGGGGCGCTCCGGCCGCCTCCGAGCATCCCGGCACGATCACGGCGTCGGCGTCGGCCACCGCTTCGAGGCCCTGGTCGACCCGGATGGTGAAGCCGTCCGCCCTGACCTCGGGCGATTCCGCGCACACCCGCAGCCGGTAGGGCCGGCGTCCGTCGGGCAGCCGGGTGCGGCCGAACACCTCCAGCGGTGCCGCCATGTCGAACGGCACCACATGGTCCAGAACCAGGATCGCCACCGTGTGCATGGAGCCACGATAGGCGGATTCCTGCCAGTGCCGTCAGCTGGGTCTCCGTGCAAAGTCACAGGTGAGGTCTTTGGCGGGAATCCGTTGGAAGCTGTCGTTTCAGCCCCTGTTCCGGTCGTCTCGAAGATCCCTAGCGTGAGCCGCGCTCGATTGATCGGTCGCGTTGCGGAAGGCCTCCATGACCAAGCTCCTGCTCACCCTCCATGTCCTGGCGGCCATCGTGGCCGTGGGGCCGGTCACCGTCGCGGCGAGCATGTTCCCGCCCGCGGCACGCCGGGCCGGTGAAGGGGAGTCCGCGGTCGGCACCCTGCGGCTGCTGCACCGGATCTGCCGGCTCTATTCGGCTGCAGGCGTCGCGGTTCCGGCCTTCGGGTTCGCGACCGCGGCGGCGATGGGGGTGCTGGGCAGCGGTTGGCTGATCGCGTCCATCACGCTGACGGCCGTGGCCGCCGGCCTCCTGATCGCCTTCGTCCTGCCCCGTCAGGACGAGATCCTCGGCCAACTGGACGGCGGAGGGGCGGTGGAGCGCTCGGGCACCGTCCGACTCGCCATGTTCACCGGCCTGTTCAATCTGCTGTGGGCGACCGTCACCGTCCTGATGATCGTGCGTCCCGGATCCACCACAGGGGCCTGACCGGCCGCCCACACCGCCCTCCCGAGCGTCAAGCGCTCTTGGTGAATTCACACCCTGGTATGCCGGGGCGCATACACTCGTCAACCGTGCCCAAGTGATGGGCCACCACACGAAAGGCGCGTTGACGGGTGTTCCAGGATTCCCCCATCTACGACCGACTCGTCGCCGAACGCGGCGACGTCCCCACTCAGACCCGCCGAGAGGCCGAGCGCGTCAGCCGGGAACTGGAGTACGTCATGCGACCGCTGCAGTCCTTCGGCGCCGGCCCGAACCCCGACCGCCAGGCCTCCCCGGGCACCGGGTGGCAGCGGTCCGCGCTGCTGCCCGGCACGCTGCCCCACTGACCGTACTCAACGCACCGTGCTGCTCGCCCCGTTGACCTGGGACGACGGCTCGGTGCCGGGGCTCGCCAGCCAGTCCGCGACGGCCCGCGCGATGGGCTGGCCGGTCTCGACCTCGACGAAGCCGAACTGTCCGGACTGGTTGCACTCCAGGAACCACCACGTCCCGTCCGCGTCCTCGGCGAAGTCGAAGGCCCCGTAGGTCAGTTCGGCCGCGCGCAGATAGGCGCCGACGGCGGTGGCGATGCGCGGCGGCACCTCGGTGGCCTGCCACGGGACGTCCGCAGAGGCGAACCGCACGTCGACCTCGTCGGCTTCGTCGGCCGTCTTGCGGGCCGCCAGCATCCGTTCACCGACCACGGTCAGCCGGATGTCGGCGCGTTTGGCCACGCGTCGCTGCAGCAGGGTGGGGCCGAAGGCGACGGCGGAGAAGTCCGTGTCCGGTGCGACCCGGCTGGTCGGCACCGCCCGCGGGGGGTCCTGCGGATGCGCCCCGGAGACCGGTTTGACCACCAGGTCCGGATACCGCTCGGCGAACTCCCGCGCCGCCTGCGGGAACGATGTGATCAATGTCGCGGGGACCGGCAGCCCGCAGCGCTGGGCGAGCCGCAGCTGCCAGGGCTTGTGGCGGGCGCGCCGGGCCGCGTCGGGGTGGTTCATCCAGCGCGCGTCGCTGCCGCGCAGCATGCCGTACAGGGCCTGCGAGGACTCCTCGGTGAGCCAGTCCGAGGGGTCGGGCGCCCGGGTGGCGGGGATGCCCGGCCTGCGGACCCAGATGGACCGCAGACCCGAGATGCTCACCAGGCGCCCCGCGGACTGCAGATGCCCGCGGAAGGCGCCGTGGACGTACTCGCCGGACAGTGCGACGGCGCCCGGCAGGTCGGCCGGGTCGAGACGGACCACAGGGACCCCGGAGGCGTTGAGGTGGACGACGACCATGTCGGCCGTCACATCCTCTTCACAGGTCAGGATCAGTACGGTCATTGTGGGCGGTTCCGCGTTCAGTCGTCGAAGTGGGTCTTGGAGCCCGCGGTCGACGTCGTGGTCCCCAGTTCTCTGAGCAGTGCTGAGTCACCGGCGGCGATCCGGCCGTCCATGGTTACGTTCAACTGCAGTCCGGTGTCGTAGACGTACGGAGTCGTGGCCTCCAACTCCACCGCCGGACGTGCGTAGTTGAGCGCGAACGGTTGCATCGTGTCTCCCTCGTCGGTCTGCGCCGACCAAGCGTTGCGCCCCCCTCGGGCGCCGTTTGGTCCGCCGACTGCCTTGCCCTTCCAGTCACTTATACGAATCGAACGAGTGATTGGTTTCCTTACTCTGCGTAATCGTGGGGATTTTGTGCCCATACGCCCCACGCAGAGGCCCCCGAAGGCTGTGCAGTGCGAGAAGAAGAACGCCGATGTCGTCCAGGTAGACCGGATCGGGCAGCAGGTCCGTCGGCAGTACGAAGTACAGGACGGCGCCCCAGAAGACCCAGCGCGGCCCGGTCGGCAGGCCGGCCCGGCGCAGATCGCGCCGGGTGCGCACCAGCCGCACCAGAACGACTACGGCCGCGGCGAGCAGGAGTGCCGCCAGGACTGCGGCGACGACGATCACCGTTGTGGTCGTATCCACGGACCTTCCTCCGTCCGGCGTGCCGAACGGCGCGCCCTTCTTCACGGATTCCCCCATCCGCCGCCGGTACGTCCACAGGCTTGCGACAGGGGGCTCATACCGGCGGCGCACGCCGGGTGGCACCACGCGCCCGCAGCGCTTAGTAATGGCGAGGTAACGTCGCGTGCATCGCGTCGCGGGGCGGCGAGAGCTGCCGCAGTCCTGACCTCTCTCCCTGGAGCAGAAGTGAGCATCCGCTCTTCCTCACCCCAACCCGACGACACCTCCATAGCCGCACGCCACCAGGACCCGGTCACCGCCCTGGTGCACGCCGCGGTCGCCGACCGTCCGCTGGAGGAGGTCGCCGGCCTGATCACCCTGCTGGAGCAGTCTCCGCAGTACGCGCGGGCCACGGTCGACGCGCTGCGCGCGGTGGGCACGGACCGCTCCGTGGAGGACGTGACCCGGCTGGTGGCCCTGCTGACCCGGCCGCCGCGCGACCCCGACTGTGCGGACGAGGCGATCCGCGCCGCCGCCGAGAGCCGCCCGGTGGAGGACGTGACCCGGCTGATGTCCCTACTGCACCGGACTCCGCTGGAGCCCCACTGCGGTCAGGAGGCCGCCCGGGCCGCCGCCACCGCGCGGCCCGTGGAGGAACTCGTGGAGCTCATCGGCCGCCTCAGCGAGGAACGGGACGCACACGCCGACCGGATGACGGCACAGGCCCGGCAACAGCCGCACGGCGTCCCGGCCATGCCCGAGGACGGGGCCCCGCCCCCCGAGCACGACCGCGAGTCCGACGCCCCGGCCCCCGCCGAGGTCGACCTCGCACCCCGCATACTCCCGCGTACGCCGAACCGCCGCCCCGTACGCCACTCGTGGCCCGGCGTCCTCGCCGCCGCCGTCCTCCTGCTGTGCGGGATGCTCTGGTTCCCCCTCCACCGCGACGGCGCGCCCCCGCAGTCGTACGGCCTCACGCTCGGCGCGTCGGCACTGTGCACCCTCCTGGCCGTACTGCTGACCCTGCGGCCCACGCTCCCCGCCTTCGCGGTCGCGGCCGTGGTGCCGACGGTCCTCGCGGCCGGTCAGATGTACGAGGGGCGGTTCCACACGGAACCGCTGTCGAGGGCGCTCGACCTAACACTCGCACCGAGCTGGATCGCCGGCGTCGCCGCCGTGTGCGCGGCACTCGCCGCGCTGACGGGCGTGCTCGTACGGCTGGCGGCACAGCAGCCGAAGGCCGCGGCACCGCCGCGCCCGCTGGCCGCCGCCCGCCGCACCCCGGAGTGATCCCGGGGCGTCAGACCGAGGTCAGGGCGGTCAGCATCCGGTCCGGGGTGAGCGGCAGTTCGCGCAGGCGGACACCGGTGGCGTGGTGGACGGCGTTGCCGATCGCGGCCGCCGTGCCGACGATGCCTATCTCGCCGATGCCCTTGCTGCCCATGGGGTTGAGATGCGGATCGTCCTCGTCGATCCAGTGCGCCTCGACCTCCGGCACGTCGGCGTGCGCCGGCACGTGGTAGGAGGCCAGGTCGGACTCGGTGAAGTCGCCGAACGCGGCGTCCATGGTGCTGCCCTCGGTCAGCGCCATGCCCAGGCCCATGGTCATGCCGCCGATGAACTGGGAGCGCGCGGTACGGGCGTTGAGGATGTGCCCGGCGGCGTAGACGCCCAGCAGCCGCCGTACCCGCGTCTCACCGCTCACCGTGTCGACGGCCACCTCGGCGAAGTGGGCACCGAAGGCGTGGCGCGCCCACGGGCTGTCGGCGTCGGCCTGTCCGGCCGTGTCGGCGCGGGCCTCGACGCCCTCGGCGGGCAGCGGACCCGTGTGCTCGGCCAGACGATCCGTCAGCCGGACGCTGGCCTCGTGGACCGCCCAGCCCCAGGAGGCCGTGCCGGACGAGCCGCCCGCCAGCGAGGCCGACGGCAGATCGCTGCGGCCCACCTCCGTACGCACCCGCTCCAGCGGGACCCCGAGGGTGTCGGCCGCGACCTGCGCGAGGACCGTACGGGCGCCCGTACCGATGTCCGTGGCGTTGACCCGGACGAGGAACGTCCCGTCGGGCAGCGCTCGCGCCGCCGCGGTCGACGGCGAGATGTTGACGGGATACATGGCCGCCGCCACCCCCGTCCCGATTAGCAGCGCGCCCTCGCGCCGGGCCCGCGGCCGTGGATCGCGCCGCGACCAGTCGAAGCGGCGCGCGCCCTCGCGCAGGCACTCCACGAGATGCCGGCTGCTGAACGGCTTCCCGCTGTCGGGCTCCGTCTCCGGCTCGTTGAGGATCCGCACCTCGACGGGATCCATGCCGAGTTCACAGGCCAGCTCGTCCATGGCGGACTCCAGCGCGTACATGCCGGGCGCCTCGCCGGGCGCCCGCATCCACGACGGCGTGGGCACGTCCAGGGCCGCCACCCGGTGGACGGTACGGCTGTGCGGCGCGGCGTACATGACCCGGGCGGGTACGGCTGCCTGCTCCACGAACTCCTTGACGCGGGAGGTGTGGGTGGTGACCTCGTGGACCAGGGACGTCAGCCGGCCGTCGGCTCCGGCGCCGAGCCGGATCCGGTGCAGGGTCGGCGCCCGGTGCCCGACCACCGCCGGCAGCTGACGGCGGGGCAGGGCGAGGGTGACGGGCCGGCCGGTGTGCCGGGCCGCCAGCGCTGCCAGCACCACGTCGGGACGAGGGGTGCCCTTGGAGCCGAAGCCGCCGCCGACGTGCTCGGCGACGACGACGATCCGCTCCTCGGGCAGGCCGAAGAGCTTGGCGAGCGTGGCCCGTACCGCTGTCGAGCCCTGGCTGGAGGTGTGCGCGAGGAGCCGTCCGCCGTCCCAGTGCGCGGTGCTCGCGTGCGGTTCCATGGGGTGGTTGTGCAGCGGCGGGACGCGGTAACGGGTGTCCACGCGCACGGCCGCGGAGCCGAAGGCACCGTCGGGATCCCCGCGTCGCGTGCTGCCGGGATATCCGGCGTTGGCCTTCTCGGGGGCGTACGCCGCCGGGTGGTCCTCGGTGAGGGAGACGTCGTGCTCCTCGGCGTCGTAGGAGACCCGCACCGCCGCGGCACCCGCCCGTGCGTCCTCCAGTGTCTCGGCGACGACCAGGGCCACGAACCAACCCCGGTGCGGGACGCGGGGGTTCTGCAGCACGGCGAGCGTGGGGTCGTCGGGCTCGGCCAGGCGGGGCGTGTTCTCGGGCGTGAGCACGGCCAGGACTCCGGGCTGCCGCAGCGCGGCCGAGGCGTCGACGGCCCTCACCGTGCCGCGTGCGACCGTGGCCGGCACCGGCCAGGCGTAGGCCCGGCCGTCCGGCACGTGTTCGGCGGCGTAGCGGGCACTTCCGGTGATCTTCTGCAGACCTTCCCGGCGCTCGGCGGGGGCGCCCAGGGCGGCGGCCATGTGGTCCTCCTCGGCTGACGGTTCACGTCCCGGCGAGCCGGGTCAGGACGTCCACGGCGAGGCCGCGGGCGAGCGGCACCTTGTAGGCGTTGTCCCGCAGCGGCCGGGCGGCGGACAGTTCCAGGTCGACGGCGTGTTCGAACGCGGCCGGGGTGGGCGCCGCACCGAGCAGCGCCCGCTCGGCCGTCCGCGCCCGCCAGGGCCGGTGGGCCAGCGCCCCGAAGGCGAGGCCGGCGTGGGCGACGACACCGTCCGCGATCCGCAGCACCCCGGCGACGGAGGCCAGGGCGAAGGCGTACGAGGCCCGGTCGCGCGCTTTGCGGTACAGCGACGGCAGTCCCGCCGTGACGGGCGGCAGCACCACGGCCGTGACCAGTTCGTCGGGCCGGATCTCCGTGTCCCGCTCCGGATGGTCGCCCGGCAGCCGGTGGAACGCGTCGGCGGCGACGTCACGGGCGCCCGCGGGTCCGTACAGCTCGATCCGCGCGTCGAGGGCCGCCAGGGCCACCGCCATGTCCGAGGGGTGGGTGGCGATGCACTGCTCGGAGTGTCCGAGCACCGCGTGGTCGCGGTGGACGCCCTCGCGCGCGCCGCAACCGCTGCCCGGCGCACGCTTGTTGCACGGTTTCGAGACGTCCTGGAAGTACGGGCAGCGGGTGCGCTGCAGCAGGTTGCCGCCGGTGGTGGCCACGTTGCGCAGCTGGCCCGAGGCGCCCGCGAGCAGTGCCTGGGAGAGGGCGGGATACCGGTCGCGCACGGCGGGATGCGCCGCCAGGTCGCTGTTGCGGACCGTGGCTCCGACGCGCAGCGAGCCGTCGGGCAGCTCCTCCACCGTGTCCAGGGGCAGCCGGCTGACGTCGACCAGGGTGGTGGGCTCCTCCACGCCGAGCTTCATCAGGTCGACGAGGTTGGTGCCACCGCCCAGAGGGCGGGCGCCGGGCCGGGAGGCGAGGGCGGCGCAGGCGTCCTCGACGCCGGTGGCGCGGACGTAGGCGAAGGGCCTCACGGGATCACGTCCTCGACCGCCTCGACGATGTGGGGGTAGGCCCCGCAGCGGCACAGGTTCCCGCTGAGCCGCTCCCGGATCTCGGCCCGGTCCAGGGGTACCGGCCGCCCCGGGGGCGTGCCCGGGCCGGTGACGTGGGAGGGGTGGCCGGCGGCGGCCTCGGCGATCGCTCCCAGGGCGGAGCAGATCTGGCCGGGTGTGCAGTACCCGCACTGGAAGGCGTCCCGGTCCAGGAAGGCCTGCTGCAGCGGGTGAAGGCGCTCCGCGTCGCCGGTCAGCCCCTCGACGGTCGTGACCTCGCTGCCGTCCAGGGACACCGCGAGCAGCAGACAGCTGTTGACGCGCCGCCCGTCCACCAGCACCGTGCACGCACCGCACTGCCCGTGGTCGCAGCCCTTCTTGGCGCCGAACAGGCCCAGGTCCTCGCGCAGCAGGTCCAGCAGGACCCGCCGGTGGTCGACGGTGAGCGTGTGCGGCTTGCCGTTGACCCGCAGGGTCGTGTCGGAGCGGTGACGGTCGCTGTGCGGGTGCTGACTGCTGCCCATGGCGGGGGCCCTTCCGGACGGGCTGATGTGCCGTCCCCACCGCGTATCCAGCCTGCGCCGACTGACACGTCCGCCACGCGCGGCGACGGGCGTCTCAGTCCTCGGGTGTGTCCCCGTCCTGCTTGCCGTCGGCTTCGGGGCGCCGGCTGCGGGCCGGGGCCACTCGCCGGCCACCGCGTGCTTGTGGACCTGCCAGCCGAAACCGGGCAGATCCAGGCTCACCCGCCGGTCGTAGGCGTTGCCGCCGCTCGGCGCGGCCGG
>NZ_WVUG01000012.1 GCF_017614965.1 Streptomyces griseorubiginosus | reverse complement strand
GGGGTGGTGGGTCTGGGTCAGCGTCCGGGGACGGCGAGGTCGCCCTCGACGTACTGGGCGCTACCGTCGGCGAACGACCAGTCCTCGGGGCCGTTCTCGAAGTAGCTGACGAACAGGTCCTTGCCGTCCACGCCTACGGCGGCGAGCCGTTCGGCGAGCCTCTTGTACAGCTGCTGCTTGTCCTCGGTGGAGCGGCCGCGCTGGGTGAAGATGTGGACGATGACGGTGCCGGGTGTGCGCTCGAAGCCCAGTCCGGCGTCCAGGGCGATGATCTCGTCCGGGTCGTGCTGGGTGACGATCTGGAACCGGTCGCGCTCGGGGATGCGCAGTACGTCGATGAGGGATTGCTGGACGGCGTCGGCGACGGCTCGGACGGACTCGGGGTCGCGGCCGCGGATCATGTCGATGCGGGCCAGGGGCATGGTGGAACTCCTTGTCGGCACATGAGCGTGCCTTCAGGTCGTGGGCTCGGGCACGGTGTCCTGCCGAAAGGGGGGTGGCAGGACGGGTGCTGGTCGTGCGCGTGTCCTCAGCTTCGACCGGGAGTGGTCGCCATGTCGTGAGCAGTTCTGCTCAATGGGTACCTACCTGGCTGCCCACCAGGCGGCGATCTCGGCACGGGAGGAGAAGCCGAGCTTGGTCAGGATCCGGTTCACGTGGTTGTCCACGGTGCGAGGGGACAACACCAGCTCGGCGGCGATCCTGCGGTTGGTCATGCCACGCGCGACCAGCGCGACGACCTCCTCCTCCCGGCGGGTCAGACCCGTTGTGTCGGCCCGTGAGGCGCCCGGCCCGGCGCCGGAGTCGGTGGTACCGAGAGCGTAGGCGATGAGCTGTTCCGCGCCGTCGATGGCGGCACCTGCCGCCAGCGCCTTCTCGTAGCCGGCGGGGCCCAGGGCGTGGTGGACCTGGGCCGCGCACTGGGCGTGGAACTCCTTGTGGTGCGGGTCGCCCGCGGCGCCGGTGATGCCGGCGTCCTCGCGCAGGGCCCGGGCCGCGCCCAGGAACCGACCGGCCCGCTGGTGGTCACCGGCCGACGCGGTGATCCAGGCAAGCTGTTCGGCCATGTGCGCCACGCCGATACCGTCGCTGAAACCCCGCAGTGCCTTGAGCGCGGACAGAGTGCGCTCCTCTGCCTCGGGCTGCTCGCCCCGCTCCCATGCGCGCCGGCCCAGCACCATGAGCAGACGCGCCCGGGTCCACCGCTCTCCGAGTCCCTCGGCGGCGGCCAGCGCCCGCGTGCCGGCATCGGGCGCGTTCGGGTCGCCGCTCAGGGTCAGCGCGATGGCGAGCGCGCACTGCCAGATGATCTCGCCGGTCCGGTCGCCGAGCGCGCCGTGCGCGGCCACGGCCTGCTCGAAGAAACTGACGGCCTCCTTCATACGGCCCTCGTGCAACGCCAGTTCGCCGCGGTGGCCCTGTGCCTGCGCGTCGGATGCCGCATCGCCGAGCCGCGCGGCGAGTTCCTCGGCCTCTTCCAGAAACAGGCGTGCCGCAACGAGGTCGGCCCGGGTGTAGGCGACCTGGGTAGCAACCAGCAGCGCGCGCGTCCGGGCGGAAGTGGGCTCTGGTGCCGCGGCCAAAGCGCGTTCCAGATAGCGTCGACCCTCACTGAGGCATCCGCCGGCGATCCAGTGGTAGAGCTGCGCGGAGGCCAGCGCCAGTGCGGCCTGCCGGTCTTCGGCGGACGGGGGCCGCGTAGTGTCGGCGGCCGTCGACTGCGGGTACTCCAGGGCCGCGATCAGGTTACTGTGGTCGGCGCGCAGCCCGGCCACGAGATCCGCCTGACGAGGGCCGAACCAGGACTGGTAACAGTCCTCGGCCAGGGCGTGGAAGAAGTCGCGGTGCCGTTGCCGCAGCCTCCGCTCCTCACCCGCATGCGTGAGGTGCTCCCGTCCGTACTGGCGGATTGTCTCCAACTGCCGGTAGCGGGGGCGCAGTTCGGTGCCGGCGTGTTCGACGAGGGACTGGGCGACCAGCCGGTCCAGCACGTCCAACACCTCGTCCGCGGGGAGGCCTTCGCCCGCACAGACATCCTCCGCGGCCTCCAGGGTGAAGCTGCCGGCGAAGACCGACAGTCTGCTCCACAGCAGCCGCTCGGCGGGGCCGCACAGCTCCCAGCTCCAGTCGACCGCGGCACGCAGTGTGCGCTGGTGCGGCCTGGCGGCGCGGCTGCCGGCCGTCAGCAGGGCGAACCGGTCGTCCAGCCGCTCGATGGCCGGTTCCACGGCCAGGGTGCGCAACCGGGAGGCGGCCAGCTCGATCGCCAGCGGCAACCCGTCCAGGGCTTCGCACAGCCGGCTTATCGCGGCCCGGTTCGTTTCGGTGAGCTGGAAACCGGGCCGCACTGCGGCGGTCCGCTGCACCAGCAGCTCGGTCGCCTCCTCTTGGGGCAACGGCGCGACGGCGATGACGTGTTCGCCCGTCAACTGCAGCGTCTCCCGGCTGGTGGCCAGGATCCGCACCTCGGAGGTGGCCGACAGTAGGGACTGGACCAGCTGCGCACACGCCTCCACCAGGTGCTCGCAGTTGTCCAGCACCATCAGCAGCCGCCGCCCCGACACCCGCGCCACCAGCAGTTCCACCACCGGCCGGGTGCCCTGGTCCGCCACTCCCAGCGCCACCGCCGCCGTGTCCGCCACCAGCGCCGGATCGCGCACCGGGGCCAGATCCACCAGCCACACGCCGGCCGGGAACGCACGCGCCGACGCGGCGGCCGCCTGCAGCGCCAGCCGTGTCTTGCCAACCCCGCCCGCGCCCGTCAACGTCACCAGCCTCGAACTGCCGAGGAGACGGCGCACGTCGGCCATCTCCTGGCGCCGCCCCACAAAACTGGTGAAGGGAGCGGGCAGGCCACCCAACTCGCGGGTCACGCTGGTCACGTCAGGCTCATCCCGTATCTCTTCCGCGGCGAGCTCCTGCACCCGGCACTTCGCAGCCGCTCCCCTGGAACCATCAGTCACGGACCAGTGTTGGAGCTACCGCCGGGTACACCAAAACCCCGCTCCGACCGACTCAACTCCTCGCCGGAATCCCCCGTTCCGCTCTCTTGCCCATGACAGGGCGTCCCCGTAGCCTCCCCTCGAAGATATAGATCCGATGTATACCGGATCTTATTTTCCCCCTTCGCTGTACATCCTCATACGTCCCCAAAATTTCCCCCAAGTAGGTCGGATCTGTTCGCCCTCTCCCAGGCAACTGCGGATGGGGCTCCTCACGCCTCCCCGTAGGAGCACCAATGTCGTTGTTCCGTCCCAGAGCCGTCGGCCTGACCGGTGCGCTCGGCACCCTGGCGGCGCTGATATGCGCCGCGATCGCCGTGCCCAGCCCGGCGTACGCCGCCACCCCGACCCAGCTTTACGCGTCGCCCTCCGGTTCCGGCAGTACCTGCTCGCAGAGCGCCCCGTGCAGTCTGGACGGAGCCAAGAGCAAGGTGGCGGGCCTGGCCCCCGGCATGGCCGCCGACATCGACGTCTATCTGCGCGGCGGCACCTACCGTCTGTCTCAGGCGTTCGCCCTGGGTGCCTCCGACTCCGGGCGCAATGGCTACCGGGTGGTCTACGCTGCCCACCCGGGCGAGAATCCCGTCCTCAGCGGTGCGACGAAGATCAGCGGATTCTCCCTCTTCGACAGCGCGAAGAACATCTACCGCGCCACCGTGCCGACCGGCACGCAGGGCCGACAGCTCTTCGTTGACGGCGTGCGGGCCCAGCGGGCACGCGGACCGCTCAACCCGTCGGGTTTCACCCTCTCCGGGTCCAGCTTCACCACCAGCGACTCCTCCTACACGTCGTTCACCAACCCGTCGTCGGTGGAGATCGTCGACAACACCCAGTGGAAGCAGATGCGCTGCCCGCTGGCGAGCATCACCGCCCCCAGCGGCGGCGGCTCCAGCCTCAACGTCGACCCGACCTGCTTCGCAAACAACAACACCTCGGTGCCCAACCGCGGTTTCCCCTTCAACGGCGCCGGGCTGCCGAAGCTGAGCGCGATCAGCTACGTGGAGAACGCCTACCAACTGCTCGACGCCCCGGGCGAGTTCTATCTCGACAGCTCGGCGGGCTACCTGTACTACAAGCCACGCACCGGTGAGGACCTCAGCACCGCCGACGTGGAACTGCCCACCACCGAGACGCTGCTGAACGTCAGCGGCACCCCCGGCCACCTCACCCCGGTCAACGACACGGACGCGTCCATCACCTACACCGGCTCCTGGAGTCACTCCGGTGGGCGTTCGGTGGGTGACCTCTCCAACGATGTGCACGCCACCTCGACCAACGGCGACTCGGTGAGCTACCCCTTCACCGGGACCGGGATCGACGTGCTGTCGGAGACCAACACCGACGAGGGCGGCATCGACGTCTACATCGACGGCACCAAGGTCCAGAGCGTGTCCGCCGCCGGCTCCTCGCGGCTCGCCCAGCAGGTCGTCGCCTCCGTCAGCGGCCTCACCAAGGGCCAGCACACCATCAAGCTGGTCATGACCGGCGGGACGTACATGCTCCTCGACGGCTTCACCGTGGTGCCGGACACGATCACGCCCGCGCACGACATCACGTTCCAGGGCCTGACCCTCGCCTACACCACCTGGACACTGCCCTCAACAGCCGGCTACATCGACAACCAGGCCGGCGTGCTGTGGGACCCCGCCAACGCCAACGCCCCCACCCGCATCCCCGCAGCCGTCCAGGTCCACCGCGGGACGAACATCACCTTCACCGGCGACGAGATCACCCACACCGGCGGCACCGGCATCGACCTCGCCGACGGCACCCAGAACTCCACGATCACCGGAAACTTCATCCACGACACCTCCGGCGGCGGCGTCTCCGTCGGCGATGTCGACGACTACTACCTCACCGACACCGGCCGCATGACCACGGGCGACACCGTCTCCCAGAACTGGATCTCCGACGTCGGCCGGGACTACTCCGACGCGGTCGGCATCTGGGCCGGCTACACCCGCGACCTGACCCTCTCGCACAACGACATCGGCCACACCCCTTACTCCGGCATCTCCCTCGGCTGGGGCTGGGGCTACGCCTCACCGTGCTCCATGCAGTCCGCCCAGGGCCTGAGCACCTGCGCACACGGCACCATCTACGCCGGCCACAACCAGATCCTGAACAACCACGTGCACGACGTGATGAGCATCCTGCACGACGGCGGACCCATCTACACCAACGGCGGCCAGGGCAACGGGGACGGCTCCACCACCTCCGTACTGGCGAACAACCTCGTCGAGGTCACCAACAACACCAACAACACCAACAACACCAACAACACCAACAACAGGCTGTACCAGGACGAGGGCAGCTCGTACTGGAACACCCACGACAACGTCACCCGCACCGGCGGCGGCAACTGGATCGGCATGTGGACGCCGACCATCCACGACATCAACATCCACGACAACTACTCGGACCGCAGCAACTACCAGAACAACGGCACCAACATCACCTTCAACCAGGCCACGATCGTCTCCGGCGGCGCCTGGCCCTCCGCCGCCCAGGACATCATCGCCGCCGCAGGCCCCGACAGCGCCCACCAGCCGCTGACCGGCAGAATCGACGACGACGACACCGCCATCTCCTACACCGGCGGCTGGACGGCGAACGGCAACCGCGGCTTCGGCGACTACGAGGACGCCGTACACGCCACGCAGACCAACGGCGACACCGCCTCACTGACCTTCACCGGCACCGCCGTCTCGGTCATCGGCGAGAAGAACACCGACCAGGGACAGGTCGAGATCTTCATCGACGGCACCTCCAAGGGCCTGGTCGACACCAACGCCACCACCCGCCAGGCCCAGGCGGTCATCTACAGCACCAGCGGACTGAGCGCGGGCAGTCACACCGTCCAGCTCGTCAAGCGCAGCGGCACCTGGGCCACACTGGACGCCTTCGAGGTCACCGGCGTGGCCAACGACACCAACTCCTCCCTCACCTACACCGGCGCCTCCTGGCACCACTACGCCAACCGCGGCTTCGGCGACTACCAGGACGACGTCCACGCCACCACGGCCAACGGCGACTCGGCCACCGTCACCTTCACCGGGACCGGCATCAGCCTCCTCACCGAGACCAACTCCGACGAAGGCACCATCGCGGTCTCCCTCGACGGCGCCTCCCAGGGCACGGTGGACGCGTCATCGACGAGCCGTCAGGCCCAGCAGACCGTCTACTCCGTCAGCAACCTCCCGCTCGGACGACACACCCTCACCCTCACCAAGACGGGAGGCACCTATCTCGTGATCGACCGGTTCGACGCGCGCTGACCAGACGGCGGCCGCCGGGCGTCCGTGCCCGACATGCGACACGGACTGCTCGCCGAATTCCGCAGCCAGTACCGGACCAGTTGCTACCCACTTACCTCGGACATGTCTTACGGAGGCGGACGTCATCCCGGCCATGGTCCGCGGCGCCCGGTCGCCGCACCCACCGGGCATGAGCGTCAGGCGGTGACGATGTCCGCCTTGAGCGGCAGCAGGGCCTGGGCGATGGTGCCGATGGTCGCCTCGTCCACCCCGGCCTCTGTGAGCGCGCCGGCCAGGTGGTCGACGACCTTGCCGAAGGCGTCGTCCGTGATGGACAGGTGTTCGTGGGCCTTGCGCATGGAACGGCCGGCGTAAGGACGAGTGGCGCCCAAGGCCTGGCCGATGAAGCGCCGCTGGTGCTCCTTGAGACGGCCCAGGTCCACCCCGGTGAAGTACGGCTGGAGGTCGGGGTCGCTGAGGACCTTGTCGTAGAAGATGTCGACGACGGCCCCGACGGCGTCCTCTCCTCCGAGCTGCTCGAAGAGGGTCGGGGAAGTGGCCGCGGACGGCGTGCCGGAGGTGGTGTCGGTCATGGTGTGAGCGTCGCGCCGCCTTCTTGCCGGAACGTGAGGAGACGGTTTCCGGGCCGTCAGAAGGCACTCCGCCTCGCCCGGTACCGCGGTGAACTCCTCGAAACGGGATGCTTACGCGCCGGGTGGACGCCGGAAACACGGTCGCGACGAGTGTCTCCCGGGGCAACACCCCTTTGGGGATGGCCTGTCGATTCCCACAGCGACATGCCCTCGCTGTGCTGGGCCCAGCATGCGTTCGCCTGGACCTGGCCGCTACAGCTGTGCGACGTGGCGGCGCCGCTGATGCTCGTCTTCCACATGATGCCGTGCACCCCCGGCATGGCACCGTCGGGAGCAGCGAGGTCGTAGCGGAAGATCCGGGCGGGTTTGGGCGTCACCCCCGGTGGTGCGCCGTTCGTTGGCGACGGCTCACCATGGACCGCAGCACCAGCCCGTACAGCATCGAGCGTCCGCTGGCGTTCGCGGTCCGGGACGCGTCTCTGCGGGACGCGAGGGCGCGGAGCCTAGGAGGGGGGCTTCGCCTCCGGCTGGGTGGCTTGTAGGTCGGCGAGGAGTTCTGCTTGGCCGGCCAGGACGCCGGACAGGATGGTGCGTGCAACCCTGAGGAGTTCCGCGATGTGCGGGCTGGTCAACGAGTAGTAGACCGTCGACCCCTCCTTGCGGCTCACGACCAGATTGGCCCGGCGCAACACCGCCAGTTGCTGGGACAAATGGGCCGGCTCGATGCCGACCTCGGGAAGCATCTCCGCCACCGCGTGTTCGCGCTCGCTCAGCAACTCCAGTACGCGGATGCGTGCAGGGTGGCCCAGCGTCTTGAAGAACTCGGCCTTGAGCTGGTACAGCGGCGCGGTCATCGAGGCGACCCTTGCTCGGCACGAGGAAGCGACCGCTCCCACACCGGGCACGCCCGGATGCCCGCCGTGCTCCGCAGCCCTTCACTGGTCAAAGACATGCGCCCATCCTCACCCGCGACGTAGTAGGTCCGAACCGCACAACTGGGACCGGGGCATCGGATCCCACGATGACAACCAGTGACGGACAACCAGTGACGACCTCATCAATTGCCGAGATTAGCAACTCGGTCGATCACCCGGACGCCCTGGTCCGGCCCCGGACCGGGCACCGCATCAGACGTCGTGATGACGAGTGCGGTGCACGGCACGGCGGGCACGGTGAGCACGTGTCGGTGGGGCACTGGTCACCGCAGGGCGCTTTCGGAGGAAGCGCCCGTCTGCGGCTGAGCGGAGGCGGCGGGGAGGACTCCGGCTCCTTCCAGATGCTCGCGGGCGCCCTGGATGGCCTCGGGTGTGGTGTCGTACTCCCGGCCCTCGTACCGCAGCAGCTCCAGCGCGCCGACGGAGTCGAGGACCTGTCGTTGGTCCGCCCGTATGCCGGAGGCCAGGACGAGGATGCCGCGCCGGTTCAGTTTCTCCACCGCGTCCTTGAGCACCAGGGCGCCGCTGGCGTCCATGGTCGACACGCGGGACATGCGCAGGATGACCACGCGCACGTCCGCCACGTCGGTCAGCTCCAGCAGGAACCGGTGGGCGGCGGCGAAGAACAGCGGTCCGTCGATCCGGTACGCCACGATGTGTTCGGCGAGCAGCGCGTGTTCCTCGGCGGTGTGGTCGCCCTCGTCCAGCGGTACCTGATCGAGGCGGGCCTGCCGTGCGACGGCACGCAGAGCGAGGGCGCCGGCGACCAGCAGTCCGATGACGACCGCGTAGACGAGATCCAGGGCCAGCGTGGCAAGGGCAGTGAGGACGAGGATCAGCGCGTCGGAGCGGGTGGCCTTCACCATCGCTCGCAGGGAACCGACCTCGACCATGCGGATCGCCGTGGCCAGCAGCACGCCCGCCAGGGCCGCGAGCGGGATCTTCGACACGAGGGGCGCGGCGGTGAAGACGATCGCCGCGAGAACGACGGCGTGCGTGAGGGCGGCGAGCCGGGAGCTCGCACCGGTACGGACGTTGACCGCGGTGCGGGCGATCGCACCGGTCGCCGGAACACCGCCGAACAGCGGGGCGGCGATGTTGGCCAGGCCCTGGCCGAACAACTCCCGGTCGGGGTCGTGTTGCTGGCCGACCGTCATTCCGTCCGCGACTGAGGCGGAGAGCAGAGACTCCAGCGCGGCCAGTGCCGCGACCGCCACAGCGGGAGCGAGGAGCGTGCCCAGTGCACCGGGCTCGAAGAAGCCCAGCGAGGGTGCGGGCAGACCTGCGGGCAGATCGCCGATGGGCTTGGCTGCGTCAAGACCAGCCGCCTGCGCCGTGATCGTCGCCGCGATCACGGCGAGGATGGAGAACGGCACCGTGGGACGCCATCGGGCGCCGGCCAGCATGACCGCCGCCACAGCGACAGTGAGGCTTACGGCCGTCCAGTTCGGTGACGTGGCGAACTCCTTGGCCGCACGCCAGGCGACGACCAGGACACGGTCGCCCTCAGGCTTGGGTACGCCGAGAGCGTTCGGGATCTGTTGCAGCCCGATCACACAGGCGATGCCCAGAGTGAATCCTTCCACGACGGGCGCGGGCACGTAGCGCATGTACCTGCCCGCCCGCGCCGCGGCCAGCGCCACGAGCATCACGCCCGCCATCAACCCCACGGTGAGCACGCCGGTGGGACCGTACCGGCCGACGATGGGCACCAGCACCACCGTCATGGCGCCCGTCGGTCCGGACACCTGCAGGTTCGATCCGCCGAAGACCGCTGTGAGCGCTCCCGCGACCACGGCGGTCGCCAAGCCCGCTGCCGCGCCCAGTCCGGAGGAGACGCCGAAGCCGAGTGCGAGCGGCAGGGCGACGATCGCCACGGTCAGGCCCGCGAGCAGATCCCGGCGCGGGTCACGTCGCAGTTCTGCCATGTCTGCACGGGAAGGAAGCAGGGAAGCCACGCGAGCCCGGGCACGTACGAGCAGGTTGGCCTGGTGCAGTGGAACGGACACGATCCCTCGGCTTCCTTACACGCCCCGCCCGGGGCCGATGCGAAAGGTTGTGCCCGCGGCTACCACCGGAACACAGTCTTCAGCATCTAATGAATTGCAAAACTTGGCAATTCATAGATCTGCTATCTCTCGTCTCCGGCGGCCTCCCGTGCCTCATGCCGGTGCTGGAGGATGGCGCGGTCCGGTGCTGTGTCACCGGCCAACGGCCATACGTCCGCCCGGCGCCACCGCAAGCGCGACAGCCGGCCACGCTCACGCGGTGGCGACAGCCGTTGCGACGCGTACGGCGGTCAGGAGCGAGGCGCCTGCGATCATCGTCCATTTCCGGGTGGCGACTACGATGGCGGCGTCGCCCACCTGTGCCGCGGCGGCCGCGGACAGGGGGAGCGAGCCGGGGGGACCCGGCCACGCGAGCGGTGCGACAAGGGCCGCCGGACCCCTGACGACGCGATCGCCAGCCTTGCGACCACGGCACGGCAGATGACCGCGGCGGCAGTCGCGGCCATCCCCACGATCACCTGACCGACAGAGACCAGCGACAGAGTCACGGCATGGCGTCTAGAGCGTCTAGGGGCCCGTCTAGGGGTGCGTGTCCGTGATCGCGATGACCTCGTCGAGGCGGTTCAGGGCGGCCTGCAACTCGTCGACCTTAGCCTGGATGCGATCGCGCTCGGCGCGAAGCATGGCTCGTTGCTCGGCGTCGGTGTGCCCGGAGTCCCAGCAAGGAAGGAGTTCTGTGATCCTTCGGCTGGTCAGGCCGGCGGCGTACATCTGCTGGAAGAAGCGAATCCGGGCGATGGCGTCTTGGCGGTAGAGGCGCTGGCCGGACGGGCTGCGCTCCGCGACGAGGAGCCCCTGCTGCTCGTAGTAGCGCACGGCCCGTACCGAGACGCCGGCGCCGCGCGCCACCTCGCCGATGCGGATCAGCCGCTCGGTCGCGGCCTCTGTGACGGTCATGGTGGTCCTCTCACCCCGCTCCTGACGGCCAGCACTTGCCTCTGACGTCAGCGTCAGGTTTTAGCGTACCGGGCATGGACATCAACAACTCAGTTGCCCTTGTCACCGGAGCCAACCGCGGCCTGGGCCGCGCCTTCGCCCAGCGTCTGCTCGAACGGGGCGCCCGCAAGGTCTACGCGACGGCCCGCCGACCGGAGACCGTGGACCTGCCCGGGGCCGTGGTACTGCCCCTCGACATCGCCGATCCCGCATCCGTGAGGGCCGCCGCCGAGGCCGCCCCGGACGTCTCGCTGCTCATCAACAACGCGGGAATCAGTACAGGGACCGACCTGGTGACCGGTTCGCTGGAGGCCGTACGGCACGAGCTGGAGACCAACATGTTCGGCCACCTGCGAATGATCCGGGAGTTCGCGCCGGCGCTCGCCAGGAACGGCGGGGGCGCGATCGTCAACATCCTCTCCGCCATGTCGTGGTTCGGGGGCAAGGGCGCCAATGCCTACCACCTGACCAAGGCCGCCGCCTGGGCCATGACCAACGGCGTCCGCCTGGAACTCGCCGAGCAGGGCACGCTCGTGACGGCGGTGCACCTCGGCCTGGCCGACACCGACATGGCCGCGGGCTGGCCCGTGGACAAGCTCGCGCCGTCGAACCTGGCCGACGCGGCGCTCGACGGTGTCGAGGCGGGTTCCGCCGAGGTCCTCGCCGATCAGTGGAGCCGGGACGTCAAGTCCCGCCTGCCGCTGACGCCGGAAGAGTTCAACGCCGCGATGGACCGCGCCCTGGCGGCGTTGATCGCGGCATGAGCGGCGTTCGGGGGCCGCGCTGACTTCGGTCGGTTCCTCCTGAGGGCGGTCGGCCTGAGGACGGTCGACACAGCTCCGTCCGCAGTTGTGGATCTTCATACATGCCCAAGGTGCCGGCGGCCGCGGGAGGCCTGTACGCGGTCACAGCGGTACGCCGTGCACCTCGCCGCTCGCGGTCGCCACGTACACGGCCTCTTGCGTCGGGTGCCGGAGACCCGTGCTGGATCGCCTTGGTGTAGTCACCTGCTCCACTCCGGCGGCCAGGCCGGCATCACGTGGAAACCCTGCGTGCTGTGGGGACGCTTGCCCCAGACCGTCCAGCCCGCGGTCAGTCCGGCGCCGTCGGAGGGCAAGGGCTGAGAAGGGGCTGTCCGGCCGGTACCCATCGCCCGGCACGCGGCTCTACGCTGCGGACATGGTGACTCCGTCCGAGGGCCAGGACAGCGATGTCGTCGAGAACACGGGCGCGGACCGTCCGCTGCTCCGGGAGCGCTGGCAGGCGCTCTCGCGCCGCGCCCAGGCGACGATCGCCCTGTCGTCCGGCGCACTCGCCCTGGGCACGCTCCTCGGCTACGCCGCCGCCAGCCGCCCCCAGCCCGGGCCCCCCGACCCGGTCGCCGCCACCAGCGTCCGGATCACCGGCGTCGAGATGCCGCACCGGTACAGCCTGGACTTCGGCATCACCGTCCGCATCGCCTCCGCCTCCCCCGTGACGTTCACCGGAACGAGACAGGGCTACGACGGCTTCCTGCAGACGCGACCCGCCCCGGGCGCCGCGCTCCGGCCCGGCCAAGCTCTCTTCCTGCACGCACGCATCAACGTCTACTGCCAGTTGCCTCTCCCCCCGACCGGAACGCCCCTGCTGTTCGTCACCGTCCGCAACACCCGCCGAGAGGGCCAGGCCCCGGTCCTCCCCACCGCGGCCCAGTCCGCCGACATCGACCAAGCCGTACAGCAGATCTGCACACACTGACGCGACGTCACCCCGCCCACGACACCACCGGCAACAGCCAGCAGCCGGCCACGCTGCGCGATCCCGCCCACCTCACACAGCGGGCCGGCTCCGACCCGGACCAGGACCTCCCAGCGCGTCCGGCGGTCCACTCACAGGCCAACCAGTGGGCCGGCACCCGCAGATCACCCGGTACGATCTGCGACACCGGCCGGGCAACGCCCAAGCCCGGACAAGAGGCAACTGGGCGCCGAACCCGTGTCACCCCGCGGCGGGAGGGGCCATGACTGTAGCGATCTTGCGCTTGATGGCGGGTCTCACTGTCATGAGCCTCGGGATAGGCCTAATGATCCACTTCAGGGGCGAGGCATACGGCGGCCACTCACCGCACAACCGCTGGCCAATGATCATTCTAGGCCTGGTCGTAGCGATTGCCGGCATAGCCGTCGCAGGCTGACCGGCCAGGGACAAAGCACCGCTGACGATCGCCACCGGGTGCCAATAATTGACCGCAGCGGACAGCCCCAGCCCATGCGCGGATCGCAGAAGAGGACGGTCTAGTGGTCGCCTCGGTGTCCGTCGCGGACCACCGCCAACCCGCCGACCCGGGTCGTGATGCCAGCCGGCCCGCGTCGTGCCGAAGCGAGCACGCTGGCCGGTCGGCCCAGGGTGTCACCCTGCTCCACCTCGATCGCGACCGTCTGTGCCCCTGTCGTGTCGAGCAGGTGGGCGGCCAGGCAGCCGGTGCTGTTGGCGTTGGCGACGTCCTCGTCGACGCCGATCGCCGGCGCGAACATCCGCGCCGCACCCGGTCGGTCGCCCACTGGCGGCGCGTACACGAAACAGCCGAGGAGCCCGTACCGGCGGCACGCCGCCGTCAGCCTGCCGAGGTGTGGGCGGACTCGGAGCAGCGCCGACCGGTCGTGGACCGGTACCAGCATGCGTGGTGCGCCGGGCGCGGCGATCCGTGGTGCGTCGGTCGGATGCACCTCGTCCGCGGTGAGCCCGAGGGCGGCGACGATCGCGGCTCGCTCGTCCGGTGTCGGATGACGCAGCGCGACGAGGCCCTGGTCGAACCACACCTCGATACCGGCGGGGCGGCGGATCGCGGCGGTGTCGAACGTGCGCCCGCCCGTGTGTTGTCGGTCGTTCAGTTCGCCCAGCGCGGAGCGGGTCAACCGGACGGCCTGCGCGGCAACGGTGCCGTGGCCGCAACCGGACAGTTCGGCGGTGGCGGTGAAGAACCGGACCGGGCAGCCACCGTCCGGCGTCCGCCCCGGGCCGAGGAACGCCGCGTGCGAGGTGCCGGCAGCAGCGGCGACCGCACGCCGGTCCGCGTCCGTAACCGCCGGGTTGTCGTCGGTGACGGCCGTGGGGCTGCCGCCCCGGCCGTCGCGTCGCACGCACGCACGCATCAACAACCGTGACATCCGGCCAGGACATCGCCCTCCCTTTGACGCGCGACGAACGGGCAACCGCGAACGGCGTTCCGCCGATGGCCGGACCTGGCCGAGGCGGCCGACCGAACGCTTCCCGGAGCGTAGCGTCCGGCCTCAGCAGGTGCCGTCCTGCACCGGATAGTGGATGACGACCGCACCGCCGGTGGCGTAGTTGGCGACATCGGCGGCCACCTTCCGGCCGTGCGCCGAAGCCCCCGCCGCGGCCATGGCGGCGGCGTCGGCGAAGTCGGCTTCGAAGACGGCGAAATACGGCGCTTCTCCGTTGGTCGCCGCCACGTCGAAGCTGTAGCGCCACGCAAGCGGGCCGGGCCAGTTCATGACCAGGGGAAGGTGGTTGGTCACGTAGTAGTCGCGGAAGTGGTCAGGGTCGACGGGCTTGCAGTACAGGGCAACCAACCTATGCATGGCGACCTCCTGCATCGCTTGGTGCGGGGCATCGGGATTCGGGTGAGGGAGATGTTTTCGAGGAGTGCGTGGGAGTCGGTGGACGGCCGACGCGGAAGGTGCCGATGAAGGCTGCGACATCAGGGAGGTCCCTGCGGGTGTCGACCGCTGACTGGTCCGCGTGGCGTTCGCGGATCAGGTAGTGGCCCGGGTGGGTGGGGCCGGGCCGGATTCCGTGGTCGACGACACCGGGCTCGGTGGCCGCGGCCTTCGCGAGAGCCGTGACGGCGGACTCGAAATCGGCGGTGTGCGTGCGTGCGGTGTCCGATAAGACGGTCGGTTGGATGGTCATATGCGCAGGCTAGGGCTGGATGTGTGGCCGAGGGAAAGACCGGTTCGACCTAGACTCAGAACGGATCGTTATCAATCGGCAGGGAGGGCACGTGGCGCCGGATACGGTGAGCCTGCGGTACTTCCTGGTGCTGGCAGAGGAGTTGAACTTCACCCGCGCGGCCGCACGGATCGGTATCGCGCAGCCCGCACTCAGTGCCCGGATGCGCCGATTGGAGGCGGAACTCGGTACGGCCCTGTTGGTCCGCAACACGCGCAGCGTCGTATTGACCACGGCCGGTGCGGCTTTGGCGGAGTCCGCGCCGCCCGCACTCGCGGCGCTGGACCAGGCCTGGGACACCGCCCGGAATGCCGGGGCCGGCGAACTGGGCACGCTCCGCATCGGATACAGCCTCAGCACGGGAGCCGAGACGACACCGGCCCTGGTGGACATGCTCATTCGCAGCAACCCGGGACTCGAGGTCGGCGCGGTCCCGATGGCGACACCGGAGATCTCCCCCGCGGTCGCCGACGGCCGCATCGATGCCGGGATCACCCGCGGTGAACAGCCGGGTCTTGGCGTGCGCCAGTTCCTGCTGCGGCGTCAGCGCATCGGGGTCCAACTGGCACAGCATCATCCGCTGGCCGAACTCCCGGAGATCGAGATCGCCGACGCGGCCGCGTATCCGCTGCGACTCCCCGACCGTACGGCCAACCCCGTGATCCACGATCAGTTCTCCGCACTGTTCCTCGCCACCCGGCCAAACCCCCGATTCCACACGCCCGCAGTCTCTTTCGACATGTCTCAGCGCGACCTACGCGACGGGCTCACCCTCGCCCCGGCCGGTGAAGCCGCGGCCACGACATCACCGGCCGGCCTCACGTGGCGACCGCTGCAGGGCGCACCCACCTTGACGATCCACCTGGTCCTCCCGCGCGTGCCGTCACCACTGCACCGCCGCGTCCGTACCGTCGCCAAATCCCTGGCGCACGAGCTGCACTGGCTGCCGGACTGACGCCCGCAGGCCACGCGAGACGGGGGTCGGCGGTGGCGAGGCCGACCCGCACCGCCAGGGCCAGTCCCTGCGCCGACGGCGTGGGCGGCGCCGCCCGGACTGCCCGAGCGACGGCCGCCCGGCGTCACAGATGGTGAAGTCGGCCAGGTCCGGATATGCCCCGTCGGTCGCCCGGCACCGCGCTTCGAGGCGCTCGTGCAGGTCATGCGCCTCGAAGCGACTGCTACCGCCCCGTGAGTTCGCAAGGTTTCCACAAGGTTCGCGGGATTTTCAGCCCCCACGGCAGCCCAACTTCCGGTAGTCAAGCCCGTCCACGGCTCAACGCGCCCGAGCCGGCCTGTGATGCGGGACGAGGTGGTACAGGCAGCGTTACGGTGACGAGCGCCCCGCCCGAGGGGAGGTTGGCCAGGCTCACCTGGCCGCCGTGGGCGGCGGCGATCATCCGGACGATGGAGATGCCGAGGCCGTCGGTGTCCGTGCCGGACGAGGTATCGGTCAGCAGCATGGGCGGGAATCCCCGGCCCTGGTCCTGGACCTGGAGGACGACGGCCTCGTCGGTGCGCTCCGCGGTGATCGTGACAACTCCGGGGCCTGCGGGGCCGCAGTGGCGCAGGGCGTTGTCGAGGAGGTTGTGCAGGATCTGGCGCAGGCGTACCGGATCGAGATCGACGGTGGTCTGCGCCGCGCCCGGAGTCCGTACGGTGATCGTTGCCGCGTCGGCCTCGGCGCGGGTGTAGAACGCCGCGGCGGCCTCGGTGAGCAGCCGCGGCAGCAACACCGGTTCGCGGTGCAGCGGAAGGCGGCCCTGCCGAGTGCGCGCCAGGACCAGGAGGTCCTCGGCGAGTCCGACGAGGCGGTCGGTCTCGGCGACGGCACAGCGCACGGCGGCCTCGAGTTCGTCGCGCCCGCGTGGCCGGGCCGTGGCGAGTTCGAGTTGCGCGCGCAGCAGTGCCAGCGGGGTGCGCAGTTCGTGTCCGGCAGTGTCGACGAAACGCTGCTCGCGTTCCAGCGCCTCCTGCAGGCGCGTGAGCATGGCGTTGAGGGTGCGCGCGAGGCGGGCCAGTTCGTCTCCGGTCGGCGGGACGGTCAGCCGCCGACCGGGCTCGGCCTCACAGATCGCGGCGGCCTCCCGGCGGATGCGCTCCACCGGCCGCAGGGCGGCACCCGCCAGCAGCCAGCCGGCGTAGGAGGACGCTGCCAGGGCGGCCGGACCGCCGACGAGCAGCAGGAGCAGCAGCCGGTGCAAGGCCTCCGCGCGATCGCCGAGGGGCGCGCCCACGACCAGGACGCCGGCACGGGGGACCTTGCCCGGCAGGCGGACGGGCACGGCGAGCAGGCGGGCCGGGTCGTCGACGCCCGCGACGCGTCGGACGGAGAAGACCGGCCTGGTGACGGACGGCGTGGCGGCGGGCGACAGCATCGGGGCCGCGGCGACGGCAGGGGTCGTCTCGACCACCTCCCCGCGCGGCAGGAGGATCTGGGCGAAGGACTCGTCGGGGTCGATGAGTCCGCGGCCCGCCTCCAGCGGCGCCCGCCCGCGCTCCGCCAGGGCACCGGCGGTGGCCGCGGCCCGCGCCCGCAGGTCGAGATCGACGGCGCGCATGAGTTCCCCGCCCATCCGGACGTACACGAAGGCGCCCAGCGCGGCCAGCACCGCAGCCATCGCCGCGCAGAACGCGAGGGTCAGCCGCACCCTGACCGGCAGCCTAGCCGACATGATCCACACGGTCCTTGCCATCGTCCGCCAACCAGTACCCGGCGCCGCGGCAGGTGCGCAGGCATTGCCGCCCGAACGGCCGGTCGATCTTCTGCCGCAGGTAGCCCACGTACACCTCGACGACGTTGGAGTCCGCATCGAAAGTGAAGTCCCAGACACGCTCGATGAGTTCGGCCTTCGACAACACCTCGCCGGGCCGCCGCATCAGGCACTCCAGCAAAGCGAACTCCTTGGCCGTCAAGGAAATCGGCGTCCCGCCCCGGGCCACCCGACGGGCCGCCGGATCCAGCGTGAGGTCACCGACCGCCAGCACGGCGGGCCGCTCCCGCGCACCCCGGCGGATCAACGCCCTCAGTCGGGACAGCAGTTCGGCGAGCGCGAACGGCTTGACGAGGTAGTCATCCGCGCCCAGATCCAAGCCGCGCACCCGGTCCTCCACCGCATCCCGCGCGGTCAGCAGCAGCACCGGCGCCCACCGGCCCGCCGCCCGGACGGAGCGCAGGACGCCGAAACCGTCCGTCCCCGGCAGCATCACGTCCAGCACGATCACGTCATAGTCGATCTCCCCGGCGTACCACAGGCCCTCCTCGCCGGTAGCGGCCACATCGACCGCGAAGCCGTTCTCCGCCAGGCAGCGCCGCAGCAATTGCGCCATCGGCGTTTCGTCCTCGACCACGAGAATCCGCATCACGCCTCCTCGCACAGGCCGGCGCCTCCAGCACGGCGCCTCCTGGCACAGGCCCGTCGCAACCAGCGTAGAGCCGGCTGCCTAAGGGGACACTGAGCGCGCTCGTACACGGAAAACCAGGGGATGCGAGGGATCTGAACGGTGCTCCGGCGAGACCCCGCCTGTGCGTGTGGTGGTCCTGGGAGGGGACACCGCGCGGGTTCGCCTTCGCCGTCTGGGACAAGACGGGGTACGGCGGGACCTGCCTGCCGCTCGGCCGCGCCGATCGGCAAGGGCCTTGCGCTGATGCCGATGACCGACACGTTGTTCGATTCGGTCGCAGACGGCAGCGGCGTACTTCGGCGGCGTAGGCGAGCAGCGGGCTGCAGTGTCGGATGGCGGCAGCACCGTGCCGGGTCCGCGTCAAGTGAAGGCGGGCCAGCCCTTCCCGCCAGCTGGCTGCCGATCTCTCAACGGCAGCCCCCGGAGCGTGTCCGTTTCAGGATCTCCTTAGTTGGCGGGGAGCAGGCTGGCGTCTTACCACCCGACTCGGGGAGTTCTCATGACACTCACCCCCACGCACAGCGCCGGCCCGCCCCGCACAGCGCCAGCCCTCACCCTCGCGGCCGCCTGCGCGGCAACACTGCTGATGATGGCCTGTTCACCGAGTGCAAACCCCGGCCAACGGTCCGTGACAGCCACCTCGACGAGCCCGGTTCCTCGCAGCTTCTCGGCGACCGTTGACAACCCCTGGTTCCCCCTGCCGCCCGGCCGGACGCTCATCTACAGCGGCACCAAGGACGGCGCGAAAACCACCGAGTACCTCACCGCCACCCACGACACCCAGAACATCACGGGCATCCCTTGCCGTGTCGTCACCGACCGCCTCTACTCCGGCCGCACGCTCCACGAGGCGACCCGCGACTACTACGCCCAGGACAACGCGGGCAATGTCTGGTACTTCGGCGAGGACACCGCCGAACTCGACGACCACGGCAACATGATCTCCACCGAGGGGACCTGGCGCGCCGGCCGTGACGGGGCCCGGCCCGGCGTCTACCTGCCCGCCCACCCCAAGCCCGGCGCGAGCGGACAGCAGGAGTACTACCCCGGCCAGGCCGAGGATCACTTCCAGGTGCTCGACCTCACCTCCCGCGTCTCCGTGCCCTACAAAACCTTCAACAAAAGCCTGCACACGAAAGAATGGACACCACTCGAACCCGGCACCATAGACAACAAGTACTACGCCAAAGGCATCGGCACCGTGAAGGAAATCAGCGTCAAAGGCAGTCCTTTCGAAGAAAACACACTCATCGCCATCAGGGGCTGAGGCCCCCGCGAACTCGTCGCGTTACCGCTGACGAGCCGCCACCTGACGGAGCATGAGATAGCCAACCTGGCAGCCGTCTTGAATGCGAACTATGTGACGGAGGGCGACAGGCTGGACTCCTGAAGGAGACCTCGGTCCACGGCCAACACGCCCCCAGAAGCGCCAACCGGCAGCTCAAACGCGCCACAGTCCTGTGCACGTTCGCCGCCCGTGCAGGAGCCCCTGCGCTTGGCGGGAGGATCAGCCGAACAGGCGCCGCTGGATCTCCCGCCGGTAGTCCTCCAGGGTCCGATCGAGGTGTACGGCCGTGGCGTCGGCGGCTTCGTCGGGGTGGCCGTCGCGGATGGCGCGGTAAATGGCCTCGTGCTCCTCGACCGCGGCCGCGGTGCCCTCACCGAGGGAGTTGTGAATCCCGATAGCGCTGGACTGACGCTGCAGCCGACGGGCGTCGCGCACCGCGCTGCCGAGGAACGTGTTGTGCGAGGCGACCGCCACCGCCGCGTGGAAGTCGTCGTCGCCCTGGTTGAAGACGCCGACCTCACCCTGGGCGTACCCCTGCCGGCACTGCTGCATGGCGACCTCGATGGTGCGCAGCTCGGCCGGCGTGGCGCGGGTGGCCGCGAGTCTGGCGGCGGCCATCTCCTGGACCCGGCGGAACTCGAAGAGCATGAGGACGTGGTCGAGGTCCACGGGCCGGAAGAAGCCGCCCCAGCGACTGGCGATCAGCATGCCGTCGTCGTCCGCCACGAACAGCCCGCGTCCCTTGTGCGCCCGCACCCGGCCGAGCGCCGAGAGGATCTTCACGGCTTCCCGGACCACAGCCCGGCTGGTGTCCAGCCGCTGGGCCAGGTCGTTCTCCGTGGGCATCCGGTCGCCGGGTACCAGGCGCGCCTCGGCGATGAACTCGAGAATCCGCTCCGCCACGACCTCGTATCCGGGCCGGTAGTCGCGCCGCTCGTCCGCGCCGTTCACCGCTGCCGCCACGGCGGGCGTGTCTTTCATGGGTGCTGCCTCCGGGTGACTGCGACGACAGTGACTGATCGGCCTTGAAGCCGTGCTCAGCGTACCTCAAGCCCAAATGAGTCGTACTCATTTTCGGCGCTGCAGATCGCGAGAGCATGGGTTGTTTGCGTGATTCTTGGCTATTTATGCAGGTTACGCAACGGAAAGAAGCGCCCTCATACCTGCACCGAGCCACGAAAAAGACGTACACACCCCTTGACGCCTTCTGTGATATGGCGGCTAATTTCTTCCGCAGCGGTGATGACAGAGCCGTCAGCCTTACGCACCCCCAGTGGAGTCGCTCATGTCCGTCTACAAGCCTTCGACCCACCAGGAGACAGGGACCAGCCGGAGAGGTACCGCGTTGCTGGCCGCCTGTGCCGCCGGTGTGATGCTCACAGCGGCCGCCTGTGGCAGCGGCGGCACCGCCGGCACGACCACCAAGGACGGCTTCGCCCAAGCGCCGCAGAAGGACGGCGCCTTGACCGTCTGGGTGGACGCGACCCGCATGGACGCCGCGAAGCTGTACCAGTCGCAGCATCCGGACGTGAAGATGGACATCGTCAGCTACGACGGTGACGCCAACGGGTCCAACTACCTCCAGACCAAGGTCCAGTTGTTCAACCGCACGGGCAAGGGCTGGCCGGACGTCGTCTTCAGCTCCCAGAACAACGAGGCGAGCTGGGCCGTCCAGGCGGGCTTCGCGGCGCCGCTCAACAAGGGGCTGATTCCGCAGGCGACCCTCGCCGGGTTCGCCAAGGGCGCCAACGACGTCTGCACGGTCGACGGGACCCTCTACTGCCTGCGCAACGACCTCTCCCAGGCGGTGCTCTGGTACAACGCGCCGTTGCTGAAGAAGTTCGACTACACCGTGCCGACGACCTGGGAGGATTACCAGGCCCTTGGCGAGAAGGTCGCCAAGGAGCACCCCGGCTACCTCGTGGGCGACGCGGGCGACACCTTCACCCCCGAGATCTACCTGTGGGCGAGCAAATGCGGCGCCAACCACATCACCGGCCCCAAGGCCGTCTCGGTCAACACCACCAGCGAGGCCTGCACCAAGATGGCCAAGCTGCTGGATGTGCTGATCAAGAACAAGTCGATGTCGATCAGCGGCGTCTTCAGCACCGACTTCGCCAAGAACGAAGCCGACAAGGTCCTGCTGATGCCCGGCCCGGCGTGGTACGGCGGCGCGGTCTTCAAGGACGGCCTCAAGACGCCGGCCAAGCAGATCGCGGTGGCGCCCATACCTCAGTGGCAGGGCGACACCTCCCCCTCCACCGGCAACGTCGGCGGCGGCACCTGGCTGCTGTCCAAGCACTCCACCCACATCAAGGCGGCCACCGACTTCCTGAAGTGGGTCACCACCGACAACGCCTACCAGGGCGAGAAGGCCCCCGGCTTCCCGGCGTACGCGCCCGCCGCCGAGAACTGGCTCAAGGCGCAGAACGCCTCCGGCTACTTCGCCGGCGACCTCACCGCCCTCAAGAACGCCTCCTCGCAGGTGTGGTCCGACTGGGGCTCGGGCCAGTTCAGCCAGGAGGCCATCTGGGCCGCCACCGTCAAGCCCGGCCTGACGCAGGGCAAGACCATCGAATCGCTGCTGCCCGCCTGGCAGGACGCGATCGTCAAGTACGCGCAGGCCGACGGATACAAGGTCTCGAAGTGACCCTCACGCCCTCCTCGGCCGGCTCCGTCCGGGGGCGCCCTCGCGGCACCTCCCGGCAGAGCCGGGCCGGCGTGGCATTCGTCGCCGGTTACGTGCTGCTGCTGATCGCCTTCGGCGTCCTTCCGACCTGTTACGCCATCTACTTCGCGTTCACCAACGCCGGAGGCGCCTTCACCGGCCTGTCCAACTTCGTCACCACGGCACAGGACTTCCGCTTCGTCGACTCCCTGGGCCACGTGGCCCTCTATCTGGTCTTCTGGCTCCTGTCCCTCGTGGTGTTCGTGGTGGTCCTGGCCCTGCTCCTGCATCGGGTGTCCTCGGGGCCGGTCAGCCAGGCACTGCGCTTCCTCTACTACATCCCAGGGGCCCTGGCCGGCGCCGCGAGCGTCCTGGTGTGGCTTTTCATGCTCGACCCGACGGTCAGCCCGGTCAGCTCCCTGCTGGAGACACTGGGCTTCCACACCTTCGGCGAGGTCATCGCCCCCGGCAATCTGGCGCTGCTGTTCACGATCATCGCGTTCTGGACCGGCGCGGGCGGCTGGATCGTCGTCATGTACGGGGCGCTGAACAACATCCCCAGGGACGTCATGGAGGCCGCCCGCATCGACGGCGCGAACGGCTGGCAGACCGCCTGGCGGGTGCAGATCCCCATGCTCCGCAAATGGATCGTCTACATGGTGATCCTGGCCTTCGCGGGCGGCGCGCAGCTCTTCGTCGAGCCGCAACTGCTCTCCCTGGCCAGCGTGGGCGTGGCCGGGCGCGACTACTCGCTCAACCAGCTGACGTACGACTTCGCCTTCCAGATGAACAACATCAACGGCGCCGCCGCGGTCTCGGTGGAGCTCCTGGTCGTCAGCGTGTCGGTCGCCGGTGTCTTCGTCGCACGATCGGGGTTCTTCGATGCCGACTGACACACGATCCACCCCATTTGCAGCCGCTCCCCGCGCGAAACGGGATCAGCACCCCGGAAGCCGGCACGGGCAACCACGGCCGCGCCACCGTCCACCCGGCCAGGTGACGTCCCGTCTGCTGGCCGGCTCGGTGCTCACCGTGTTCGTGGTGTTCTTCGTGCTGCCGGTGCTGTGGCTGCTCCTCGCGGCGACCAAGACCGACCAGCAACTGGTCCACGACAACCCGCTGTCCTTCGGGTCCTGGCACGCGCTGAAAGCCAACTGGCACGCGCTCACCGCCTTCCAGGACGACGCCATCCTGCTGTGGCTGCGCAACTCCGCGCTCTACGCCGCGATCTCGCTGGTCATCACGCTCTGCCTGGCCGTTCCGGCCGGGTACGCGCTCGCGATGACCGAGTTCCGCGGCCGGCACACGCTGCTGATCGCGACGCTGGTCGTGATGCTGATGCCGAACGCCACGCTGGTGGTGCCACTGTTTTTGGAGATCAACGCGGTGCATTTGATCGGCACGATGTGGTCGATCATCCTGCCGTACTCGTTCTACCCGTTCGGGGTGTACCTGACGTACATCTACTTCACCACCGCCGTGCCCAAGGACCTCCTGGCCGCCGCACGCATCGACGGCTGCTCCGAGTTCGGCGTCTTCCGCCATGTGGCCCTGCCCCTGGCGACCCCCGTCATCGCGCTGGTCGGGTTCTTCAGCTTCGTCGCCAACTGGACGAACTACTTCCTGCCCTACGTGATGCTCCCCGAGAGCGACCAGATGCCGATCCAGGTGGGCGTCGGCAGTCTGCTCAGCAATGTGCCGTCGTTCAATCCGACCGTCGGCGCACTCGCGATCCAACGCCCGCAACTGGCACTGGCGACGCTGGTGGCCATCACCCCCGTGCTCGTCGTCTTCCTGTTCGCCCAGCGCTTCCTGGTCAGCGGAATGCTCGCCGGCGCCACCAAGGAGTAACAGCTTCATGCCTTTCAGACCTCACCCCCACGTCTTCGTGGACGACACCCCGGCTGCCGACCAGGCATCCCCCGCAGCCGACGTCCAGGCCTCGGTCCCGCTGCTCGAACCCCCCGGCTGGGCCGTCGCCCAACGCGCGCTGTTCGACCTGCTCGACCACGCCTGGCGCCGCTTCCAGCACGCCTTCACCGGTCCCGACGGGCGGCTGAACTACAACGGCCCACTGACCACCCGCGACGGCGTGGACGACTTCTACGAAGTGTTCTTCAACTGGCCCCAGCTCTACCTCCTCGGCGGCGCCGACGACCTTCTGCCCGCCAGCGAGAAGCACTGGGAGGGCGTGACCCGGCAGCTGACCGAACTGGACATGCTGCGCGACGAGTTCGAGCGCGGCTACGACTGGTTCCACCAGGGCGAGAGCCTGCTGCTGCTCTACTTCCTGTGCATGGCCGCGCCCGACCGCTGGCGTGAGCGCGCCCTGCGCTTCGCCGAGTTGTACGTCGACCCCGCCAAGGGCAACTACGACCCCGAGCACCGCATCATCACCCGCCCGCACAACGGCAGCGACCCCGAGCGCACCGGCCTGTTCGACGGCGATGTGTACCCCTGGCTGCCGAAGGAGGCGGAGACGTACGGCTATCCCCTCGAATGGCTCCCCGAGGCCCAGGACGGACCGTACCCGCTCTCGGCGGACCCCCGGCTGGGCGAGCAGATGCGGGACCGGATGGGCGTCGGCGACACCGCGGTCAACCTCGCCGCCGCCGGACTGGTCCTCAACGCCTGGATCCTGTCCGGCGAGGAGCGCTACCGGGACTGGATCGTCGAGTACGTGGGCGCCTGGCGCGAACGCACCCGCGAACACGGCGGCCTGATCCCGGACAACGTCGGCCCTGACGGCATCGTCGGCAGCCTGCTGGAAGGGCGCTGGTACGGCGGCCACTACGGCTGGTCCTGGCCGCACGGCTGGCACAGCGTCGGTCACGCGGCCTGCGTGGCGGCGCTGGCGGCGGCGACGGTCACCGGGGACGACGACTACCTCTCCATGGTCGCCACCTCGCTCGACACCCTCATAGGCCACGCCAAGGTCATGCCCCACACGGAGGCCGACTCCAGCCTGCCCTCCAAGTGGGCGGTCGAACTCGGCCCGGACCGGCACACGCCCACGCTCCACCTGCCGTTCCGGCACAACGACTCGGGCTGGTTCGACTACAACCCGGCCACGCCCCCCGTGCCGGTGGCCCTGTGGCACCACACCTCCTCCCAGGTCGACCGCGCCCGGCTGGAGCGGCTGCGCGAGGCGGACGCCATCGACTGGCGCACCGTGCGGCCGTTCCGGTCCAAGGAGGACTCCGGACACGAGAAGGCGTGGTTCGCCTTCCTGGCCGGCGACGACCCCGACTACCCCGAGCGCATCCTCGCCGCCGCCCAGGCCCAGGTCCGCCACCGGCTGCGGCGCATCGACCGCTACCGGGACCTGGACGTGCCCGAGGCCGACATCCACGTGTGGCAGCTGTGCAACCCGGTGGTCACCGAGGCCCTGGTACAGCTGACCTGGGGCGGCCCGCAGGTGCTGTACAACGGCGGTCTGCAGCAGGCGAGGCTGCGCTACCACGACGCCGACGCCCGCCGAGCCGGCCTGCCCGCGGACGTCGCCGCCCTGGTCACCTCCATCGACCCCGAGGCGACCACCGTCGAACTGGTCAACCTCTCCCCCGGCACCGACCGCACGGTGATCGTCCAGGCGGGCGCCTTCGCCGAGCACACCATCACCGGCGTCCGGTACACCACCTGCACGGACGACGGCTGGATCGGAGACATGTACGACTACGGCCACACCGAGCCCGTCGTCACCGAGTCGGAAGCCCCCTGCGACTCACCGTTCCTGACGGTCCCTCTGCCCGCCTCCACCCGTATCCGGCTCACCCTGCGGCTCGGGATGCGCACCCGCACACCCAGCTACCGCACGCCCTTCGACGGGGCCCACTGCGATGACACGACAGGGGAATCGCCGTGAAGCGCATCGCCCAGACCATCCGGCTCCGCCCCGAACGCCGCGAGGAGTACCTCCGCCTCCACTCCGCCGTGTGGCCCGGCGTCGAAGCCGCCCTGCACCGGGCGAACATCCGCAACTACAGCATCTTCCTCCATGGTGACGTGCTCTTCGCCTACATGGAGTACCACGGCGAGGACTTCGCGGCGGACATGGCGTCCATCGAGGCCGACCCCGAGACCCAGCGCTGGTGGAAGCTCACCGACCCGTGCCAGGAACCCTTCCCCGACCGGGGCGAGGGCCGCCAGTGGACTGAAATCCCCGAGATCTGGCACCTGAGCCCGCCCGACGACGACGCCACCGTCTGACCCGGCCCGCACCAGCCCGACCCCGACTTGGACCACCCCGTGAACACATCCGTGCTCGTCGACGCCCACCACCACCTGTGGGACCTCACCCACCGCCCACAACCCTGGCTCGACGACCCCGGCGTGGCATCGATCCGCCGCACCTTCACCCCTGACGACCTGCGGATCACCGCCACCCACCCCATCGCGGGCCGACGGCTGCACAGCACGGTGGTCGTCCAATGCATCGCGGAGGTCGCCGAGACCGAGGACCTTCTCGCACTCGCCGAGCAGGAGCCCCTGGTCCAGGCCGTGGTCGGCTGGGCCGACCTCACCACCCCGGCCATCGCAGACGTGCTCGACCAGTTGCTCGCCGGGCCGGGCGGCCGCTACCTGCGCTCCCTGCGGCACCTCGTCCAGGGCGAGACCGATCCGAACTGGCTCCAACGTCCCACCGTGGAACGGGGGTTGCGGGCGGCCCGGGATCGTGGACTGCGCTACGACGTGCTCGTCCGCGCCCACCAGCTCGACCAGGCGATCCGTCTCGCCGAACGCTTTCCCGACCTGCCCCAGGTCCTCAACCACGCGGGCAAGCCGGACATCGCCCGGCAGGACTTCGCGAACTGGGAAGGCCGGATTCAGCGGCTGGCCGCGCACCCGCACGTGTTGTGCAAGGTCTCCGGGCTGATCACGGAGGCCGACCACTCCCGCTGGACCACCGCCGACATCCGGCCCGTCTGGGACGTACTGGCCTCCGCCTTCGGCCCCGAGCGGCTGATGTTCGGCTCGGACTGGCCGGTCGCCAACCTGGCGGGGGGCTGGAACCGGTGGGCCGCCACCGTGGACGAATTGCTCATCGGCTGGAGCGAGAGCGACATCGACGCGCTCCTCGCCGGGACCGCCACCGCGTTCTACGGCCTTACGCCCGTCGCCGGAAGGAAGGACGCGACGGCCCGAACGAGCTGAACAGCGCCCACCGAACATCGCGCCGAACCCGCGCAGAACCCCCGCCTACGTGCGCGGCACCGTCCTGCCGGTCGACGGCGTTTGGCTGAGCCGATGACCGCCGACCTCCCCGGCCTGCTCGCCGAAGCTCGGATCGTGCCGGTCCTGGCCGTGCCCGACCCCACCACGGCCGCCCGCCGGCCCGCACCCTGGCCGCGGGCGGCGCCCGGCGCGCGGAGGTCACCTTCCGCACCCCGGGCACCGGGCAGGTGGCGAAGGCGATGGCGGCGCACGGCGCTCTGATGGTCGGCGCCGCACGGTGCTCACCGCCGGACAAGCCGAGCGGGCGGTTTCGGCCGAGGCCGCTTTGTCGCGTCCCCCGGCTTGGACCACGAGCTCCTCGCCAGTGCCCGGAGCTGGGAGTGCCCGTCCTTCCCGGGGTGGCCACCGCCACGGAGGTGATGAGCGCGCTGCGGGCCGACCTCGACAGGGTCAAGCTGTTCCCTGCCGAACCGCTCGGCGGCAGGGCGACGCTCCGGCCCGTCGATGCCGAGGAACACCAGCGGACGATCAGCCGTCTGGAACAGCAGACCGTCGATCTGAAGGCGGCCCTGGAGGAGCGCGAGGCCGAACTGGGGGCGGCCCGGGAAGCCAACCGGCAGCTGACGAGAGCCCTCAACCAGCGCGAGTGACGGGGCCGTCAGCTGGGCGCCACTTCCGAGACCAACACCCGAAGGAGGCTCGATAGTGTCGCGGATGGGGCGTACTCACTGGATGTCGCACATCAGGTTGCGGTGTAGCCGCCGTCCACGGCCAGGACGGATCCGGTGACGTAGGCGGCGCCAGGCGAGGCGAGGAAGGCGTAGGGGGCGGCGATCTCCTCGACGGTGGCCCGGCGCCCGAGCGGGGTGAAGATGTTGATGCGCCGGTCGGAGGCCGGGTCGTCGTGGGCGGTGACGCTGTCCATGATGTTGGCGACGTAGCCGGGCGCGACCGCGTTGACCCGGATGCGGTGTGCCGCCCACTCCGCTGCGAGGGTGCGCACGAGCTGGTTGATGCCGCCCTTGCTGGCCGCATACGGGGCCAGGGTCGGGATGCCGACCGCACCGGCGATGGAGGACGTCATGGTGACCGACCCGCCGCTGCCCTCGGCGATCCAGTGGCGGGCGGCGGCCTGGGCGGGCTGGAAGGCGCCGCGCAGGTTGACCGTCAGGACGCGGTCCCACTCCTCGGGGGTGTACTCGACGGCGGGCTTGATGATGTCGATGCCCGCGTTGCAGACGAGGTGGTCGAGGTGTCCGAAGACGTCGACTGCTTCGGCCACCAGGACGCGGGCCAGATCTGCGTCGGTCACGTCGCCGGCGAGGGCAGCGGTCCGGGGCCGCTCGCCGTCGGCCTGCGGATACTGCTCACGCAGGGTCTTGAGCGCGGCGGCGGTCTCGGCCTCGTCGTAGCCGTTGACGAGGACGCTCGCGCCCTGGGCCAGCAGAGTGCGGGCGATGGCCAGCCCGATGCCGCGGCTGGACCCGGTCACGACGGCCACAGTGCCGGAGAGATCGAACAGATTGTTCATGTCAGGCTTCCTCGCTCCCCGGTGTGGCCGGGGCGGTTGCTTTCCAGCGCGGCCACCGCCCGGGCCAGGCACAGGGCGGCGGCGCGTTCGGCCGCTTCGGCGTCCCCGGCCTCGATCGCGGCGACGATCGCCGCGTGCTCTGCGGTCTGGTGGCGTACGGCGTCGGGCAGGGGGGAGTCGATGACGGCCCGCAGCGTCTCGCGCAGCCCGTCGGTCAGGTGCCCGTACAGGTCGATCAGGGCGCTGTTGCGTGAGGCTGCCACGACCTGGCGGTGAAAACGCAGATCCGCCTCCACGAATGCCTCATGCTGCTCCGGGCGGGTGCTCTGCGCCCGGTCCCGGTCCGCCAGCGCCGCCCGCAGCAGAGCCAGGTCATCGGTGGTGGCGCGCACGGCAGCCATCCGGGCGGCGTCCCGCTCCAGAGAGGCCCGCACCTCGTAGACCTCCAGCACCTCTCGGTGCTGGACGACGCGGGCCAGGGCGGCGCCGACCCCGCTGCGCGAGCGGACGTAGGTGCCGTCGCCCTGACGTGCCTGCAGCATCCCGGTGTGCACCAGCGCCCGCACCGCCTCGCGGACGGTGTTGCGCCCCACGCCCAGCCGCTCGACGAGCTCCGGCTCGGAGGGGATGCGGTACTCCAGCGGCCACTCGCCGCTGGTGATCAGGCCCTCTATCTGCTCGATCACCTCGTCGACCAGATTCCTGCGGACCGCTCCGCGCAGCGGCATGACCGGGCCCTTCCCTTCCTGGTGGTTGCCATCACCCTAACAGACATGTGGTCATCCCATGTTTGTAGCAAGAGCTGCCCACCTGGGCGACCCCGGAACACGTGCGTCACCCCTCGCGCTGCGACAGCCTGACAGGCCGCCACAGCGGCCAAGCCGTCATCGAACTCCGCCTCCGGCCACACCGCCCGCCCCAGAGAAGCCTCTGCGTCAGTGGTGCATGGCACCCGTGCAAGAGCAATGGGGACCTGGCGTACGCCACACCAGCACCCGCTCCTGACCCGCCGCGTGCCCGGCCGAATGACGAGCACGCCGGACCCGGTGCCAGTCCAGCGCTCGCGATGCGGACGTCCTACTGGCTGGTTTCCCAGGGCATGGGCGCGGCCACGGCCTGCGCTCCGTACGCGGTGACGGTTGCGGCAGTCACGAACATCACCGCCGGCGCACGCTTGCACCGATGAATCTCTCTCAACCCTTGGCGGTTGGTCGGCGGTCGGCCACCGGCGTCCGATGCGGCGAGCGCTCTGACGGCCGGCCGCCAGTCTCACCACGCGCGTCACCCCGGGCCAAGACGCAACCGACGGGCCACGTTCCGCACATCGGCGGCGTCTGTACAAATGGGTGGAGCCCGTCTGACCGCAGAGCCTCCACCGGCGTCGACGCCACCGCCTTCGCCGGCCAGCAGTTGCTCGCCGCGGGGTGTGCGATCGCGCCGGCCAACCGCACGGTCCGCGAGCCCGGAGTCCGGATGCGCCGCTTCGTGGACGCGTGCCAGCACCCAATAGCTCCGTCCAGTCGTCCCGGGTCTCGCGCGCCCGGGCAACACTGCAGCCCCGAGCAGAGAGCTCGGGGCCACGCACGTGCTGTGGAGGTGAAGTGCGATCGCCTACGCGGCAAAAGGGCAATGCAGGACTTCAGCCGAACCAATGTCCGGAATCAGGCCGCGACGAGCTCCCGCTCGCGGTCCGGCGTCTTGACCTCGCGCTCCTTGTTCGGCAGCGAGAGCCGGAAGACCTTGCGCCACGCGGAGAACACCTGCTTGGGCAGCGGGCCGGTGACGTACTCCAGCTCGTACTTCTCGAACAGCGCGCGCACCTTCACCGCGACCTCGGCGTACCGGTTGCTCGGCAGGTCCGGGAACAGGTGGTGCTCGATCTGGTGGGAGAGGTTGCCGGTCATGAAGTGCATGGCTTTGCTGCCGCTGATGTTCGCCGAGCCCATCATCTGGCGCAGGTACCACTGGCCGCGCGTCTCGCCCTTGATCGACCGGCGCTCGAAGACCTGTACGCCCTCGGGGAAGTGCCCGCACATGATCACCGAGTGGGACCAGAGGTTGCGGACCAGGTTCGCGGTGAACGTGGCGGCGAGCGTGGGGAGGAACGACGGGCCCGACAGCAGCGGGTGGATCACGTAGTCCTTGAGCACCTGCTTGCGGATCTTGCGGCCCACGGCCCTGGCACGCGCGCGGAACTCAGGGTCCTTGCGGCGGCGCTTGTTCAGGTTCTTGCCGAGCTCCAGGTCGTAGGCGGCGATGCCGTACTCGAAGAAGCAGGCGTTGATGAAGTTCCACAGCGGCTGGCCGAGGTGGAACGGGTGCCACTTCTGGTCCTCGTCGACGCGCATGATGCCGTAGCCGAGGTCGTTGTCCTTGCCGATCACGTTGGTGTACGTGTGGTGCAGCTCGTTGTGGGAGTGCTTCCACTGGTCGGCCGGTGAGACGTGGTCCCATTCCCAGGTGGTGGAGTGGATCTTCGGGTCTCGCATCCAGTCCCACTGGCCGTGCAGGATGTTGTGGCCGATCTCCATGTTGTCCATGATCTTCGCCACGGACAGACCGGCGGTGCCGAGCAGCCATGCGGGCGGAAAGATCGAGAACAGCAGCACTCCCCTGCTGACCAGCTCGAGCGTGCGTTGCGCCGAGATGACCTTGCGGATGTAGGCGGCGTCCTTCTCGCCGCGGCCGGCGATCACCTCGTCGCGGATCGCGTCCAGCTCGCGGCCGAGTTCCTCGATCTGCTCCGCGGTCAGGTGGGCAGTGGGGTCGATGGCGGTCAAGATGCTCCTACCGGTCGATGTCGCAGGGGCCCGCCGCGGCGGACACGCAAGTTTGGATGAGGACGCCCGGCTCTGCCTCGGTGATCTCGCCGGTGCGCAGGTCGCGGACGGCGCCCGCCTTGAGCGGCGTGACGCAGCCGAAGCAGATACCCATGCGGCACCCGGAGGGCATGAGGACGCCGGCCTCCTCGCCGACGTCCAGCAACGGCGTGGCGCCGTCCGCGTCGACGGTCTTGCCGGTGGTGCTGAACGTGACCTCGCCGCCGTCGCCGGTGGCGACGACGCTGGGGCGGAAGCGTTCGGTGTGCAGGCGCTCTGGGACGCCGTGCTCGCTCCAGTGCTTCTCGGCGGCATCCAGCAGGCCCGTGGGCCCGCACGCCCAGGTCTCGCGCTCGGCCCAGTCGGGCACGAGTTCATCGAGACGGGCGATGTCGAGCATGCCGTCCGTGTCGGTGTGCAGCTCGATCAGGGTCAGCTTCTTGTCCGCGACCAGGTCGTGCAGTTCGTTGCGGAAGATCACGTCTTGCGGCTGCGGCGCGGAGTGGACCATGACGACGTCGTCGAACTCGGTGTCGCGGAGCATGCCCATCACGGGCGTGATGCCGCTGCCGGCCGTCAGGTAGAGCACCTTGGCGGGCTTGGCCTGCGGCAGCACGAAGTCACCGTTCGCCTGGTCGAGCTGGATCAGTGTGCCGGGTTTCACCCTGTGGACCAGGTGGTTGCTGACCTTGCCGTCCGGCATCGCTTTCACGGTGATCGTGACGCGGCCGTCCCGGCGGTTGGTCGGCGAGGTGATGGAGTAGGCGCGCCACAGGCGCACGCCGTCGACGTCGACGCCGATGCGCACGTACTGACCGGCCGTGTGGCCGCGCCAGCTTCTCCCCGGCCTGATCACGATGGTCGCGGCATCAGGCGTCTCGGGGTGCACCGCCTCGATGCGCCCCCGCAGGTCAGCGCCCGCACGCAGCGGGCTGACCAGGTCGAGGTAGTCCGACGGCAGCAGCGGCGTCGTGACCATCTCCAGCATTTTCCACGCCCTGCTGCGGAGGGCTGCACTCGTCATGACTCCAGCTTGCTGCGCCTTGAGGCGTAAAGTCCTGACCACAGGACGTGAATCTGGTCGACTGATTTGTTCGCAGGGAATAAAAACGTGAGCCATGCCATGCGGAGGGTCAGCGAACTGGCCCTGGATGAGACGACGGTCACCGCACTTCGGGCCGAGTTGAAGACCACCGCGGACGAGGTCGTCCAGGCGATCATCGACGAGGTCCCTCCCTACGCCAACGCCCTGACGGGCCACATGGGCGCCACCATCCGCCGAGCCGTCCGCACCGCCCTGGGACACTACCTGGACCTCGCAAGCGGGAAGGCCGCAGGCGGTGACGCCAGTGACGCGGCCTACGAGCTGGGCCGCGGCGAGGTCCGCGACGGCCGTTCGATGGACGCCCTGCTCAGCGCCTATCGCGTCGGCGCCCGCGTGGCCTGGCGATGCCTGGCAGCGGGTGCCGTACCCGCGGGTCTGCCCGCCGCCGAGGTCGCCAAGTTCGCCGAGCTGACCTTCGCCTACATCGACGAGCTCTCCGCCGCGAGCGCCGCGGGCCACGCCGACGAACTGGCTGCCCGGGGCAGGGCCCACGAGCGCCACCTGGAACACCTGGCCCGCGACCTCCTCGCCGGCGCGGCCCCGGACGTGCTGCTGGCCTCCGCTCAACGGGCCGGGTGGCAGCCTCCCGTTTCGCTGACCGCGGTCCTGCTGCCCGCCGCCCAGGCCCGGCCTGCCTACCGCACGCTGGACCCGAGCACCCTCGTCCTCGACGATCTGCCGGACGCCACCGGTGTGCTGCTCGTCCCCGATGCCGACCGATCACATCTCCTGCGGCAGCTGACCGAGCGCACCGCCGTGGTCGGCCCGGCCCGGCCCTGGACTCGTGCTTCCGCCTCGTACGCACGAGCCGTACGCGCGCGCTCCGTCTCCCCTGAAATTCGCGACACCGAGGACCACCTGCCCGAACTGGTGCTGAGCGCCGACGCGGACGCGTTCGCGGACCTGCGTGCCCGAGCCCTCGCACCGTTGCAGACCTTGCCTCCCGCGACCGCACTGCGGCTGGAGGAGACGCTGCGGGCGTGGCTGCTGCACCAGGGCAGGCGCGACGAGGCAGCGGCGGCGTTGTTCGTCCATCCCCAGACGGTCCGGTACCGGATGTCACAGCTGCGGGAACTGTTTCCGGACCTCGCATCGCCACACCGGGTCCTTGAACTGACACTGGCGGTCGGTCTTCGGACCATCTGACGCGTACGTCGCCCCTCCGACCGCGTCCGCAAGCAGTCCAGGCATCACGCCTCGCGGGTGGAATCACCAGCCGGCCCATGCGGCCCAGGCAAGAGCGGCATGAACCGGCTGAGACCGGGAGTTGATCCAGGACGCCCGCCGCGACACTCCCGTCGGTAGGTGGAGATGCCCACGGCGAGCAGCCAGTAGCTCAGCAACGCCCCCATCAGGGCCGTGCTGCCCCACCCGTTCGCCGCATAGAAGTGCGCGGGGGTGTTGCCGAAGAACAGGGACGGGACAAAGGCCAGGTTCACCGCGGCGAGGACGTAGGCCGAACGGCCAGTCCAGCCGGGAAGCAGGTGCGCGCGGGTGACTGCGTAGCCGACCGCGGTCAGGAAGAGCGCGAGCAGCAGGCGGCCGATCGAACCACAGAGGATGTACGTGCCACCACGCGTGCAGGCAGTTGGCCGCGAACATCGCCGTCCCTTCGCCAAGGCCATAGAGGATCACAGGAGCACTGCGTGGGTCGGTGGATTGCGGCCGGGGCTCAGTCGCCCCGGAATGCGGGGGCACGGGAGCCGGGCTGGTGACGCTCGAAGTAGTCGGCGAGGTGCGGGGCGATGGCGGGGATCTCCACCGGAGTGCCGCCCGAACGCAGCGACGTGGTGGCCGCGATGCCGGTCGCGACGGCTTCGCGGGCGGCGACGGGCGACGTCTCGGTTGCGCCGCCGTACGCGACGAAATGCAGGAACTCGTCGACGAGGGACTGATCCGCGCCGCCGTGCGAGCCGCCGGCTGCTTCGGCGGGGGGCAGGGTCAGATCCGCCCCGGGGCGATAGCCGGACCGCCGCCGGTTCCACACCTTGATCACCGGGGCGTCGCCCTCGACACCGTCCCCGAGGTTCTCGATCCGGCCTTCGTCGCCGATGACGGTGTAGTTGCGCCAGTAGTCCGGGGTGAAGTGACATTGCTGGTAGCTCGTGAGCACCCCGTTGTTGAGGCGAGCAAGCACCATGCTGATGTCCTCCACGTCGATGACGGGGTTGAGGTCGCGCAGCGCGGACGGCGGCCAGACGCCCTTGTCGAACCAGTCCTGCACCCGCGCCGAACCCTGTGGCTGGGTACGGCGGTGCGGATTGGCACCGTAAACGGACAGGTCGCCCAGTGCGGTCACCGTGCGGGCGCTGCCGCCCGCCAGCCAATGGATCGCGTCCAGGTCGTGTGCGCCTTTCTGGAGCAACAGGCCGGTGGTCCGGGCTCGTTCGGCGTGCCAGTCCTTGAAGTAGTAGTCGCCGCCGTGGCCCACGAAGTGTCGGCACCACACGGCCCGCACGGTTCCGATCGCCCCCTCGTCGACGAGTCCGCGCATGGTGCGCAGGACCGGCAGATGGCGAAGGTTGTGCCCGACGTACAGCCGGGTGCCGGTGCGGGCCGCGGTGGCCAGGATCCGGTCGCAGTCGTCGAGGTCGATGGCCAGAGGCTTTTCGACGAACACAGCGACACCCGCTTCGAGGAAGTAGAGGGCCGGAGCGGTGTGCACGTCGTCCGGGGTGAGGACGAAAACTGCGTCCAGATCGTCCGCGAGCATGTCCTCGTAGTGCTCGTGGACCTGAACACCGCTCCCGAAGATCTTCCGGGCGTCGGCACGGCCACGCTCGGACGTATCGGCGCAGGAGACCACGCGGGCCCGACCGTGCCGCTCCGCCCGGCCGGCCAGCGCTGCCCGTTGGCCTGTGCCGACGACACCGACGCGCAGTTCCGGCTCGGCCGGATGACTGGTCATGGACACCCCTTCGTCGGAGACGGGGAGACACGGCTGACGCCTGGGCGCGGGTGGCCGGCGGAGGGTCGGCCGCCGTAGCAGGGGCGCTGTGACAACGCAGCCCGCACGAGGGCACGGCAGACATGCACCATGACTCACCACAAGCGACACGCATCCTGAGCCCGACGGCTCCACCAAGACCATAGATGCTCGATCATGCAGGATCAACGCCTATATCGAGCATCTTCAAGCATTCTTTGGCCACTCGGGGATCTCGGGCATCGTCGCCGATGCGCCGACCGAGGTTCGAGCACGGAGCCGGGGCGGACGCTCAGGTGCTCGGCATGCGATCACCCCACCTGAGAACCGCCACTGGTTGGCGGCCCTGGGTCTCCGCCTGTGCACCGGTCGGTCCTGGCCGGAGCGGCTCGTCGAGGTCGCGGTTCCGTCGGCCGCCGCCCTGGCCGCGTTGCTCGCCGTGACTTCGGCCCTGGGTGTGCCGCGATGTGATCGGCACGGTGACGTCGCGCCGGCTGTCGCGCCCTCGCGCGGGCCCCCGACTGGCCGCGCAACTGGGGGAGTTCGGCGGTGCGTTGACATCCTCACAGGTGGTCGCTTTACTCCTGGGCAAACGCCGGAGCCACGCTCCGCGTGCAGAGGCACGCCCAGCCGGTATGCAGCCCCTCGCGCCGCGAGCCCGGCCCGAGTCGCCAGGACGCCCACGTGTCCGAGGCGGGGACGTGCCCGCTTCCTCTGGAGCTCACCACATGAGCAACCTGAACACCGCCTCCCGCAAACTCACCGGCGCGGCCATCGGCGCTGCGGCCCTGACCGGCTCCCTGCTCGTCCAGGCGCCCTCGACGCAGGCCGCGACCGTAACCCCGCCGCCCGCCCATGCCGCCTTCGACTACCAGATCGGAGGCGCCTACACCCCGCCGAGGGGTGTCAAGGTCGTCACTCGTGACCACACCGCGTCCCCCGCTGCGGGCCTGTACAACATCTGCTACGTCAACGCCTTCCAGGCGCAGCCGGGCGCCGAGAAGGACTGGGACTCGGACCTGTTGCTGCGCGACTCCGCGGGCAAGGTCGTCTACGACGAGGACTGGGGCGAGGCCCTCCTCGACGTCAGCACGGACGCCAAGCGGCAGCGGATCGCCGGCACGATCGGAGCCCAGATCGACGGCTGCCGGAGCAAGGGCTACCAGGCTGTCGAGCCCGACAACTACGACAGTTACACCCGCTCGGGGAACCGCCTGACGGCGAACAACGCACAGGCGTTCATCAAGCTGCTCTCCGCCCGCGCCCACGCGGACGGCCTGGCCATCGCCCAGAAGAACACCTCCGAGCTGGCCGGCAATCGCAAGGCCAACGGCCTCGACTTCGCCGTGGCCGAGGAGTGCGGCCAGTACGACGAGTGCGGCGACTACACCAGTGCCTTCGGTGACAACGTGATCGTGATCGAGTACACCGACGCCGGCAGGTCGAAGGCGTGCCGGGGGTGGGGCGGCACGCTGAGCATCGTCCAGCGCGACGTGGACGTCTCACCGGCCGGCGCCAGCGGGTACGTCCGCAAGACCTGCTGAGTCGAAAGAGCGCGCGTCGGCCTGTAACGGCTCGGTGAGGCGTCACAGGCCGACGCTCACGCTCCGACCAGTGCGCAATCATGCATATTTCACCGCCGTTTCGCGCAGATTCACACAGGACCGCCTCTTGACAGACGCCCATCACCGTCGTTTAACTCCTGGCCAACGCCACAGTCGAAGCACTCGGCGACAGAGGTACGCCCAGCCGGTAGCTGGCCACGCGCCAGAAGCCCGGACTGAGTCGCCAGGATCCCGTCGGGGTCCGAGGCGGGGCCGTGCCCACCAGGATCTGGGGCCACACATGATCCTCATCCGCGCGACTCCCCCCAGCCGCCGCGACACGACGGCCCCGCCTGGACGCGCTCCCCGTGCTCACCGAGCCACACGGTCCCGCGAGGCCCGTACCCGCCCCGCCTCGCCGCACCCGAGGCGCGCCGTGCCGACGACAGCGGCACGAGCACCGTCCGCCTCGCGACGCTCGCGGCGCTGAGCCCCGCCCGCCGCGACGCCACGACCGACGCAGGTCGGCCGCACATCCGCCCCGGCGGGACCAGCGTCCTTGGCCGCGGCCGAAACGGCGTACGCCGAACGCGTCCAGCGAACGCACTCCTTGCGCGAACACACCTGTCCCACCGCTCCACACCGGAGGTACCCATGCGTGCAGCCACCCGCAGCGCGCCGCCCGCACGCCGCGATGTCCTGCGCACCGGCGCGGCCTGGGCCACGGCGGCGGCCACGGGCCTCTCGGCCGCCGGCTGCGCGGCGGGCGGCGACAACGGCGTCAGCGCCGACGGCACCGTGACCATCGAGATGTGGCACGGTCAGACCGACACCGGCAAGAAGGCCCTCGAATCCCTGGCCGCCGCCTTCATGCGCAGTCACCCCCGCATCCGGGTCGAGCTGGGCGGCGGAGTCCTCGCCGACTCGATGCTCCAGAAGGTGACGGCCGCGCTCGCTGCCGGCTCCTATCCGGACATCGCCTATATCTTCGGTTCCGATCTCGCCAGCGTCGCCCGCAGCCCGCAGGTCGTCGACCTCACCGACATGGTCAAACACGCCCATACTCCCTGGGGGACCTACTGGGAACCGGCACGTGCGGCCGTGACCGTCAACGGCCGGGTGCGCGCCGCGCCCGCGCTGCTGGACTCGCTCGCCGTGGTCTGCAACAAGAAGCTCTTCCGGCGGGCCGGCCTGCCGCTGCCGGAAGCAGGCTGGCGATGGGACGACTTCGTCGCCACCGCCAATGCGCTCACCGACACCGGCGGCGGCCGCTTCGGCACCGGCTGGCCCGGCGTCGGCGACGAGGACACCGTCTGGCGCCTGTGGCCCATGATCTGGGATCTCGGCGGGGATGTCGTCGCCGACGACGGCAGGCATATCGGCTTCGCCGACGCCGGGACCCGCGCCCTGGAAGTGGTGGCCACCCTGGCACGCGACAAGAGCGTCTACATCGACCCGAAGCCGGGCAGTGAGCAGATGTACCAGGTCTTCGAGTCCGGCCGCATGGGCATGGTGGTCACCGGTCCCTGGCAGCTGCCCGACATCCACCAAGCGAAGATCGACTACCACGTCGTGCCGCTGCCCAGCTTCTCCGGCCGGCCGGTGACCATTAGCGGACCCGACACCTGGACCGTGTTCGACAACGGCGGCGCCCGCAGACAAGCCGCCAAAACCTTCGTGACCTGGCTCATGCAGCCCACGCAGGACGTGCACTGGGACATCGACGCAGGCAGCCTGCCCCTCAGCCGACGAACCCGCGATCTGCCTGCCTGGCAGCACAAGGAAAGCGGCACCGAGGGACTGGGGGTCTTCACCAAGGCCCTCGACACGGCAAGGGCACGCCCCGTCCACGCCGCCTATCCGCAGATCTCCCAGGCTCTCGGGCAGGCCGTCGTCGCCGTGCTGCTGGGACAGCGCAGCCCAACCAAGGCACTGCGCGCCTGCGCCGCCGACGCCAATGCCGCACTGCTCATCCCGCGCTGAGGAGCCCCGTCATGTCGCGACTGCCCACCCCGATCACCGTGTCCCGGCCACCGACCAGCCGGCGGGCCCTGCGCCGCAGACGAGCCGGTGAAGCCGCCATGGCCTGGACCTTCGTCTCCCCCGCCGTGCTGATCATCATCGGCCTGAGCGTGGTACCCATCATCTGGTCGCTGCTGCTGTCCTTCCAGGCCGACGACCTCGTCACGCCCAGCCGTTGGGTGGGCCTGGACAACTACCGCGCCCTCGCCCAGGACCCGCACTTCAGCCAGGCTCTGCGCAACACCCTGCTGTACACCGCGCTGTACGTGCCGGCCAGCATGGTGCTCGGCCTGCTCCTCGCCCTCGCCCTCAACCGGCGCATCCGCTTCGTCGGGCTCTACCGCACCCTGTACTTCGTCCCGTTCGTCGTCTCCGCCACCGCGCAGGGCGTGCTGTTCTCATTCATCCTCGACCCCGAGTTCGGCGCCGCCAACGCCGTCCTGCACCACCTCGGCATCCCCTCCCAGGGCTTCCTCACCGACCCCTCCCAGGCACTTCCCGTACTCGTCGCGATCAGCCTGTGGAGCGGTACGGGCTTCTGCCTGGTGATCTACCTCGCGGCGCTCCAGGACGTGCCGGCCTCGTTGATCGAGGCTGCCCGGCTGGACGGCGCCGACCGCCTCCAGCTCCTGCGCCACGTCACGCTGCCCGCGCTCAGGCCCGTCACGGTGTTCCTGCTGCTGTGGCAGACCATCGAATCCCTCCAGGCGTTCGACCTCGTGTACGTCACCACCAAGGGCGGCCCGCTCGGCTCCACCACCGTCATCGTCTACTTCATCTGGCAGCAGGCCTTCCAGAACGCCACCGCCGGATACGGCGCCGCCTCGGCCTACGTCCTGGCCGCATCCCTGGGCCTGATCGGCCTGATCCTCCAGCTCCTCCGTCGCCGTCTGCAGGGGGCCTCCGCATGACCACCGTCTCCGCCCCGCCCGACGCCGCGCAGGCGGCTTCCGCCACCCCCAGCCGCGAGGTACGACGCCGCCACCCGCGACTGCCCTTCAGCCCCTGGCACTTGCTGCTCGCGCCCATGGCCCTGCTCTTCGCCATTCCCTTCATCTGGCTGGCGCTCAGCTCGGTGATGAGCAACGCCGAGATCAACCGTTTCCCGCCGGCGCTGTGGCCCTCTCATCTGGACCTGGGCGGTTACCGCTATGTGCTGGGCAACGCGATGTTCCCCCGCTGGTTCGCCAACTCGTTCCTCGTCAGCCTCGTCACGGTCACCGCGAACCTCGTGCTCGGCACCCTCGGCGGCTACGCGTTCGCCCGGATGCGGTTCGCCGGCTCCCGGCTGCTGCTGGGCCTGATGCTGGCCACGATGGCGATCCCGTTCCAACTCACCATGATCCCCACGTTCCTGGTGATGAAGCAGCTCGGCCTCATCGACACCCTCGGCGCGCTGATCGTGCCGTCCCTCGTCACGCCCTTCTCGGTGTTCCTCCTGCGCCAGTTCTTCCTCTCGCTGCCCCGCGAGCTGGAGGAGGCCGCCTGGATCGACGGCTGCTCACGGCTCCACGTGCTGTGGCGGATCGTGCTGCCCCTGTCCCGGCCGGCCCTCAGCACGGTGGCCGTCCTGACGTTTCTCAGCACCTGGAACGACCTGACCTGGCCCCTGATCGCCATCAACCACGACACCCAGTACACGCTCCAGCTCGGCCTGACGACCTTCCAGGGACAACACCACACCCAGTGGGCCGCCGTGATGGCCGGCAACGTCATCACCGTGGTGCCGGTCCTGCTCGCCTTCCTCGGCGCGCAGAAGGCGTTCATCCAGTCCATCACGTCCACCGGTCTCAAGGGCTGACCCCGCTGGCCCCCCGACACACCCCTCAGGCAGGAACACCTCAATGCCGCACTCATTCGACCTGCTGGTCGTCGGTGACGCCAACCCCGACGTCGTCGTCGGCCCGCTCGACGGCCCGCTCGCCTTCGGCCAGCGCGAACAGCTGGTGCCCACCGGCACCCTCACCGTCGGAGGATCCGGCGCGATCGTCGCCTGCGGGGCCGCCCGCCTCGGGCTCAAGGTCGCCTTCGCCGGCCGGGTGGGCGACGACGACGCAGGCCGCTACATGCGCGACCAGCTCGCCGCCCACGGCGTCAACACCGAAGCGCTGCGGCTCGACCCCGGCCGCCCCACCCCCATGACGGTCGTGCTCACCCGCGGAGACGACCGGGCCATCATCACCGCCCCCGGCACCCTGACCGCGACCACGGCCGACGACGTACCCGCGACACTGCTGGGAGCTGCGCGGCACGTGCACGCGGCCTCCTACTTCCTGATGCCACAGCTCGCCGTCGCACTCCCGGACCTTCTGCGCGCCGCACGCCGGCACGGCGCCAGCACCTCCCTGGACACCAACGACGACCCGTCGGGCCGATGGGAGGCCTCGGGTCTGGACGCGGTCCTGGCCCACACCGACTTCCTGCTGCCGAACGCGGCCGAAGCCCGGCGCCTGGCCCGCCTCGACACGGACGACCCCGCCGAGGCCGCCGCAAGCCTCGCCCGCCGAGGCCCGATCACCGCGGTCAAGAACGGCGCCGACGGCGCCCTGTGCCATGACGGCGAACGGCTCTTCACCACCCGGGGCATCCGAGTCCAGCCCGTCGACGCGGTCGGTGCCGGGGACAGCTTCGACGCCGGATTCATCGCCGCCCTGCTCGACGAGACGCCCCTGCCAGAGGCCCTCCGCTTCGCCGCGGTCTGCGGAGCCCTGTCCACCCGTGCTCACGGCGGCACCACGGCACAGCCCACGCGGGACGAAGTCCTCGCCCGCCTTTCCGAGACCGAGGAAACCCAGGTATGACCACCCCCAAGATCGCCTTCGTCGGAGCGGGCAGCGTCGTCTTCACCCAGGGACTGCTCGCCGACCTCCTGGCGTTCCCCGAACTGAAGTCGGCGCACATCGCGTTGCACGACATCGACACCGAGCGTCTGGCCACCGCCCACGCCGCCGCCGGCCGGATCGCGGACACCCTCGGCGCCCATCCCACCATCACCGCGGACACCGACCGCCGCAAGGTCCTCGCGGACGCCGACTTCGTGATCAACATCGTGCAGATCGGTATGGGCGAGGCCACCCGGACCGACTTCGAGGTACCGGCCCGCTATGGCGTACGCCAGACCATCGGCGACACCCTCGGCATCGGAGGCATCTTCCGGGCCCTGCGCACCTTCCCGTTCCTGAGGCAACTGGGGCGGGACATCGCCGAAGTGTGCCCGCAGGCCTGGCTGCTGAACTACACCAACCCCATGGCCATGAACGTCCAGTACCTGACGCAGGCGACCGGCCTGACCCGGGTGGTGGGACTGTGCCACTCCGTGTACTGGACGATGCGCGACCTCGCCGATCTGGTCAAGGTCCCCTACGAGGAGATCAGTTACCACGCCGCGGGCGTCAACCACCAGGCATGGGTACTGCGCTTCGAACACCAGGGCAGGAGCCTCTACCCGAAGCTGGACGAACTGATCGCCTCCGACGGCCAGTTGCGCCGGAGGGTCCGGGTCGACATGTACCGCCGGCTCGGCTACTACCCGACGGAGACCAGCGAGCACTCCTCCGAGTACGTTCCCTGGTACCTGCACCACGGCAGCGAGGTCGAACGGCTGCGGCTGCCGATCGGCGAGTACCTCAAGATCGTCGACGAGAACGTAGCCACCTACGAGAAGACCCGCGAAGCGCTGGCCGCGGGAACACCGGTCGCCGTCGAGGGGACCATGGAGTACGCACCCCAGATCATCCACAGCATGGTCACCGGCACCCCACGCACGGTCTACGGCAACGTCCCCAACGGGACCCTGATCGACAACCTGCCCGCGCACGGTGTCGTCGAGGTGCCGTGCCTGGTGGACTCCCTGGGCGTCCAGCCGACCCGGGTCGGCTCCCTCCCGCCCCAGCTGGCGGCGCTCAACCGCACTTACCTCAGCGCGAACGACCTGGTGGTGCAGGCGGCGATCGAGGAGGAACCACGGCACATCAGGCACGCGGCGATGACCGACCCCGCCACGGCCGCGGCCCTGCCGGTCGAGGACATCTGGCGCCTGTGCGACGACATGGTCACCGCCCACGGCGACCTCCTCCAGCAGGGGCTGCGCGTCCGCCTCGGGTCGTAGGCGCCGTGGCCGGCGGTGTACGCACCTCGCAAACTGTTCCGCTGCCGCGGCGGAACCCTGGCGCGTACCGTCAGTGATCGGCGTTCACGACGATCACTGACGGTGGACCGGGCGTTGCACCCGCCTCAGCACGGCCACCACCGCCGATCGGACGCATCCCACCCAAGCAGCGCACCCGACCCGGCTACCCGCCAAGGACGGGGCTAGGGTGAACGGGCGTCACCCATAGGAGGTACACAACATGGCAGTGGCAGCAGCGGCCGCCACCCCAGAGTCCGACGTGCTCGTCAGCCTTGTGCTCCCGGTCTACGGCGTGGAGGAATTCCTCCGCCCATGCCTCGACGCCATCCTCGCCCAGCCCTTCACCCGCTTCGAGGTCGTCGCGGTTGACGACGCCTCCCCCGACGGCTGCCCGGCGATCCTCGACGAGTACGCCCGCCGGGATTCCCGCGTCCGGGTCGTGCACCTTGCGGACAACGGCGGCCTCGGCCAGGCCCGCAACACCGGGTTCGAGAAGGCCCGCGGCACCTACGTGTGGTTCGTCGACAGTGACGACTGGATCGCCGACGGCAGCCTTGCCGCCATTGCCCCCCGTCTCGAGGCGAGTCGTCCCGACGTCCTGTTCCTCGACTACGCCCGCGCGCTGCCCGACGGCACGATCGAACCCAACCCGCGTGGTCACCTCCTGCGCGAGCCGACGCCCCCGGACACCTTCGGCCTCGCCGCCCGCCCCAGTGTCCTCGAACTCATGATGACCGCCTGGAACAAGGTCATCCGCCGGGACTTCCTCGCCGCCCTCGACGTACGGTTCGGCCCTGGCCTTTACGAGGACCTCCCGGTCACCTATCCCATCCTGCTCGCAGCAGAGCGCATCGCCCTCCTCGACCGGGTCTGCTACATCTACCGCGAGCGCCGGGCCGGAGCCATAACCACCACGGTCAGCGACCGGCACTTCGACGTCTTCGGCCAGTACGAGAAGATCTTCGCCTTCCTCGACGCCCACGGCGACGCCTTCAACGCCTTCCGCATGCCGATCTTCGACCGTGCCATCTGGCACTACACCACGATCATCGACGACCCGTCCCGTGTCCCTCCGCGCCGCCGCCGAGAGTTCTTCCACCGGATGGCCGCGCACTTCATCCGCTACCGGCCCGCCGGATACACCTTCCCGGCCGGCGCCCGCGGCACCAAGTTCCGCCTCGTCGCCCGCGACGACTACCGCCTCTACACCGCCCTCCGGCCGGTCAACCGCCTGCGCCTGCAGGCCCGTCGGAGCGTCGGCACGACCAAGCGCGCCGCCCGCACCACCGCGCGCCGGGCACGCGCAGTGCCCTCATTCCTCTACTACGAACTCCAGCGCCGCCTCCCCCTCGACGAACACCTCGCGGTCTACGCCGCGTACTGGTACCGCGGATACTCCTGCAATCCCCGCGCCATCTACGAGCGGGCCCGCGAACTCGCCCCGGACATCCACGGTGTGTGGATCGTCCGCGAGGACGCCGTCGCCTCGCTCCCTCCGGGGGTGGACTTTGCTGTCGAGGGCTCACGCAGCGCCCTGCGCCACCTCGCCCGCGCCAAGTATCTGGTCAACAACGTCAACTTTCCGCACACCATCGCCAAGCGTCCCGGTTCCGTGCACCTGCAGACCCTGCACGGCACCCCTCTCAAGGTCATGGGCCTGGATCAGGAGCGGTACCCGATCGGTGCCAAGGGCATGAACTTCACCCGGCTGCGCGAGCACTCCGCCCGCTGGGACTACCTCCTCTCCGCCAACCCGCACTCCTCGCAGATCTGGCGGCGCGTCTACCCGGGCTCGTACGAGCTACTGGAGTACGGCTATCCCCGCAACGACCGCTATTTCGCCACCGGTCCCGACGAGATCGCCGCGATCCGCAAGGGCCTCGGCATCGCCGAGGGGCAGACTGCGGTCCTGTACGCCCCGACCCACCGCGAGTACGCGGACGTCGGCCCGCTCCTGAACCCGGACCGGTTGGCAGCCGCACTGGGGCCCGACCACGTTCTGATGCTGCGCTCCCACTACTACGACGCCGACGGCAAGCAGCCGCGGTCCGGCGGCGGCCGGGTGCTGGACGTGTCGACGCACCCCGTCGTCGAAGACCTGTGCCTGGCGGCGGACGTGCTGGTGACGGACTATTCGTCGATCATGTTCGACTATGCCGACCTGGACAGGCCGATCGTCGTCTACGCCCCCGACTGGCAGACGTATCGCAGCACCCGGGGTGTCACGTTCGACCTGATGGAGCAGCCGCCCGGGGCCGTCACGACGACCGAGGAGGAACTGACCCGAGTACTGCGCTCCGGCGAGGCGAACGATGAAGCGGCCCAGCGGGCACGGGCCGCGTTCCGCCGCCGTTTTTGCACGTTCGACGACGGGCACGCCGCTGAGCGGGTGGTCAGGCGGGTGTTCCTCGGCGAGGACCAGACGGCCCGAAGCGGAGTCCCGCCCACCTCGCCGACGCCCCCTCCCACTCGACCGGCCCCCTAGCCGGCGGCGCGGCGTAGCAGGGCGTCGAGGGCGCGCTCGAAGGGGGCCAGCGGGTCGGCCTCCGCCGGTCCCAGCAGACGCGCGCGCAGCTGCGCGCGTTCAGCGGCGAGCGGGTCGGGCGCGCTGCCCGCACGGTCGAGGAACTCCTCGAGCCCCACGAGGTCCGGGCCGAGGACGTGACCGGCCGCCGCTGCCGGGTAGCGCCCCCGGAACACGTCAGGATCGAGGCCGGCGGGGTTCGTCACCGCGTACGGCTTGTCCGCGGCGAGGAAGTCCGTGACCACGCCAGACACGTCGGCGATGAGGACGTCCGCGTGGTTGAAGCAGTCGTAGAGGCCAGGGCGAGAGCCGGCCGTGACCCGGTGGCGAGTGCCATCGGCCCAGTACGCGTCCTGCCACGCGGCGAACACCGTGTCCCAGTCGGCGACGGGCCTGGCACTGTCCCGTGCGGCCTGCGCCTCGTCGCCGCCGGGCTGCCGCAGCGCCTCGAGCCGGGCAGCGAGCCGCTCAAGCCGTGCGTCGTCCTCGCCGACGCCGCCGTTCGCCGCCTTGATCAGCGTGAGGATCTCGTCGTGCGCTGCCTTCGCCCGCCGGTCGAGGGTTCCGGTGAGCGGGTGCGGCCGGTACAGCAGCCGAATCCGCGGCTGCCGGGCCAACAAGGCGCGGACGAGCGCCGGACCCATCGTGGTCAGGGAAGTCGCTGCGCCCTCGTCGCCGTGGAAGCCCTCCCAGGTGGGTGCGTACAGGACGGTCGGCTGCGGTGCCGCAGCGGTCGTCGTGGTGATGGGCCACAGCGCGGGCCGCCCCACCTCGACGATGTCCGTGTCCGCCACCCCGACGCCCGAGCGGGCGTACCGTTCGCGGCCTTCCGGGCCGGCGACCCACACCTCGTCGTAGACCTTGGTGAAGGGGTTGAAGCTGGTGGGCTTGTCGCTGTCGCCGTGGCCGATGTAGACGGAACGGAACTGCGGCATCCGCAGGAGGTGGGTGTTGTTGGCCGCGTTGGCGGCGAACAACGCCACCCGGGCGCTTGGCAACTCGAAGGCGGCGAGGTCCTTGCCGAGCGGCAGGCAGACCACCGGCCGGGTCGTCACGTCGAGCCGGGGCAGCATCTCGCGCTCGCGCAGCACGATCACCACCCGGTGGCGCGTCCGCTCCAGGACGGGCAGCCAGCCATTGAGCTGGTAAGCGGACCGGAGGTTGCCGGAGAAGTAGACGACCACCTCGGGCTCGTACTCCTGTACCTCCGCGCGGACGGCGGCCAGCACGCGCCCCTTGGCAGCGAGATGCCTCGACCGCCACGCGGGCACGGCGAGCAGCACGACGGCGACAAGCGCCGCCAGGACGGCGGCTCCGGCGCCACCGGCGGCCCAGCGCGCGCCGGCCTCCGCGGCGACGGCGGCACCCGCGACCAGCGGCAGGTCGACGAAGGTGAGCGGCCCACGGTGCAGGTCCATCAGCCGGCGTGGCGGAGCGTCCGGGATCCGCAGCGCGGAAAGATCCACGTTGCGGGTCACGGCGGGCAGCCGGCGACACCACCACACATACAGCAGCAGCCCCGCGTACCCCAGCCGCAGCGCCTGCACCACCAGGAAGCCCAGGACGGCGAGGACGAACGCGCCGGACTCGCCCTGCCCGGCCCGCGCCAGCAGCGCCAGCGCCGAGGCACCGCGCAACGCGGATGCCGCCGCAACGCTCAGGCCCACCCGGGGCAGCGGCTGCATGCGGCCGGTGACCCGTTTCATCGCGCCGGGTTCCGCGCCATAGGCGGCAGCGGCGCACACGGCGTAGGCCCATCCACTCGGCACGACCGCCGTCACGAACATCCCGAGCAGCGCGAGCGGCAGCGTGGCAACCGCGAGGGGCAGCTTCTTCAAGATTCGAGCGCGCAGGGACATTCGACGGTTCTACCAGTGCCGGTCCGTCGGCGTTCGGGCGGGTGGGGATGGTTTCCTGCGATGGACGGCGAACTTCGCGCCTCAAGCCGAGCTGTTCGCGCAGACCGAAGTCATCGGAGCCGCATCGGCCGGATGGGCGAGCGAGCGGCCCTGGCCCGTCCCGCACACGTCCCACACGCTGCGACACGGCAGCCGACAGGGTGCACTGGCCCGGGCCCCCGCCAGATCCAGGAGTGTGCGTCGGGCCTTTCAGCGCCACCCCCGCCACGCCCAACGGAACGTCGAGTAGGGCCAGTTGGCGCGGATCCGTGGGGCCTGCTTCCTCCCGCGGTTCGTAGAGCCGGCTGGTGAGGATGTCGACGTACACGTACCGGCCGTGAAGGTCATGCGTCGTCTCTCTGTGGTCAGCGGACGGTCGTGCCGTCGGGTTCGTCGAACAGGCCCAGTTCCTCGCGCGTGGGGAGCCCTTCCCAGTCGCCCCGGGTGGCGACCGCGAAGGCCGCGGTCGAAACGGCCCGGTGCAGACGGTCCAGGACATCCGCGCCGTCCAGGAGTCCGGAAAGATACCCGGCCACGAAGGCGTCGCCCGCGCCGACGAGGTCGACGGCGTCGACCTGCCGTGCGGCGCGGTGGGTCGCCCCGTCGGCGGTGAAGACCGTCGCGCCCCGAGCACCGCGTTTGACGACCACCTCTCTGATGCCCGCCGCCAGGAGACCGCGCGCGGCCTCGGACTCCTCCGCGTCCGCGCGTTCCTGCACGAGCGGCAGTTCGTCCTCGGAGGCGATCAGCAAGTCGGTGTGGGCCAGCAGCGGGCGCAGTGCCGTGCGGGCGCTGTCGGCGGTCCACAGGCGGGAGCGGTGGTTGACGTCGAGGCACACGGTGACGCCGGTTTCCCGCGCGGCAGTGGCGGCCGCCAGGACGGTATCGGCCGCCGACGGGCCGAGCGCCGGCGTGATGCCGGTGATGTGCAGGACGCGGGTCCCCGGGGCCAGCGCGGGCAGCACGTCGGCCGGTGCGAGCGCCGATCCGGCCGAACCGGCGCGGTAGTAGCTGACGCGGGTCAGGGTGCCCAGGCGGGGTTCGGTCAGCAGCAGTCCGGTGGGCCGACCGGTGTCGTCGGTGGCCACGTGGCTGATGTCGACCCCCTCGGCGCGCAGGGTGCGCAGTACCAGGGCACCGAGTTCGTCCGCGCCGACCCGGCCGGCCCAGCGCGCCCGGTGCCCGAGCCGGGCGAGGCCGATGGCGACATTGGACTCGGCTCCCGCCACGGACAGGCCGAGACTCCCGCCCATCCGCAGCGCGCCCTGGGCCCGCAGCGCCGCCATCGTCTCGCCGAAGGTCACCACCTCGGGCGGCCCCTGCGGGTTCGCGCTCACGGTGTGTCCCCGGCGGCCACCCTGCGGAACTCGGCCGCCCGGGCGCGCAGTGGGTCCAGGTCGCCGCCGTCGGCCGCATCGCCGACGAGCGGTGAGCCGACGCCGACGGCGATGGCACCCCGGGCCAGGTAGTCGCGGGCGGCCGTCGCGTCCACTCCCCCGACGGGCACGAAGGGCACCTCGGGGAACGGGTCGCGCAGGGCCCGCAGATAGCCGGGGCCGCCGAGGGAGCCAGGGAAGAGTTTGACCGCGTCGGCGCCGCGGGCGAGGGCGGCTTCGATCTCGGTCGGGGTCAGCGCGCCCATGAGGACGGGCACACCGTACGGCGCCAGTCCGTCGACCAGTGCCGGGGTGACGAGGTAGGACGCCCCGGCGTCGAGCGCGCGGCCCGCGTCCCCCGCGCAGCGCACGGTGCCGGCGCCGAGGAGGGCGTCGGAGCCGAGCGCGGCGCGGGCCTGCCGAAGCACGGTCAGGGCGTCGGTGGTGGTCAGCGATATCTCGACGGCGGCGACGCCCTCTTCCACGAGGGTGCGCACCGTGCGCACGGCGGCGACGGGGTCCTTGCCCCGCACGATCGCGAGCAGGCGGTGGCGGCGGAGGGATTCCACCAGGTCCATGGGAGCGGGCCTTCCTTGCGCGGGTTCGGTTCCTCCGGTCTCGGCGGCCCGGCATACGGCCTTCTCGTGATGTCGGCACCGAGACCCGGGCGGGAACCGACCACAGCGTATCCGTCCTGGAAGCGGAAGGGTTCGGGGGCTGTCACGTACTCCAGCAGGTCGCACTGCTGGTTGTAGTGGATGCCCATGCTCTGTTCCTGGATGAGGAAGTTCGGCACGGAGAAGTCAGAATTCGAAGCGGTACCCCATGCCGGGCTCGGTGATCAGATAGCGGGGGTGGGCGGGGTCCGCCTCCAGTTTGCGGCGCAGCTGGGCCATGTAGACGCGCAGGTAGTTGGTCTTGTTGCTCTGGGAGACACCCCAGACCTCCTGCAGGAGGTGCTTCTGCGTGATCAGCCGGCCGGGGTTGGTGACCAGGATCTCCAGCAGGTGCCATTCGGTCGGGGTCAGCCGTACGTCCCGTCCGTCCCGTACGACCTTCTTGGCGAGCAGGTCGATGGTGAAGTCGTCGGTCTCGACGAGTGTCGTCTCGGGGACGAGTGGAGTGTCCTCGGTGCGGCGGACGGCGGCCCGCAGCCGGGCGAGGAGCTCGTTCATGTTGAACGGCTTGGTGATGTAGTCGTCCGCGCCGGCGTCGAGTGCGGCGACCTTCTCCTCGGATCCCTGCCGCGCGGACAGGACCAGGACCGGCACTCGGGTCCAGCCGCGCAGGGCCTTGATGACGTCGATGCCGTCCATGTCGGGCAGGCCGAGGTCGAGCATCACCACGTCGGGCTGACGGGCGGCGGCCAGCCGCAGGGCCGTGGCCCCGTCGGGCGCGGCGTCGACGCCGTACTTGCGCGCCTGCAGGTTGATCACGAGGGCCCGCACGAGCTGCGGGTCGTCCTCCACCACCAACACCCTGGTCATGGGTGCGTGCCTTTCCTGTCGTGCGCCGGGCCGGGCGGAACCGGACGCGAGGCAACCGACGCCACGGCGACGGGGGTTGGCGGCTCAGGGATGACTCCCGGCCGCCAACTCCCGCGCATGTCGCCCCATCCCGTCAATGCTTTGCCAGAAGATCCTTGAGCGCGATGTTGAGTTCGAGGACGTTCACGCGGGGCTCCCCGATGAAGCCGAGCGTGCGTCCCTCGGTGTGGTCCTTGACCAGCTTCTCGACCTGGGCGACCGACAGGCCGTTCTTCTCGGCGACCCGGTGGACCTGGATCTGCGCGTACTGCGGGGAGATGTCCGGGTCGAGGCCGGAGCCGGAGGAGGTGACCGCGTCGGCGGGCACCTGGGACGCCTTGACCGTGTAGCCGGGCACCGAGTTGTCTTTTACGACGGCCGCCTTGGCCGTCTTCACCTGCTGGATCAGGACCTTGCTGTCGGCGGAGAGGTTGGTCGCGCCGGACAGCAGCAGCTTGTACTGGGTGTTCACGCTGTTGCTGCCGAGCCCGTCGGCCGGGCGGCCCTGGAACCACTTCAGATCGGGGTCCGGGGTCTGCCGGCCCTTCTTCAGCGGCAGGTTGTACGACTGACCGATCAGCGAGGAGCCGACGACCTTGCCGTCCGCCTTGACCTCGGAGCCGTTCGCCTTGTCGTGGAACAGCGCCTGGGCCACACCGGTGACGACGAGCGGATAGATGACGCCCGTCACCAGGGTCAGCACGAGGAGGGCCCGCAGGGCCGCCCCGAGCAACCGAGCAGTGTTCGATACGGAGTTGTTCATGGCGGTCAGCCGATCCCGGGGATGAGGGAGATGAGCAGGTCGATGATCTTGATGCCGATGAAGGGCGCGATCAGGCCGCCGATGCCGTAGATCGTCAGGTTGCGGCGCAGCATCTTGTCGGCGCTCACCGGCCGGTACTGCACGCCCTTCAGGGACAGCGGCACCAGCGCGATGATGATCAGCGCGTTGAAGATGACCGCGGACAGGATCGCGGAGTCGGGCGAGGACAGGCCCATGATGTTGAGCTTGTCCAGGCCCGGGTAGACGGCCGCGAACAGCGCCGGGATGATCGCGAAGTACTTCGCGACGTCGTTGGCGATGGAGAACGTCGTCAACGCTCCTCGGGTGATGAGGAGTTGCTTGCCGATCTCGACGATCTCGATGAGCTTGGTCGGGTTGGAGTCGAGGTCGACCATGTTGCCGGCCTCCTTGGCGGCCGACGTACCCGTGTTCATCGCCACCCCGACGTCCGCCTGGGCGAGCGCGGGCGCGTCGTTGGTGCCGTCACCGGTCATCGCGACGAGCTTGCCGCCCGCCTGCTCCCGCTTGATCAGGGCCATCTTGTCCTCGGGCGTGGCCTCGGCGAGGAAGTCGTCGACGCCCGCCTCCTCGGCGATCGCCTTGGCGGTCAGCGGGTTGTCGCCAGTGATCATGACGGTCTTGATGCCCATGCGGCGCAGCTCGTCGAACCGCTCGCGCATGCCGTCCTTGACGACGTCCTTCAGATGGATGACACCCAGCACCCGCGCGCCCTCGTCGTCCTTGACGGCGACCAGCAGCGGAGTGCCGCCCGCCTGCGAGATGGCGTTGGAGAGCGTGTCCGCGTCGTCCGCGACGGTGCCGCCCTCCTCCTTGACCCAGGCGATGACCGAACCGGTCGCGCCCTTGCGGATCTTGCGCCCGTCGACGTCCACGCCCGACATGCGGGTCTGGGCGGTGAAGGCGATCCACTCGGCCCCGGCGAGCTGCCCCTGGTGCCGCTCGCGCAGCCCGTACCGCTCCTTGGCGAGTACGACGATGGAGCGGCCCTCGGGCGTCTCGTCGGCCAGCGACGACAGCTGGGCGGCGTCGGCGACCTCGGCCTCGGTGCTGCCCTGGACCGGCACGAACTCCGAGGCCTGGCGGTTGCCCAGGGTGATGGTGCCGGTCTTGTCGAGCAGCAGGGTGGATACGTCGCCGGCGGCCTCGACGGCACGGCCCGACATGGCGAGGACGTTGCGCTGGACGAGCCGGTCCATGCCCGCGATGCCGATGGCGGAGAGCAGGGCGCCGATCGTGGTCGGGATCAGGCAGACCAGCAGCGCCACCAGCACGACCATCGTCAGATGCGTGCCCGCGTAGTCCGCGAAGGGCGGCAGCGTGGCGCACGCGAGCAGGAAGACGATCGTCAGCGAGGCCAGCAGGATGTTCAGCGCGATCTCGTTGGGCGTCTTCTGCCGGGCCGCGCCCTCGACGAGATTGATCATCCGGTCGATGAACGTCTCGCCCGGCTTTGTCGTGATCTTGATGACGATGCGGTCGGACAGCACCTTCGTACCGCCGGTGACCGCACTGCGGTCGCCGCCGGACTCACGGATGACGGGCGCCGACTCACCGGTGATCGCCGATTCGTCGACGGACGCGACGCCCTCGACGACGTCACCGTCGCCGGGGATGATGTCGCCCGCCTCGCACACCACCAGGTCGCCGATGGTCAGGGCGGTGCCCGGGACCTGCTCCTCGGAGGTGCCGTCGCCCAGCAGCCGACGGGCGACGGTGTCGGTCTTGGCCTTGCGCAGGGTGTCGGCCTGCGCCTTGCCGCGGCCCTCGGCGACCGCCTCCGCCAGGTTGGCGAAGATCACGGTCAGCCACAGCCAGGCGCTGATCGCCCAGCCGAACCAGTCGCCGGGGTCCTTGAAGGAGAAGACGGTGGTCAGCACCGAGCCGATCCACACCACGAACATCACGGGCGACTTGACCATCACCCGCGGGTCGAGCTTGCGGCAGGCGTCCGGCAGCGACTTCAGCAGTTGCCTGGGGTCGAACAGGCCCGCGCCGACACGTCCTTCGGCGGGCTTGTGCCCGGTGGGTACGTCGCTGTGCGGCGCCCGGGTCGGGGTGGCTGTGGACATGGAGTCCTCTGACTTCTCGGTACGGGTGGTCATGACGCCAGCCCCTCGGCCAGCGGGCCCAGCGCCAGCGCCGGGAAGTAGGTCAGACCGGTGATGATCAGGATCGCGCCGACCAGCAGGCCGGTGAACAGCGGCTTCTCGGTACGCAGCGTGCCGGCGGTCACCGGGATCGGCTTCTGCTCGGCGAGCGAGCCGGCCAGCGCCAGCACGAACACCATCGGCAGGAAGCGGCCCAGCAGCATCGCCAGACCGGTCGTGGTGTTGTACCAGTCGGTGTTCGCGTTCAGCCCGGCGAAGGCCGAGCCGTTGTTGTTGGAGGCCGAGGTGAAGGCGTACAGCACCTCGGAGAAGCCGTGCGCCCCGGAGTTGAGCATCGAGTGCGGCGGGGTCGACAGCGCCATGGAGACCGCGGTGAAGACGAGCGCGAGCGCCGGGGTGATCAGGATGTAGCAGGCGGCCAGCTTGATCTCACGCGCGCCGATCTTCTTGCCCAGGTACTCCGGCGTACGGCCGACCATCAGACCGGCGATGAACACCGCGATCACGGCCATGATCAGGATGCCGTAGAGGCCGGAGCCGGTACCGCCGGGAGCGATCTCGCCCAGCATCATGCTGAGCAGCGTGATCCCGCCGCCGAGGCCGGTGAAGGAGGAGTGGAAGGAGTCCACGGCGCCGGTGGACGTCAAGGTCGTGGACACCGCGAAGATGGACGAGGAACCGACGCCGAAGCGGACCTCCTTGCCCTCGTACGCCCCGCCGGCCAGCTGAAGCGCCGGGCCGTGGTGGGCGAACTCGGTCCACATCATCAGCGCGACGAAGCCCAGCCAGATGGTGAACATCGTGGCGAGGATCGCGTAGCCCTGCTTGACGCTGCCGACCATCACGCCGAAGGTGCGGGTCAGCGCGAACGGGATCACCAGCAGCAGGAAGATCTCGAAGAGGTTGGTGAAGGGCGTGGGGTTCTCGAAGGGATGGGCGGAGTTGGCGTTGAAGTAGCCGCCGCCGTTGGTGCCGAACTCCTTGATGGCCTCCTGCGAGGCCACCGCTCCGCCGTTCCACTGCTGCGAGCCGCCCATGAACTGGCCGACCTCGTGGATGCCGGAGAAGTTCTGGATCGCACCGCACGCCACCAGGACGATCGCGGCGATCGCCGCGCCCGGCACCAGGATGCGGATCGTGCCGCGCACCAGGTCGGCCCAGAAGTTGCCCAGCTCACCCGTGCGGGAGCGGGCGAACCCGCGCACCAGGGCCACGGCGACGGCGATGCCGACGGCCGCGGAGACGAAGTTCTGCACGGCCAGACCGGCGGTCTGCACGACGTGCCCCATGGTCTGCTCGCCGTAGTACGACTGCCAGTTGGTGTTGGTCACGAAGGAGACGGCCGTGTTGAACGACTGCGCCGGGTCGACCGAGGAGAAGTTCAGCGAGCCGGGCAGGATGCCCTGCAGCCGCTGGAGCAGGTAGAGGAAGAGGACACCGACCGCGGAGAACGCGAGAACACCGCGCAGGTACGCGGGCCAGCGCATCTCCGTGTCCGGGTTGGCGCCGATGCCCTTGTAGATCCACCGCTCCACACGCCAGTGCTTGTCGGAGGAGTAGACCCTGGCCATGTAGGTGCCGAGGGGGATGTAGGCGAGCGCCAGCGCGCCTATGAGGGCGAGCAGTTGGAGCACGCCCGCGAGTACGGGACCCATGTCTGTCTCAGAACCTCTCCGGGAAGATCAGGGCGAGGACGAGATAGCCCAGCAGGGCGACGGCCACGACCAGGCCGACGATGTTCTCGGCGGTCACAGCTTCGTCACCCCCTTGGCGACGAGGGCCACCAGTGCGAAGGACGCGATCACGGTGACGACGAAGGCCAGATCGGCCATCGCGAGCTCCTGGAGTGAGGTTCGATGAAAGGCGGACGGTTAGAGGAAACCGCCTGTGTGGCCGCATCCGACCACCCGTTGACGGCTCTCTTACGCCGACGCTCATGGCTTTGACGGGACTCATACGGCCCGGCCCCGTACCGGTGAGCAGCAGTCGTGACCAGCGGTGACCCGGCTCACAGCAGCCCAACCCGCAGCCGCTCCGCCTCCGGGATGAGCACGGTGACCCGGTGCCGTGACGACGCATGCGGCGGACCGCTCGACACGGACGCCGACAGACCGTAGGGCGCCGGGGAGGCAGCCACGAACGACCGTGGTGTGCTACAGGCTCGTGCGGAAGGGAACGAAGGCGAGGGCCACCTGGAAGGGGGCAGCAAAAGCCGGCCGCCAGGGCGTCACGCACCTCCTGCGTTCTGCTCGGTCGGTACGGCGTTCAGGGGCTGTGGGGCGAACGGCAGCGACACGACCATCGTGAGGCCGCCGCCGGGGGTGTCCTCGGGGGTGAGGGTGCCGTTCATGGCCTCGGTCAGGCCGCGGGCGAGGGCCAGTCCGAGGCCGAGGCCGGTGGTGTTGTCGGTGTCGCCGAGGCGCTGGAAGGGCTCGAAGAGTTGGTCGCGGCCCTGTGCGGGCAGACCGGGCCCCCGGTCCACGACCCGCAGCTCCACCCGGCCGGCCAGGGCACTGGCGGTTATCAGCACCTTCTTCCCCGACGGTGTGTGGCGGGCGGCGTTGCCGACGAGGTTGGCGATCACCCGCTCCAGCAGCGGTGGATCGGCCAGCACCGCCGGGATCTCCTCCAGGTCCGCCACGTCCACGTCGGAGACATCCGCGAGGGCCATCGGGAGGACCTCTTCCAGGGAGGTGGCCCGCAGGTTCAGCGTCAGGGCGCCTGCCTCCAGGCGGCTGAGGTCGAGGAGGTTCTCCACCAGGCGGTTGAGCTTGGCCATGGACTCGTCGGCGGTGGCGAGGAGTTCGTCCCGGTCCTCGGAAGAGAACTCGACATCACGGCTGCGCAGCGAGGCCACGGCGGCCCAACCCGCGGCCAGCGGGGTGCGCAGGTCGTGGCCGACGGCCCGCAGCAGGGCCGTACGCAACCGGTCGGCGGCCTTGACCGGCTCCACCTCGGCGGCGGCCTCGGCGAGCCGGGCCCGCTCGACCGCCGAGCCGGCGTGCGCGGCGAACGCGGCCAGCACCCGCCGCTCGGACGACGACAGCGTGCGGCCCCGCAGTGCGAGCCAGGCACCGGGACCGGCGGCAACGGCCGTCACACCCGCCTGCTCGGGCGGCTCGTCCACCAGCTCCGCGGACTCCATCCCGAACGTCTCCCGGGTCCGCTCCAGCAGGGCCGGGATGGTCGCTTCGCCCCGGACGATGCTGCCGGCCAGGGACGACATGGTCTCCGCCTCGGCGGTCGCGCGGGCGGAGCGGCGCGACAGCCGCAGGGACCGGTCCACGACGGCGGCGACGGTGGCGGCCACCACCGCGAACACCGCCAGCGCCAGCAGTGCGTTCGGGTCATCGAGCGTGAAGGCTCCGATGGGCGGGATGAACCAGTAGTTGAGCAGCAAGGACGCCGTCACCGAGGCGATCACCGCCGAGGCGACCCCGCCGATGCAGGCCACGCCCACCACGGCGAGCAGGAACAGCAGGGCCTCACTCGTCAGGTTCAGCGTTCCGCGCATCTGGGCGAGGAGGAGGGTGAGCAGCACCGGCAGCACCAGCCCGGCCACCGGTCCGGCGATCAGCCGGGCCGTGGACAGGGTGCGCCGTCGCGACGGCAGGAGCGTGCCGCGACCGGCTCGCTCATGGGTGACCCGGTGGACGTCGATGTCGCCGGACAGTTCGGTGACGGTCTCCCCCGTGCCGGGCCCGGTCAGGAACCGGGCCAGCCGGCCGCGGCGGCTCGTGCCCAGCACGAGCTGGGTGGCGTTCTCGGCGCGCGCGAACTCCACCAGCGTGGAGGCCACGTCGTCGCCGACCACCGAGTGGTAGCTGCCACCGAGGTCCTCGACGAGCCTGCGCTGACGGGCGAGCGAGGCGTGCGAGGCGCCTGCCGCGAGGCCGTCGCTGCGGGTCACGTGCACAGCGAGCAGATCTCCTCCCGCCGACCGGTCGGCGATCCTGGCCGCCCGCCGGATCAGGGTGTCGCCCTCCGGGCCGCCGGTCAGGGCGACGACCACCCGCTCGCGTGTCTCCCACACCCCGCCGATGCCGTGCTGCGAGCGGTACTCCTGCAGCGCCTCGTCGACCCGGTCGGCCACCCACAGCAGGGCCAGCTGCCGCAGTGCGGTGAGGTTTCCGGGCCGGAAGTAGTTGGCGAGGGCGGCGTCGACCTTCTCGGGCGCGTAGATGTTGCCGTGCGCCATCCGGCGGCGCAGCCCCTCGGGCGGCATGTCCACCAGTTCGACCTGGTGGGCTCGGCGGACGACCTCATCGGGCAGGGTCTCGTGCTGCGGCACTCCGGTGATCTTCTCGACCACGTCGTTGAGGGATTCCAGGTGCTGGATGTTCAGCGCGGTGATCACGTCGATGCCGGCGTCGAGGAGTGCCTCGATGTCCTGCCAGCGTTTGGCGTTGCGGCCGTCGCCGGGCACGTTGGTATGCGCGAACTCGTCGACGATCGCCACCTGCGGGCGCCGGGCGAGCAGCGCGGCGAGGTCCATCTCCTCGAACAGTGCGCCGCGGTAGGCGCAGGACGCCCGGGGGATGCTCTGCAGGCCGTCGAGCATCGCCTCGGTGTGCCGGCGCCCGTGGCACTCCGCGAAGCCCACCACCACGTCCGCCCCGCGGGCGGCACGGCGTCGTCCCTCGTCGAGCATGCGGTAGGTCTTGCCGACTCCCGGGGCAGCCCCGAGGTAGACCTTCAGTCGTCCGGGCCGTACGTCACTCATCGCCGCCGACGCGCTCCGCTCACTGGATCAACTCCCCTGTCCCCCGGGGTCCCTCCTGCCAAGGAAGCCCCCGCACGGGCCGGCCGGCGCGGTTGTTAGCGCTTCTTTGGCGCCGGGCCCGAAGACCTTGACACTGTCTTGACGTGACCTGGCCCGATAGGGTGAAGGCAGGTGTGCCGGGAAGTCTGGTCGGCCGGGAGCCACGGCGGTTTCCCGAAGAGCCCCAGGGGGACGGCATGCGCAGCGTCGGTACGGTTCTCGCCCTCGTGGTGCTGGCCACGGTGGTCGCCACCTTCGCCCGCCGCTGGCGCATCCCCGCGCCCTCCCTGCTGGTCGTCGCCGGTCTCGCGGTGGCGCTGTTGCCGGGCACCCCGCAGATCGAGATCAGCCCCGAAGTCATCGGCCTGGTCGTGCTGCCGCCCCTGCTGTACGCCTCCGCCGAGGAGATGCCCTGGCGCGAGCTGCGGGCGGTGTGGAAGCCGGTCGGGATCCTCGCCATCGGGCTGGTGCTGGCCTCGGCCGCCGCCGTGAGCGCGGTCGCGGTGTGGGTGACGCCACTGTCGTGGCAGATGGCGTTCGTGCTGGGCGCGGTTCTGGCCAGCACCGATCCGGTGGCGGTCACCGCGCTGGGGCGGCGACTGTCGCTGCCGCCGAAGGTGCAGGTGCTGGTCCAGGCGGAGAGCCTCTTCAACGACGCGACCTCGCTGGTGCTGGTGCGGGTGGCGGCCGGCATCGCCGTGGCCTCCGCGGCCGCCGACTGGGGCGCGGCGGGCGGCCAGTTCCTCCTCCTCGCGGGCGGTGGCACGCTGATCGGCGGCGCGGTGGCCGGAGTGATCACCCTGATCCGGCGGCGCACCGAGGACCCGGTCCTGGAGACGGTGATCGCCCTGGTCACCCCGTACGCCGCCTACCTGCTGGCGGAGGTCGCGCACACCTCAGGCGTGACCTCGTGCGTGGTCGCCGGGGTCGTCCTCGGCGGCCGGGGCGACCGGCTCACCACCGCCCGTATCCGGCTCCAGCTGCACGCGGTGTACGGCACAGTGGTCTTCCTGCTGGAGAGTGTGGTGTTCTCTCTCATCGGCCTGGCGTTGCCGGCGGAGGTGCGGGCCCTGCCCGACGGCGACCATGCCTGGCCCCTGTACGCCCTCGCCGTCGCAGGCACGCTCATCGCCGTACGGCTTTTGTGGATCGCCCCGCTGTCCGCGGTCGTCCAGCACAAAGGCGCGGTCGGCCGGATGAACTGGCGGATCCCGGTGGTGCTGACCTGGGCAGGCACCCGGGGTGTGATGCCACTGGCCGCCGCCCTGTCCATCCCGGAGATCGCACAAGACGGCACCCCGCTCGCCGACCGTCCGCTCGTCCTCGTCCTGACCACCTCGGTCGTGGTCGTCACCCTCGTCGTGCAGGGCTTCACTCTCGCCCCGGTCGTCCGCCGCTCCGGCATCGCCCTGGAGCCCGCCCACACCGAACGCGAGGAGGTCGAGGCCCGCTCCCACCTCGCCCACGCCGGCCTGGCCCGGCTGGAGGAGCTCGCGGAGCTGGAGGCCGTACCGGACATGGTCCTCGACCGGCTGCGCCGGGGTCTGAACGCCCGTCTCGACGACGCGCGCGAACGCCTGACGGAGCAGAACGGCACCGTGGTCGCGACCGAGTCCGCCGATCTGGTCTACCGCCAGCTGCGCCGTGACCTGATCGCCGTCGAGACGGTGGAGCTGCAACGGCTGTACGACACCCACCGCATCAGCGACACCACCCGCCGCCGGCTGCAGCGCTCCCTCGACCTGGAGGAGGCCCGGCTGGCGGACGCCTAGCGGAACTCGGCCAGCCTGGGCCGCAGCCCGAGAGCGGTGAGAGCGATGACCAGGATCAACAGACCGCATTCCCACGGCAGTTCGGTCCTCACATCCGAGCGTCCGGCCTGCACGGACGCCGCGAAGTGCTGCCGGTTGATGTCCGTCACCTTGTCCAGCGCCGCCATCCACGCCCCGAAGTGCGCGTTGGAGGTGCCCGGCTCCCAGTCCATGCAGAACTCGACCGCCTCCTTCTCCTTCCCCGCGGCCAGCAGGGCCCGTATCTTCCGGTCGTCGCGCTGGTAGACGGCGTACGTCCGCACCGTCTGTTCCGCTGCGGCCCGCTCGCCGGGGAAGGTGATGTTGTCCAGTTCCCTCCGGAACTCGCCGGTGAACCGCAGGTCGTGGTGATCGGACTCGTACGCCTGCCAGGTAGTGGCGAGGTCGGCGTCGTACGACGAGAGAGTCGCACCCTTCAGGCCGTACAGCTGCTGCGACTTGGCGAGGAACGACTGTGCGTACCGGTCGCGGCGCTGCCGGTCGAGGAGGTAGCGGCTCTCGTCGGCGTTGGCGTCGTAGGCGATCGCCTGAGCCCGGGAGAGGGCCACGACGGAGTCGAAGGCGTCCCGTCGGGCGCCCCGCAGGTTCGCCTCCGAGGAGGCCGGCATCTGGGCGCCGAGGATCACCGAGAGCAGCGCGCACGCTGTGGCGGCGAGGAGGGGCGGGTTCAGGATGCGCCGGAAGCGTCGGGTCAGGTACCACTGCAGGGCCCCGAGGGCGACCAGCAGGAGCAGGCCGAGGGCGACGACGGCGAGGAGTTGGCCGGAGAGGGTGGAGCGAGCCGCCGTGTACTGCGCGTCGAAGGCCCTGTCGTTCGAGGAGACCAGCCTGCGGGAGTCGGGCAGCAGGCTGCTCCGCAGCAGGTCGGTGGCCCTGCGGTAGTCCACGAGGGCCGACGGCTTGCCGCCGGGACGCCCGTCGTTCTCCAAGGCGCGTCCGATGAGCTCCTGGTACTCGGCGAAGTCGTCGGTCAGGTTCTCGACCGTCTTCTCGTCGGACCGGTCCCCCTGCGCGGCGACGGCCAGGTCCCGCAGATCGTGCCCGATCTCGCGCCGCGCGTCGCCGTAGACGCCGAGCGCCTTCTCGTACGGCGTCCGCAGGCGGCCCTCACCCGCATCGCCGTTGGACAGCAGGATGTTGGCGGCCTGGGCGTCCATGTCGTTCAGGGCGAGGTCGAGGTCGGCGGCGCTGATCGTGCGCGGCGCGTCGCGACCGGCCACCCCGTCCCACATACCGTTCGCGGCCAGGCCGGCGACGGTCAGCAGCACCGCCAGGGCGGCGGCGGGCAGGACCGAGGCCGCGCGCAGCAGGCGCAGCCGCGCGGGCACGGTGGCCCAGAAGCGGCGGCGCAGAGCGGCCCCCGCGGCCAGGGTCTGGCGGGCCGGACGCGGCACCTGACCCGGATCGCCCGAACCCTCCGGTCCGCGGGGCCCGGACCTGCCGCCGACCGGGACGATCACCTCTTGCCCTGGCGGTGTCTCCCCCTCGGTCCGAGGCCCCTGACCCTGCGCTGTGCCGGCCGTGAGAGTCACGGTCCCTCCAACGTCACACCACGGACGGTCGCCCGTCCCCCCGTCGCCGATGAGTGTGCGACTGGATCAGGCCACGGACAGCTGCCATTGACGGGTTCCTGATGACCGCTCAGCGGGGTTTGACGGGACCTTGACGACGGTCGCGAATCCGCAGGGCTGACGGTGCACTCCGGCGAGGTCGCCCCGGTCACCCGAGAAGTCCTCGGCGAAGCGGAACCGGACCGCGCCCGCAGGCCGGCCGCGCACACCGGCTGACGTCCCGCGTCAGAAACCCGTCAAGATTCGCCCGTACGGCGCTAGGACCCCGTTAGCGACGGTCGCCGGACCTCATACGAGCGCCTAGCGTCAGCGCCATGCGACGGAGCGGACCGGCGGGCTCGGCCGGCGACCGCCACTGGCGTGGCAGCGCCCGGCTCGCGGTGAGCTGCGCCGTGATCTTCTGCGCCATGAGCCTCCTGGTCGACTGGGACGCGGCAAGCCTGACCCCCCTCCGCGCCCTGCTGTGGGTCACCCTGTCAGCCGCCCTATGCGCGGTGCTGCTGCCGCCACGGATGAGCGCGGGCCGCGGCTGGCTGGCGGTGCGAACCCCCTGGTGCAGGCGAGTGATCCATACCGACGCCCTGACAGCCGTACGCCAGTACGGCGGTGTCTCCTCCCACCTTGTCCTGCGGGACACCCACGGACACACCCTGGAAATCGACCCCCGAGTCCTCACCGCCAACCCGATGCTCTGGCACGAGCTCGACACGGGTGTCCGCCGCTCCCTCGAACACGGAACTCTCCGCCACGGAGCGGGAGTCATGCAGCGCCTGGGACATCACATCGACGACGAGACGGTCGAGGCAGTGCTCCGGGCGTCGGGGCTGTCCTGACAGCGAAGAGCACCCTCTCCGTCCCCGGACTGGACGGGACCTGCCTCGAATCGCCTCCCGGCTCGTGCTGCGCAAGCAGTTGGCAGGCTATGACGACGCCGCGGGATCCGCCGATGTCGTCCTGTTCGGCGACTCCTTCGGACTCATCGACGCAGCGCCGACAGGGGACTGATGAGGGTTTGAACTCGGATCACAGCTCGGCTCGAGCCCGGGCTTCCTTCGCTGGTAACACCCCCGGTCCAGCGGTCCGCCTGCGCGTAGTCGGTCACGTGCCCGTGGTCAGGATTCGGCGGCCGCCTGACGAGCCGCGTAGGCGGCGGGGGTGAGGCGGGTGTGGTGGCGGAAGAAGCGGCCGAAGTTGGCCGCGTCGGTGAAGCCGAGGTGGGCGGCAACCGCGTGGGCCGTCCACCCGGCAGGGCCGAGGAGACGGCGCGCTTCGAGCAGCCGTCGCTCGTTGATGACCTCCCGTGCTCCCTTGCCGGTGGCGGACCGGGAAGCTCGGCTGAGGGTGCGCACCGAGCAGTCGAGCAACTGGGCGTAGTCGTCGACGCGGTGCAGCTCACGGAAGTGCAGCTCCAGGGCGTCCAGGAACCGTTCGTAGACGGGGCGGCGCCCGGCGACGCCCAGGGGCGCGGAGCGGGGGCCGCTCCCTGAGGAGGCCGCATCGGAATCGGTCGGAGGTCCTGAGACACCTGGTGAGTGGGCCAGGCGCAGGAGCAGCGCTTCGAGAAGACTGCGCCGCAGTGCGTGATGGGCCGCGAGCGGGCGACGTCCCAGTGCACGGTGTTCTTCGAGGAGCTGACGCGCGGTCCGTTCCAGCCAGAGGGCGTCATCGGCGTGCGGGGTCAGGACGGCAGGGGCGTCGTGTGAGGTGAGGGGAGCCAGGATGCGGGCGGTATCGGGCCGGAGCACCTCCGGCTCGAACAGGACGAAGAGGCCGCGGGCGGTGCTGGGGTCGTGCCAGCACTGCGCATGCCCGGGCCGCACCCACAACCACTGGCCGGGGGCGACGGTGTGTGTGACGTGGTCGACGTCGTGCCACAGGACGCCGTGTGTGACCAGGATCAGATAGTGGAAAGTGGCCCGGCCCGGACGGGGCGGGTTCCACGGCCAGTCGTCGTGGTGGGCGTGGAAGTCCTCGACGGTGGTCACTTCCAGGCCGTACGGGGTCCCCACCGGGGGCTGGAAGCCGTACAGCGGGATGGAGGCGGGATCGGCCCGTGCGATGGAGTCGGACCGCGACGAGGAATTGCCGGAGGTACCTCGCTCGGATCGCGAGGGATGTCGCTTGTCGACCATCATGTGACCGCAGCCTACCGTCCGGATCGTCTGCTTCGGCGAAAGGATGAGGCTTGCCGGTGCCGGACCGGCGGTGCGACTGCTGCGGCGCCCCTGCCGTCCGTGCTGACCATGCCGGAGACAGCCCCACGGTGCCCCGGCTCGCGGGCTTGTGAACTGACATTGATCGAGGAAGGTACGACCATGAACGGACCGACGCTGCAGAAGACCGCGGCCGAATGCGCCGAGGAACTGCCCGGGGCCGGCCTGGAGCACCCCTTCGGCGATGCCTGGGAGGTCTACAAGGTGAGCGGGAAGGTCTTCATGCTGATGACCGAGGTTCCCGGACGCCCTGTCGTGATCCTCAAGTCCGATCCCGCAGAGGCCGAGGCCCTGCGGGAGCAGAACGCGAACATCACCCCCGGCTACTACATGAACAAGAAGCACTGGATCACGTTGGAGGGCGGCGACGCGATCGACCAGCAGCTGGTCAGGGAGCTCGTGATGGAGTCCTACCGTCTCGTGGTCAGCCGGCTCCCCAAGTCTCGGCAACCCGTCGACCCGCACACCTACGGCCGCAGCGCCTGACCCGCGTCATGTCCCTCAGCGGCGAGCAGCTCCAGGACACCGCCCGCGGCACTGCGCTCGCGCTGCCCGGTACCGGCCACGGACGCCCGTTCACCGAGCAGTTGGACGTCTACAAGGTGGCGGGCAAGGTCTTCCTGATCGTCACGGACGACCCGGACGAACTCATCGTCACCCTGAAGGCAGAACCTGAGCACGGGCGCCTGCTGCAGGGCCGGTACGCCTCGATCACTCCGGGCCGCTACCTCGACAAGCGGCACTGGATCTCCGTGGGAGCCGGCCGGGGCATCACCGCGGACCTGGTCGCCGAACTCGTCGACCACTCCTACCACCTCGTCCTGGACACGGTGCCGCGCAACCGCCGCCCTGGATGACCGCCGAACGACCACAGACCTGCAACCCCCAAGGACGAGGATCTCCCCCGATGCACATCATGTCGACCGAGGAATGGCACGCCTTCGTCACCCGCGGCGCGCACACCGGACAGTTCGCCACGGTCGAGGCCGAAGGCACCCCGAACATTCATCCCGTCTGGTACGTCTTCGACGGCGCGGACTTCCTGTTCACCACCGGCGGTGCCACGGCCAAGGCGCGCAACCTGCGCCGCAACCTCCGTGCCTCGCTCTGCGTCTCCGACGACAATCCGCCCTTCGCCTACGTCGAGGTGCGCGGCGATGTGACACTCGGCGAGGACCTGGACGAACTCCTCGACGTCGCCACCCGGGCAGGTGCCCGGTACATGGGCGCGGACCAGGCCGAGGCATTCGGCAGGCGCAACGCCGTCCCCGGCGAATTCGTTGTCCGCCTGCACCCCACCCGCCCTCTTCAGTCGCGTGTCGGCCGGGGATGCAGCCTGGTCAGTTCGTCGCGTGCCCCGCGCCACAAGGCGTCTCGCAGTCGGTGGAACTCGTGGGCGGATCGGGTCGCCGGCCAGTCGGGCGGGAGGTGTTCGGTGGGGAGTCCGGGGTCGGCGCGCAGGAGGTCTCCCCAGGTGTCGAAGAGTTCGACCAGTTGGGGCAGTTGGTTGTCGGTAGTCGGCTGTACTGCTTCCCAGCGGCGCAGGAAGGTCTCGTGGGCCTGTCGCAGGGCGGCCATGTCCCAGACGCGTGCGATGAGGGAGGCGATGTCGGTGGGGGTGATGGCGACGGCTTCGAAGGCGGCCGGTTGTCCTTCGGCGGGGTCGGCGTAGTCGAGGATGGCGGAGGCGTCGACGCGGCCGGGTGTGATCCACACGTTGGACATCAGGCGCCCGAAGCCGGCCCATTCGAGTCGGGTGCCGAGCTGGTAGCGGTCGTTGCGCAGGGC